>DASTGR010000306.1:0-18243 GCA_035718885.1 Pseudolabrys sp. | reverse complement strand
GGGATCTCTTCGGAGAACAGTTCGAGCAGAAGGTCGGGCATATCGTGTCTTTAAACTCTCGGCGCCGTTCCCCTCCCCCCGCGCGCTCTTGCAAGCGGTGGGGAGGGGTCAGGGGTTCTTCTTCTCCCCTCCCCCTTGTGGGGAGGGGTCGGGGGTGGGGGTCGTCGTAAGCGCGGACTGAATGACCGTCAGCACTCCGTCGGTATTCGAAAGCACGTCGTTATTCCAGAAGCGCAGCACGCGATAGCCCTCCGCTTCCAGACGAACTGTACGCGCTGCATCTTGCGCCGTCCGCTCAGCGTGCTGCCCGCCGTCGATCTCGACGATCAGCTTGGATCGATGACACGCAAAATCGGCAAGGTACGGTCCGATCTGCACCTGCCTGCGAAAATGCGTCCCCTCCACCGGCAGGCGGTGGCGAAGATGCCACCACAGTTTCTGTTCTGCCTCGGTCGGCTCTCGCCTCATGCGGTGCGCGAAGGCGCGTTGCGGCGGAGCCATTGTCCGGTCTGTGGGTGCCCAAGGCCGGTCGTCGTTTCGCTCCCTCGCGATCATCTCAACGACCCCCACCCCTAACCCCTCCCCACAAGGGGGAGGGGAACAGGCTGCGGCAAGCGGTTATTCGATCACCCCACCGCGCCGCCTTCGGCGGCGACCCTCCCCCTCCAGGGGAGGGTGAAGAAGATTATGCCCCGCCGCCGTCGGTGGCGAGCCAGGCTTCGCCGCAGGCTTTGGCCAGTTCGCGCACGCGCAGGATATAGCTCTGCCGCTCGGTGACCGAGATCACGCCGCGCGCATCGAGCAGATTGAACACGTGGCTCGCCTTGATGCACTGGTCGTAGGCCGGGAGCGCCATGGCGTGACGCGTGCGCTCGGAATTCCAGCCGGCGTCGATGTACGTCTTGCACGCGGCTTCCGCCATCTTGAACTGCTCGAACAGCATGCCTGTGTCGGCGACCTCGAAATTGTGCTTCGAGTATTCGCGCTCGGCCTGCAGGAAGACGTCGCCATAGGTGACCTTGCGGTCGCCGTCGAGGCCGTTGAAGTTGAGATCGTAGACGCGCTCGACGCCCTGCACGTACATGGCGAGGCGCTCGAGCCCGTATGTCAGTTCTCCGGCGACCGGATTGCACTCGAAGCCGGCGACCTGCTGGAAATACGTGAACTGCGACACTTCCATGCCGTCGCACCAGCACTCCCAGCCGAGCCCCCAGGCCCCGAGCGTCGGGCTCTCCCAGTCGTCCTCGACGAAGCGAATGTCGTGCACGCGCGGGTCGATGCCGATCGCCTTCAGCGAATTGAGATACAGGTCCTGGATGTCGGCCGGCGACGGCTTCAGGATGACCTGGAATTGATAATAATGCTGGAGCCGGTTCGGGTTCTCGCCGTAGCGGCCGTCCTTGGGCCGGCGCGAGGGCTGCACATAGGCCGCGTTCCACGGCTTCGGGCCGAGCGCGCGCAAGGTCGTCGCCGGGTGGAAGGTGCCGGCGCCGACCTCCATGTCGTAGGGCTGGAGGATGACGCAGCCCTGCCCCGCCCAGTACTGCTGGAGCGTGAGAATCAGCCCCTGGAACGAGCGCGCGGGGTCGAGATTGGCCGCACGCGCCGCGGGTCTGGCGAGAAGATCGGCTTCGGCCATCGCTTGCTTGGTCTTCGCTTTGGAAAGGTGGCGGACCCTATCGGCGGCGGTTTGGGGGGTCAAGCAAGGGAGCCCCGCGCATGCGGCCGCTCATGTTGTCATCGCCGGGCTTGTCCCGGCGATCCCGATCAGGCGGGCGGTGCCTCCCTAAGCGAGATGGCCGGGACGAGCCCGGCCATGACAACCTTCGGGATGGCTTACAGCCTGAACTCGCCGCTCATGGGATCGCGGCGCAGGGTCGGCCGGCGCTCCTGGTCGCGGATGCGCACGCGCGCACGGCGGGCCTCGAGCTCCTCGTTGACCCGCTTCACTTCGGTCACCACCCAATGCACCAGGACGGCGCCGCCGGCGGCGGCGAATGTCCATTTGACGAGCGGCGACAGCAGAATGTGCGGCATCGGTTTCTCCTTACCCACGCCAAAGCAGGTTAACACTCTTAGGGAATGGTGGCGAATTCACGGCCAGTAGCGCGGTACCGCCCCTCACAGCCCGTAGCGCGACCAAAGCGCGCGCGCTTCCGCCGCCGAGATGAAATCGTCGGCGAGCCCCTCGGTCGACAGCGCGCCGGCCACTCCGGAGAGGCGGCGGCCGAGGAAGCTGCGCTCGGCCTCGATCAGCGGCAGCCGCACCTTCGCGCCGTAACGCTCGCGCATCGCCGCGCGCAGGTCGCCGATGCGGTCGGCGAGGCCGAACTCGATGGCGCGATTCGCGGTCCAGAACTCGCCGGAGAACAGGGTCTCGTCGGAACCGGTCAGGCGCGTGCCGCGGCGCGCCTTCACCAGCGCGATGAAGTTGTCGTGCATGTCGGCCTGGATGGCCTTGATGCGGGCGACGTCCTCCGGCTTCTCCGGCAGGAACGGATCGAGCATCACCTTGCGCTCGCCCGCGGTGTAGACGCGCCGCTCGACGCCGAGCTTGTGCATGAGCTCGACGAAGCCGAACGTGCCGCCGACCACGCCGATCGAGCCGACGATGGAATAGGAATCGCAGACGATCTCGTCGGCGGCGCAGGCGAGCATGTAGCCGCCGGAGGCGCCGACATCCTCGATGAACGCATAGACCGGCAGGCTCTTCTCCTCGGCCAGCGCCCGGATGCGCCGGAAGATGAGGTGCGACTGCGACGGCGAGCCGCCCGGCGAGTTGATGACAAGCGCGACAGCGCGGGCACCGCTGACACAAAAGGCCCGCTCGAGCGTCCGCGACACCGTCGCCACCATCAGCCCGGGCTTGAGCGGCGTCGCCACGCCGATCGTGCCGGAAAGCCGCACGACCGGCACGACCGGAATGTCCGGCCGCATGAAGCGCGGCAGCAGGCGGTGCAGGCGATCCATCAGGGGCATGGGGCACGCTCAACCGGTTCGGGCGGGACTTAACGCATCTGCCGGGCGGCAAGTCAAAAACGGCGGTTCGGGTTGCGTTTCGTTATGTGCGCTTTATTCGCTGCGGCAGAGTCACGCGGTCGTGACCACCGGGGGCGGACATTTGCCACGTTTTAACGATTGGAATGCTTCTTGCTCGTAAGCAGAGGCGCGAATGCGCCGCTGCACAGGAATGCGCAGTGTCGGGGGGCATTGGGCGCGGGAGAATGACGATGGATCCAAAACTCACTTTGCTTGTGATGCTGATCGGAGCCATCGTCGCCTTGTCGAACGTCAACCGCGAAGGCGTCGGGCAGTTGCGGCGCAGCTTCGCCGCCCGCCGCTGGCGGCGCATCCTGCGCAGAACCTAGGCAATCGCCGCAAGCGGCAGCATCTCGCCGCCGCGGAGCACAGCCTCCGCCGCCGCGGACGGGCGCCCGGACGAATCGTTCAATTCGAGCGCCGGCAGCGTGCGCACAGCCGCAGCGGCACCTTTGACCGCCCGAACCAGAATACGGATCGGCGCGGCGTCCGGACGCGGCAGCACCGGCAGTATCGCGACATCGCCGAAGCCGTCCCGCAAAGCGTCCAACACGTCGTCCTGCCCATCGGCGCGCCAGATCAGCGTCAGCACCCCGCCGGCCTTGAGGAGCCGCGCCGCGCTCGCGATCCACAGCGGCAACAGCCCCGGCGCGGCGACATGCGCGCGCCGCCGGCCGGCATCGGGGGAGACATTGTGGCGGGCGGGATCGTTGAACGGCGGATTCATCAGAACGCGATCCGCGCCGCCCGGTTGAACATCCGCGGCCGCCAGCGCCTCGCGATCGCCGACGTCGACGGTCACCACCCGCATCCGTCCGGAGAGCGCGTTGCGCGCAATGTTGTGAGCGGCAAGCGCGCACAGCGCCTGATCGACCTCCACCAGAACCACGTGAAGTCCGGCCACGCGCTGCGCCAGCGCCAGCGCCGCGGCGCCGACCCCGGCGCCGAGTTCGACGGTGCGCTCGCCATCGCGGCCGCCGGTCGCCGCGGCCAGCAGTATGGCGTCGTGGCCGACGCGGTGCCCCTTCAAGGGCTGGCGCACCAGCAGGCGCCCGCCGAGCACGGCGTCGTCGCTGGTCTCCACTAGCGCTCCTCGGGGCGCAACTCGTGACCGAGCCCGGCGTCCTCGAGCAGCCGGCGCGCGCGCAACTCCAACTCGTCGGCCACGAGGATCCGGCGCGGCAGGACGCCGAGCGAGCCTTCCAGCACGCTCATGTTTTGGTCCAGCACCATGTGCTCGATCCGCGCCGCCTTGAACAGCGCGTCGATCGCGGTCACCAGCACCGCGTCATTGGTGCGCACGATCTCACGCATGCATCGCCCCCTTGGCCCGGCCGGCGCCGCGCATTGATGTCGCGCGCCGCTCGTATAGAATGAAATTAGACCATCTCCCGCCACCTTTCGACATGCAATCCCTCCGCACCGCCGCCTCGCACATCTGGTCGAAGGTCGCCGGCGACCCCGCCCTTCCGCCGATGCAGCGGCTGGCCCCGTTCCCGTGGCGTACCGAGCTCGTGATCGTTTGCGGCGCCATGCTCGCCTCGTTTCTGGTCGCGGGCTACTGGTATCCGTATTGGCGCATCGCCGACATGGATTTCTGGATCGTCTATAACGGCTTCCTGCTCAACGCCGGGCTTGCGCAGGAATATTTCGACCATCCCGGCTATCTCACGATCCTCCTTTTGACCGAATGGCTGCGCGGCCTGCACGCGCTCGGCCTCCTGAAGGTCGATGCACTGACGCAATTGCCGCCGGTCGCCGACGCCGCCGCCTTCAATGCGGCCTGGACTGCGGCGACGCGCGCCGCGCGCGTGCTCTCGCTTCTCATCGCCATGGGCTTCGTCGTCTCGTTCGGCATGCTGGTGCGCGCGTGGCTGCGCGAGCGGCGGATTGCGAGCCTGGCCCTGTTCTTTCTCGCCTTCTCGGGCGGCATGGCGATGCAGATGCGAACGCTGCGCACCGAGCTGATCGCCTGCACGCTGTTTTATTTAGCGCTGGTGATCCTGCTGATCGCGGCGGAGCGCGGCTCGCGCGCGGTGCGTCCGCTGCTGGTCGGCTGCGCGGCGCTGATGATCGCGCTGTCGCTCGAGAACAAGATCCAGACCGTGTTTCTGATCGCGGCCTTGCCGGTGCTGATGCTGCCGTTCGGGCCCCGCGCAACCGGCGGCCGCTTCTGGGCGTCATCGCCGGCGGCCATCGGCGTGCTGGTGCTGAGCGCCGCCGTCGCGGCGCTGAGCGTCTATCTCGTCAGCGATATCGTCGCCTTCGGGCTTTCGACCTACGACACTCCGACCTGGCACCTCACGCGGCTCGCGCTCAGCGCGACCGAGTATTGGCTGCTGATCGCGCTCTGGCTCGGCCTGGGGATGGCCGCGTACGCCATCCTCTGGCGCGTACCGGCGCTCGAAGCCCTGACGACAGCTTTCGCCATCGTCGCCGGCGCCGGCATTGCGCTGCTGGCGCTCAAGCTGCGCTACCACCCCAACGACGCGATGGTCGTCCTTCACCCCCTCGAGGAGATGTACGGGTTCGGCGCGTCGACCGCGCCGGAACTGGCGAAGGGCACGCTATCCGCCAAACTGACGTACCTCCTCGAAGCCTTGGGCGGACTGATCGCGCGGCGCACGTTCATCATGCAATCCTCGCCGCGGCCGACGATCTTCCTCGAATGGTTCGTCATCGCCGCGACCGTCTATGCGATGCGCCGGCGCGAATGGCGGACGGTGTTGCAGGTCTGCGCCCTGATGGCGACCGTCTACGGGGTCGACCTGCTCGGCATGGCGCGCGGCCTCAAGCAGGAGTATTTCCTGATCACCGATCCGCTCGTCATCCTCGCCGGCGCATTGTTGCTCGACCGCGTCCCCGCGCTGCAAACGCACCGCTTCGCCTGGGCGGTCGGGGCGGCGCTCATCGTCGTTCACGTCGCCATCAGCCAGGCCGAGCCGATCAAGCACGTCTTCCGTCACGACAGCGAAGAGGTGTTGTGCGGCATGTATCACAACGCCAAACGCGTCGAGCGCCTGCCCGTCTGCGCGACGCTGCCGAAGCCCTAAGGACGGCTGCGGCGCTCCTCGCCCGGCGCGCGGTGCGACAGATAGGCGAGCAGTTTCATCTCGCGCCGCCCGCGGCTCACCGTGTCGAGAATCAGTCCGACGGCGAAGGACAGGAACGCCGCGAGCATCAGGCCGGTCGAGAGCACCGCCGTGGGCAGCCGCGGCACCAGTCCGGTCTCGGCGTAGGTGACGAAGACCGGCACGGCGAAGCCGAGCGCGGTGAGAGCAAAGACGGTGGCGAATGCACCGAAGAAGCGCATCGGCCGCTCCGAGCGATAGAGCTGGATGATCGTCCAAAGGATACGGAAGCCGTCGCTCCACGTGCTCAATTTCGATTCCGAGCCTTCCGGCCGCGCATAATAGGGCGTCTCGATTTCTCCCACCGCCAGGCCCAGTTCGAGCGCATGGATGGTCAGCTCGGTTTCGATCTCGAAGCCCGCCGACAGAAGCGGAAACGACTTGACGAAGCGGCGCGAGAAAACGCGATAGCCCGACAGCATGTCGGTGAAGCTGCGGCCAAATACATTGGCGACGAAGCCGGTCAGCAGCCGGTTGCCGGTGCGATGACCGGCGCGATAGGCGGCCACGGCCTGATCGACGCGGGTGCCGACGACCATGTCGCAGCGGTCGGCGACGAGGCGCGCGATCATGCGCGGCGCGCTCGGGGCGTCATAGGTCGCGTCGCCGTCGACGAGCACATAGATGTCGGCCTCGATGTCGGTGAACATGCGCCGCACGACGAAGCCCTTGCCCTGGCGGGCCTCGCGGAACACCTCGGCGCCGGCGGCGCGCGCGACGGAAACCGTATCGTCGGTCGAGTTGTTGTCGTAGACGAAGATGGTGGCGTCGGGCAGCGCGGCGGCGAAATCCCGCACAACCTGCGCGACAGTGACCGCCTCGTTGTAACATGGCACCAGCACGGCGACGCGGTCACCGCCCCGCGCGCCTGCCGCCCCCACCGGTTCGTCCGATTTCGCCGAGATGTCAGCCACCAGCCGATCCCCCGCCCTGCCCACTCGTACGCACCCCACTCAAACTCAGTGGAACTAACACACTTGCCGGCTTACCACGCCGTTCCTATGCTCGCGAGCCTTTGTGACCCGGAGTTCGATTTTGGCCGTCGTCGTACCCTTTGAAAATCCGCGTTCCGCCACGCTCAACCGTCTGCTCGACCTGGTCGCCGCGGACATGGAGCGCGTCAACGCCGCCATTATCGCCCGCACTGGCTCCGACGTCGCCATGATCCCGGAGGTCGCCAACCACCTGATCTCGTCGGGCGGCAAACGGCTGCGGCCGATGCTGACCATCGCCATGGCCAAGCTGGCGGGCTACGCCGGCGACGGTCACATCAAGCTCGCCGCAGCAGTCGAGTTCATGCACACGGCGACGCTGCTGCATGACGACGTCGTCGACGAAAGCGACATGCGCCGCGGCAAGCTCGCGGCGCGCATGCTCTGGGGCAACGAGGCGAGCGTGCTCGTCGGCGACTTCCTGCTCGGCCAAGCCTTCAAGATGATGGTCGAGGTCGGCAATCTGCACGCGCTCGACATCCTCTCCTCCGCCGCCGCCGTGATCGCCGAAGGCGAGGTCATGCAGCTCGGCACCGCCAAGAACACCGCGACCAACGAGGACGAATATCTCGCCGTCGTCCGCGGCAAAACCGCGGAGCTGTTCGCCGCCGCCTGCGAGGTCGGCCCCGCCCTCGCCGTCAAGGAAAAGGCCGAGCAGGCCGCCTGCCGCTCGTTCGGCATGAATCTCGGCATCGCCTTCCAGCTCGTCGACGACGCGCTCGACTATGGCGGCAAGTCGGCCAAGCTCGGCAAGAACGTCGGCGACGACTTCCGCGAGGGCAAGGTGACGCTGCCGGTCGTGCTCTCGTTCCGGCGCGGCAATGAGAGCGAGCGCGCCTTCTGGAATCGTACTTTGGTCGAAGGCAAGGTCGAGGACGGCGATCTCGACAATGCGCTGGCGCTGCTGGCCAAGCATCACGCCATCGAGGACACGCTCGGCCGGGCCCGCCATTACGGCGCCATGGCCAAGGACGCGCTGGCGCTGGCGCCGGATTCGGCGGTCAAGCAGGCGCTGGAAGAGGCGGTCGATTTTTCGATCGCGCGGGCGTTCTAGAGCCCTTATCGGCCGAGCGGGGATTCGTAGCCGGTCTGCGGCTGACGCTGGAGCTGGAAACGGATGTTCGGGTCCGGATCCTGGCCGATGTAATAGCCATATTCGTTCACGGCCGGCGCACAGCCATTCGCGGTCGGCTTCTCGTTGGTGAGGATTCCGAGCCAGGAGAATTCGACCGGACGATCGACGCATTGCGGCCGCGGCGGCGGCGCCTTGCGCGGTCGCGCCAGAGCCGGGCCGGCCGCGACGAGCGCGGCAGCGGCGAATGCGACGGCGAGCCAGCCGGTCTTCATGGGCCTTCTCCTCGGGACACGCCGGCGGTGACCGCCAGCGGAATACGCAACAATTCTCCGGAAATTCGGATTTTTGCAAGGCGTCGCCGCGCGTGCCTTGCCTTACGTCAACCGAAGCCGGTCGCCGCGACCCACCAGTCCGGATAGGCTCGCGTCAGGTCAAGCGCCGCCGCGGCCGCCGCCGCACTGTCGTCGAACAACGCAAAGCAGGTCGAGCCCGAGCCCGACATGCGTGCAAGCCGCGCGCGCGGCAGGGCCGCGAGCACGTCGATGACCTCGCCGACCACCGGCACGCAGGCGATCGCCGCCGCCGTGAGATCGTTGCCGTGGGCGTGCAGGAATTCGACGAGACCGGCGCGCGGCACCTCGCCGAGCGGCATCGTCTCGCCATGCAGGCCGGCAAAGGCCCGGAACACGTCGCGCGTCGCCGTCGCCACGCCGGGATTGACCAGCACCGCCGGCAGGCGCGGCAGCGCGAGCGGCGCCGAGAGCACCTCACCGATGCCGCGCATCACGCACGCCTTTGCCGCGAGGCAGACCGGCACGTCGGCGCCGACGGCGAGCGCGGCCTCGGCAAGGCGCGTATCGCCGGGTGCCATGGCGTTGGCGCGCGCCAGGAGCCTGAGCGCGGCGGCCGCGTCGGACGAGCCGCCGCCAATTCCGGATGCGACAGGGAGCCGTTTGTGCAGTCGGAACGCGCCGCCCTTCAGGCCCTGCACGCGCGAGGCGAGCGCCGCAGCGGCCTTGAGCACGAGATTGTCCTGCGTCCTGCCGCAGACGGCCGCGAACGGGCCGACGACCTCGAGTGTCGTGGCGTCAGCCGGCGTGAAATCCAGCGCGTCGCCGACGTCGGCGAAGACGACCAGGCTTTCGAGCTCGTGATAGCCGTCGGCGCGGCGGCCGACGATGCGCAGGGTCAGGTTGATCTTGGCGGGGGCGAAGTCGGTCGTCGGCACGCGCGAACAGCCTTTCGAGCAAAGGCTACCCGCCGTTGCCGTCCTTCTTCACCGGCGCCTTGTTGGCCTGAGACGACGTCTCCTCGGGCAGCCCGGACTTCAGCTTCTCGAGAATCTTCGGCAGCTCTTCCGGGTCCGGCTTGAGGTCGCGCGCATGCGCCCACTGGAATTGCGCTTCGAGCGTGCGTCCGACGCGCCAGTAGCCGTCGCCGAGGTGGTCATTGATGGTCGGGTCCTCGGGCTTGAGCTCGATGGCGCGCTCGAGCTGCTTCACGGCCTCGTCATAGTCGCCGAGCTTGTAATAGGCCCAGCCGAGCGAATCGACGATGTAGCCGTCGTCGGGACGCTGCGCGACGGCCTTCTTGATCATGGCCATGCCGTCGTCGAGATGAGCGCCCTGGTCGATCCAGGAATAGCCGAGATAATTGAGCACCTGCGGCTGCTCGGGAAACAGTTCGAGCGCCTTCTTCAGGTCGGCTTCGGCCTCCGGCCATTTGTGCGAGCGCTCGAAGCAGATGCCGCGAAAATAGAACACCACCCAGTTCGCCTTCTCCGGCGTGCCGAGCAGCTTGACGCTCTTGGAGTAGGTGTCGGCGCAGTCCGCGAACTTCTTGTGCCCGCGCTGGACATTGCCGAGCGCCATAATGGCTTCCTGGTCTTCGGGGAATTCCTTGACCAGCGCCGTGAGGTGCTTCTCCGCCTCCTCGCCGCGGTCGAGCGCGTCGAGATCGGTGGCCATCTGGATCGCGGCATTGCGGTGGAGCGGCGACGTGCCCGGGATGCGCTCGTAAGCCTTGATGGCGAGTTCGGGCTTCTTCAGCGACTCGTAGAGATCGGCCAGAGACAGAAGCGCGAGCGGATGGTTGGGCGTCAGGTAGAGCGCGAGCTGGAGATAGACGAGGCCGAGATCCTCGCCACCGCGACGGCCGAGCGATGCCCCGAGCCCGTACAGCGCCTCGGCGGCGCCGGCCTGCGCCGAGTCGACGAGCGCCGGCAGCTTCTCACCCTTCTTCAGCTTCTCCATCGCCGCCGTAATCAGCGGATGCCGAGGCACCTGCTTGTCGAAGGCCTCGAAGATGGCAAGCGCCTCGGCCGGCGAGCGATTGCGCGAGACCCAGCTGCCCCAGGATTCCACGACGCGCAGCGCCGAGGAGTCGAGTTTGTAGGCCTGTTCGAGGCGGACGCCCGCCTCCTTCTGCTGCCCGGCGGCGTCGAGGATCATGCCGGCGTGCAGATCCTTGAAGATCGCGTACCAGTCCGGGCCCTGGAGCTTGTCGATGCCGGCGACCGCGGCCTTGGCGTCGCCCGCGCCGAACTGGCCCCAACCGGTCAACAGGGTCGCGGTGAGATCGGTGATCGGCCCGCGCACCGACTGCGCGAGGTCGCGCTTGGCGGCCGGAAATTTCTTGTGCTTGAGGGCGCTGACTCCGAGCACGAGGCGGGCGACGCGATCGGACTTGTCCGCCTTGACCACACGCTCGCCGAGTTGCACGGCGCCGTCTATGTCGCCGCCGACCAGCAGCGACAGGAATGCGCGGTCGAGCAGTTCGCCGTTCTTGGGGTCGCGCCGGAGCGCGTCACGATAGAAGCCAGCCGCCGCAATGGCGTCACGCTCGAGTCCGGCGTGGCGCGCGGCGAGATAGCTGCCGGCGGCGGTGAAGCCCGACATCGAGCGGGGCGGCGTGCCCGGCTGCGCGGACATCTCGATCGGCAAAATGAAGATGATACCGGCAAGCGCGGCGCCCGCGAGGGTGCGGACAAGGCTCGGAAATGTCACTGGGCGACGCTCCAATCATGCGGCCGCTGCGCCGGCGCGCGAACCGCTTCGAGTTGGGCCGAGAATGGCCTTTTTGCCTTGCCCCCGCAAGAACGACCGCGGCGCGAGAGCCGCGCGGCGCAAGATTGAGGCTGACGATGTGGCGGGATCGTGGCCGGTTTCGTCCGGCAGGCGATCACATGTTGGGATAATTCGGCCCGCCGGCGCCCTCCGGCGGCACCCAGGTGATGTTCTGATTCGGGTCCTTGATGTCGCAGGTTTTACAGTGAACGCAGTTCTGCGCGTTGATGACGAATTTAGGCGAGCCGCCCTCCTCCATCCATTCGTAGACCCCGGCCGGGCAGTAGCGTGACGAGGGGCCGGCAAAGACGTCGTGTTCCGACCGCTTCTGAAGATCCATGTCCTTCACCTTCAGGTGCGGCGGCTGATCCTCCTCATGATTGGTGTTCGATAGGAACACCGAGGAGAGCCGGTCGAAGGTGAGCTTGCCGTCGGGCCGAGGGTAAGCAATCGGCGCGCACTCGGCCGCGGGTTTCAGCGAGGCATAATCGGGCTTGCCGTGCGACACCGTGCCGAACAGCGAGAAGCCGAACGTGTTCGTCCACATGTCGAGGCCGCCGAGCGTGATGCCGAGCAGCGTGCCGAACTTGGACCATAGCGGCTTGGCGTTGCGTACACGCCAGAGGTCCTTGCCGATCGGCGACGAGCGCCAGCCGGCGTCGTAGTCGGCGAGTTCGTCGTTCGCGCGGCCGGCGGCAAGCGCCGCGGCCGCCGCCTCGGCCGCCATGATGCCGGACAGCATGGCATTGTGGCTGCCCTTGATGCGCGGCACGTTCATGAATCCGGCGTCGCACCCGATCAACGTCCCGCCGGGGAAGCTCAGCTTCGGCACCGACTGATAGCCGCCTTCGGTGAGCGCGCGTGCGCCGTAAGCGAGCCGCTTGCCGCCCTCGAACGTGTCGCGCACCAAAGGATGCGTCTTGAAGCGCTGAAATTCCTCGAAGGGCGACAAATACGGGTTCGTGTAGTTGAGATGCACGACGAAACCGACCGACACGAGGTTGTCGTCGAAGTGGTAGAGGAACGAGCCGCCGCCGGTCGAACCGTCGAGCGGCCAGCCGAACGAATGCTGCACCATGCCCTTGCGGTGCTTCTCCGGCTTCACCTGCCAGAGCTCTTTGAGGGCGAGACCGAACTTCTGCGGTTCGCGCCCCTCGCCGAGCGAGAACTTCGCAATCAGCTGCTTGCCGAGATTGCCGCGCGCGCCTTCGGCGAACATAGTGTACTTGGCGCGCAGCTCCATGCCGCGCGTGAAACCGTCCTTCGGCTCGTTGTTCTTGCCGATGCCCATGTCGCCGGTGGCGACGCCGGCGACGGCGCTGTTGGCGTCGTAAAGCACTTCCGCCGCGGCGAAACCGGGATAGATCTCGACGCCGAGCGCTTCGGCCTTTTGCCCGAGCCAGCGGCAGACCTCGCCGAGCGAGACGATGTAATTGCCGTGATTGCTCATTAAGGGCGGCATCATCACGTTCGGCAGGCGCACGCTGCCGGTCTCGCCGAGATAGTAGAAGCGGTCGTCCGAGACCGCGGTGCGCAGCGGCGATTCCTCGTTCCGCCAGTCTGGAAGCAGCCGGTCGAGCCCGGCCGGATCGACGACCGCGCCGGACAGGATGTGGGCGCCGACCTCGGAGCCCTTTTCGACCACGACCACGTTGATGTCAGGATTGATCTGCTTGAGGCGGATGGCGCTGGCCAAGCCCGCCGGACCGGCGCCGACGATCACGACGTCGGATTCCATCGCTTCCCGTTCGGGCAGTTCGGCCATGATGTGTCGCTCCTGAGCCGTCATTGTTCACGTTTGCGCCGGGCCGGCAACAACGTGCTAGATAACTGGCACGATGCCGCCCGATCCGACAACCGCGCGCGAACTGCTCGACTTCTACCTGGAAGCCGGCGCGGACGCGCTCGTCGGCGAGGAACCGGTCGATCGCTTCGCCGAGATCGTGCCGGCGCCCAGAGCGGCGGCGGCGCCCGCGGCTCCAAAGGCGGCGATGGCGGCGCAGCGCCCTGTCGTCGTCGCGCCGACGCTGGCGCCGGCCGCGCCCGATACCGCCGCCATGGAAGCGCGCGAGGCCGCGAAAAGCGCGGCCACGCTCGACGAACTTCGCGGCATCCTCGAACGTTTCGACGGCTGCGCGCTCAAGGCGACCGCCACCCGGCTGGTCTTCGCGGACGGCAACCCGGAGGCGCGGCTGATGCTGGTCGGCGAGGCCCCCGGCCGCGACGAGGACATTGAGGGCCTGCCCTTCGTCGGCCGCTCGGGCAAGCTGCTCGACCGCATGCTGGCCGCGATCGGGCTCGACCGCTCATCGGTCTACATCGCCAATGTCGTTCCATGGCGACCGCCCGGGAACCGGACGCCGACGCCGCAGGAGACGCAGGTCTGCCTGCCCTTCATCACGCGTCAGATCGAACTCGCCAATCCGGACGTACTGGTGTGTCTCGGCGGACCTTCGGCGCAAACCCTCCTCGGACAAAGTGGTATCACCAAGATCCGCGGGCGTTGGTTCACCTTTCAAAGCGGCGCACGGGAAATCCGCGCATTGCCGACCTTTCACCCGGCCTTCCTGCTTCGCAGCCCGTTGCAGAAGCGGTTCGCCTGGCGCGACTTCCTCGCCATAAAAAAGGCGCTGAGCGGCTGAATGTCACAGACGGTGGCCTGACGCTCCGAGTCTTGATAGATTCTCCCTATGCCTTCGGTTCGGCTCCTTGTTGTGCTCTTGGGTTTGCTGCTGGCGCTGCCTGCCGCAGCGCAAGAGCCTGCGGCTGCCGGCAATCAAGCACAACCGAAGCTGGACGCCGATGCGTTCAGGCTTCCGTCTTCTGCCTACAACACGACACAACCGAGTATTCGCCGGCCAGCGCCGGCGCCCGAAAGCCTCAAGCCCGGGCAATTCGATCTCGGCGACTCCATGCTGCAACTCGACGCCAGGCGCTACACCCCTTCGGGCGTGGGTATCGAAGCGATCGATCCCAAGCGGCTTGGCGGAATTCGCCGGGACGATTCAAAGCCGTTGAACTATTTCGGCATGACGCTGTCAAAGCCGCTCAACTAGCGTCAGCGATACGCGACCAGCACCGCGCCGGCGGCGATCAACGCGATTCCGAGCCAGTTCGGCGGCGACAGTCTTTCGCCGAGAAAGATCACGCCGAACACGGCGACCAGCACCACCGACAGCTTGTCGATCGGCGCGACCTTGGCCGCCTCGCCGAGCTTGAGCGCGCGGAAATAGCACAGCCACGACGCGCCGGTGCCGAGCCCCGACAACAGCAGGAACAGATAGGTCCGGCCCGAGATCGAGCCGGGCGCCTGGAACTGGCCGGTGGCCGCAAGCAGCAATCCGAGCGTCGCCACCACCACCAAGGTGCGGATGAAGGTGGCGAGGTCGGAATTGATGTTCTCGACGCCGACCTTGGCGAAGATCGCCGTCAGCGCCGCGAACATCGCGGACAGGAGCGCCCAGAACAGCCAGGACGAGGTCGTCCAGTTCATCCGGTGATCGCGAACTTGGCCGCGAAGATCACCGCCAGCACCAGCACCGCCGGCGAAGCCTCCTTGAACTTGCCGGCGAGGATCTTCACCACCGCGTAGGTGATGAAGCCGAGCCCGATGCCGGTGGCGATCGAATAGGTCAGCGGCATCGTGACCGCGGCGACCACCGCCGGCCCGTATTCGGTGATGTCCTCCCAGTCGATGTCGGCAAGCGAGCGCACCATGACGCAGGCGACGTAGAACAGCGCGGCCGCGGTCGCGTAGGCCGGGATCATGCCGGCGAGCGGCGAGAAGAACAGCGCCAGGAGGAAGAAGATCGACACGAAGGCGGCGGTCAGCCCCGTGCGGCCGCCGGCGGCGACGCCCGCCGCGCTTTCGATGTAACTCGTCGTCGTCGAGGTGCCGATGATCGAGCCGAACATCGCCGCGAAACTATCGGCGATCAGCGCCTCCTTCATGCGCGCGAGCTTGCCGTCCTTCATGAGGCCGGTGCGCTGCGTCACGCCGATCAGCGTGCCGGCATTGTCGAACACGTCGATGAACAGGATCGACAGGATCACGATCAGGAACGTGCCCTCGGCGACGCGCGAGAAGTCGAGCTTGAACAGGGTCGGCGCGATCGACGGCGGCATCGAGACGATGCCCGTGAAATGCGTCAGCCCGAGCGGCAGTCCGATCAGCGTGACGACGAGAATGCCGATCAGCGTGCCGCCCATGACGCGGCGATAATTGAGCGCGGCGATGATGACGAAACCGAGCAGCATCAGGATCGGCTCCCAGTGCCGCAGGTCGCCGAGCGTGACGAGCGTCGCCGGATGCGCCACCACGACCTTCGCCTCCTCCAGCGCGATGATGCCGAGGAAGAGCCCGACGCCGGCCGCGACCGCGAGCTTGAGATTGTGCGGGATCGACTCAATCACGTACTGGCGGATGCGGAAGACCGAGATCAGGAAGAAGATGACGCCCGAGCAGAACACCGCGGCGAGCGCCTGCTGCCAGGTATACTTGTAGGTGAGCACGACGGTGAAGGCGAAGAAGGCGTTGATGCCCATGCCCGGCGCGAGGGCGATCGGGTAATTGGCGTAGAGCGCCATCACCATCGTGGAGACGGCGGCGGCGACGCAGGTCGCGACGAACACCGCGCCCGTGTCCATGCCGGTCTTGCCGAGGATCGCCGGGTTGACGAAGACGATGTAGACCATCGTCAGGAAGGTGGTGAGCCCGGCGATGAACTCGGTGCGGACGTTGGTGCCCTGCTCGCTCAGCCGGAAATAACGCTCGAAGAAGCTTTGATCCTGGCCGCTCGTCTGTGTCGACATCTGCAATCCCCCGATCGCTGCCCGCCCTTTACCGCGCGCGATCCGCGCGCGAGGGCTCCCGCGCCTAGTTATCCCCGCAAGGGGCCTCGCTCGGCAAAGCGAAATTGTCAGCGATGCACCGTTATTTGCGCGCCGCTCACGGCGCGGCGGCCGGGCGCAGCACGGCCCAGCCGAGCCGCAGGAGCGGCAGGAAGCCCTGCACTGGCCGCTCGAAGGAACGGGGCACCTCCGGCACCAGTTCGGGGAATTGCGCCTTCAGGCCGTTCGGCGCGTTGCGCGAGGTTTCAGGCGCCGGCCACACCAGCACCGCGCCGTCGCGGCGAAGATCGGCGGGGCTCGCCCAGGGGCTTCGCTGCGGCGCCCAGTCGAAATAGACGTGCGGGCGGCTCGGCGCGGCGAGCGCGACGAGCAGGGCGATTTGCGGATCGCCGGCGACGTATTGAAGCGGCTTGCCGGTGCGCCGCTGAAAAGAGTCGCCGAAATAGGTGGCGATCGCCTTCGACGGCTGCGCAATGGCCAACTCCGAATGCGTCACCCATGGCATGACCGCGATGCTGAGCACCGCGAGCACCGGCGGCGCGACGAGGAGACCGATCCAGGCGGTCGAGACGAGCCCCTCGCGGTAAAGATGGACACGGTCGCCGGCGGCGACGATCACCGCCAGCCCGGTGAGGACGAGGAACGGCGTGACGCGGTCGAGCGGGCCGAACCGGTTCGTGTCCAGCACGATGGCGATCGCGGCAAGCGCCGGCAGAAGCGCGAAACAGTAGACATAGGCGCGCGCGAGCGCCGGAACCGGCACGGTGCGATCGATCTCGGGCGCACGCTCCTTGCGCTTGCGCGGATAGCCGCTCGCCAGCAACACCAAAAGGACCAGTCCGAACAGCGAGGCCACGATGGTGCTTGCGAGCCACAGCCAGGGCCGCGGCTTGCCGGCGAGCGAAGCCGTGTCGGTGAGGCCGCCGAGGACGAGCGCATGCCATTTCGTCAGCCACAGCGCGTGCGGGAACACGACGATGACGAGCAGGATCAGCGCGATCCACGGCTCGCTGTGCAGAAGGGCGCGGCGCGCGCGCGTCGCCACCGTGAAGGCTGCGAGCAGCGCGACGAGGATGAGCCCGGCATAGCTCGTCAACAGCAGGAGCCCGAGATCGATGGCGACGAGGAACCAGTAGCCGCGGCGCTCCTCGCCGGCAGCGCGCCAGTAATGCAGCAGCGCCAGCGCCCAGAACGGCGCCGCCAGGATCGCCGGCCCGAAATTGACGCTCGGCACGGTGAAGGCGGCGACGCCGCCCATCAGCAGCACGGCGAGCACGGCATGGCGCATGCCGACGATGGCGCGCCCCAGCATGAACACGGCCCAGTAGGTGACGACGATCGCGGCCTGCGCCAGCGCGTAGACGCCGAACAGGCCGGCGGCGCGGAAGGCGCTTTCGCCGAGCCAGAAGGCGAGCGGCGGCCCCTGATAGCTGCCGAGCAGGTATTCGTGTCCGATCGCGAGCAGCAGCGGCACCTCGCCGGGCGGCGCCGAATAGAACAGCGCCGGCAGGACGGTCCACAGCACGGCCTGCGTCAGCGCGGCGGTCCAGAACACGAACCGCGGGCGCCCGCGCAGACATTCGATGAGCAGGGAGACGTAGTGCATCGGCCCGCGCGTTGGCTTCCTCGGCCCGTCAGGTCATGGAGCGGGCGCAAGTAGGAATAAAGAACGGGGGCTAAAGAGGCAACAACGTGCCGACGACCTCGTCCGGCGCGCCGGTGAGGAGCTTCTCGGCGACCGGCGCGAACGAGCGGCGGTGGTGCACGCAGGGTCCGAGCGTCTGGAGCGCCTTGAAGTGCTCCGGCACGCTGTAGCCCATGTGACGCTCGAAACCGTAGCCGGGATGCGCGAGGCCGATGCGCTGCATCAGCCGGTCGCGCGTCACCTTGGCGACGATCGAGGCCGCCGCGATCGAGAGGATCAGCGCGTCGCCCGAGACGACCGCCTCGCAGTCGCAGCCGCAATCGATCTTGATGTTGCCGTCGACGAAGACCTTCTGCGGCTTGACCGGCAGCGCCTTCACCGCCCGCGCCAGCGCCCAGAGCGAGGCGCGCAGGATGTTGTCGCGGTCGATGCGCTCGATCGAGCC
>DASTGR010000305.1:0-2408 GCA_035718885.1 Pseudolabrys sp. | reverse complement strand
GCATCCGAACCTGAAGATCTTCGCCATGCACGGCGGCGGTTATATCGGCGGTTATTCAGGCCGCATCGACCATGCCTGGGGCGCACGGTCGGACAGCCACGGCAATTTGCCGAAGCCGCCGACCGAATATCTCAAGAAGGTCTATGTCGACGGCGTCGTGTTCACGGCGGACCAGCTCGAAGCGCTGGTGAAGACGTTCGGCGACCACGTGATCATGGGCACCGATTATCCGTTCGACATGCTTGAGAACGACCCGATCGGCCACATCAATTCGGTCGAGAGTTTTGACGACACGATGCGTGCCGCGATCGCCGGCGGCAATGCGAAAAAGATGCTGGGGATGTGAGGGCTTCCCTCTCCCCGCAAGCGGGGAGAGGTGAAGAAGGCTACCCGTAAAGAAAATCCAGCGTCGCCGTTTCGCGGATCACCGCGCTGTCGGTCTCGTGACGGCCGGCGCGCTCCTCTTCCTCGCGCGTGCGCGTCGCCTGGAGATAGGCGCCGAGATGGCGCGCCCGCTCGATGATGCGATGGTTCTCGTCGAGCCGCGCCGCCTCGAAGCGCTTCAGCCCGGCGGCGACATCGGCCTCCTGCTCGAGCGCGTCGGCCAGCGCCGCCGCGTCGTCCGCCGCCTTGGCGACGCCGGCGCCGACATGCGGCCGCGCCACGAAGGCCGCATCGCCGACGACCGCGACGCGGCCGAAGGCCATGCGCGGCGACGTGAGATCGTAGATTGGCTGCAATAGCGGCTCGGCGATCAGCCGCACGATCTGGCGAAACCGCGGCGCCAGCAGCCGCTCCGCCGCGGCTCGCATCTCGGCGATCGCTTCGCGGCGGATCAAGGCCGGCGGAATCGAAATCGAATGCGTGACGCCGCTCTCGTCGGTGAGCAGCCATTTCAGCTTGGTCGCCTCGTCGGCAGGCCGATACCAGATGACGTTGTAGCGGCGATGGCCATCGCGCAGGTCGTTATCGGGGCCGGCCACGGGATAGCCGAGGAACTGCTCGCCCGGCGGCAGGCCGAACGACATGAACCGGAACAGCTCGGCATGAACCTCCGGTGGAAAATCACTCTCGGACAACAGCGCACGCCAGGCGCTGTAACCCGCATATTGCGGCAGGACGTCGGGCAGGCAGAGCTGGCGCACTGTCGAACGGATCCCGTCAGCGCCGACCAGGAGGTCCGCCGCGACGTCTTCGCCATCTGAAAATCGCGAAACAACTCGCGTCGCGTCCTGGCTGAAGCCAGTGAGCGTGCGGCCGCGGTGATAGTGCTCCGGCGGAAACGCGTCGCGCAGCAGCCGGTAGACGCGCTCCCAAGCGGTCGCGACCTGCGGACACTCGTATTCGTGCGTCGTTTCGCCACGTGCGTTGAGGATCTTCCGCGTGGCGATCCGCACGCCGAGGCCGTCGGTTTCCAGGCCGAGACCGCGCAGCCGCTCGATGAGTTCCTGCTGCGCCACGATGCCCGCGCCGCGGCCGGACAATTCGCTCTCGACGCGCTCGTAAATATCGACGTCCCACCCGGCCCGCCGCAGGAGCAGCCCGCTGAGCAGGCCGCTCATCGAGCCGCCGATCACAACGGCACGTCTCCGCGAAGGTCCCGGCACTCGACGTCCCTCAAGCTTTTCCACCGTGCGATTATCCTATATATGATGGGCAAAAGCACTGGAGGAATGCCATGGCACTGACGATGCTCGACAAGGCCGCCGAGAAGAAAGAAAAATCACAGTGGCCCGCCGAAATCGCGGCGGAGTTCGAACGCGAGGCGAAGGCCCCCAATCCGTGCGTCGGTTCGATGCTCCTGTCCGAGAACGAGCGCACGCGCGTGTGGATGATCCGGCTCGCGCCCGGCGAGCGCATCGGTTTCCACCGTCATGTGCTGGACTATTTCTGGACCGCGGTCAGCGGCGGCCGCGGCCGCCAGCACGTGCATGACGGCACCACGGTCGAATACACGTACCAGATCGGTGAGACGCGCCACGAAACCTACGGGGCCGGCGAGTTCAAGGTGCATGATCTGGAAAACCTCGGCGACCGCGAGATGGTCTTCATGACCGTCGAGTTCAAGGACAGCGCCAACAAGCCGATGCAGCTGCCCGCGGGCGTGAAGCCGCAGGCGGCCGCGGCCTGATCCGCCATGCGAGGCGTGGGCGCGCCGGCTCGACAACGGCGCGCGCTCACGTCCCGGCGGATCGGTTTGTGACCCCTTCAATCTGGCTAGCCAAGGCGGCGGGGTTCGGTGCAAACTGCGCCCGCTCGGCCCGGCTCGTCTGGGGCGGAACGGGCGGTTTTCCGGCACGAAATTCGGAAATCCAGGTGGCGAGCGCGAACAGCGCCGGATTACAGCAAGAACGACAAGAAGAAACGGAAATGGGACGCGACGAGGGGACGAAGCCGGCCATGCCGCC
>DASTGR010000304.1:0-9873 GCA_035718885.1 Pseudolabrys sp. | reverse complement strand
GCCAGGAGCTGGCTGACGGGCGTGGCTGGTCCACGTTCCGAAAGCGCGGCCCGCACATCATGAGACACGCCGCAGTGGAGCGCCGGAAGGCGCCTCTCTTCTTCGGAAGGGAGGGGACGCCTTCGCAAAGCGTCCCACCGGGTGGCTTCGCCGGCCACCCATCGGGAGCCTCGCAAGCTCCCGCGTCTGCCGGCGCTCCGCTCCCCTCGAGGGGAACACGGAAAAGGCACCACCAACGAGGGCCTGCCCGGGGCCGACATCAAAAGCACGGGCGATGAGTCATGCGTGGCGCGAAGCGGGCAGGCCCGCCGCGCGCATGCCCTCACCATGCCGGGGAAAGCGGGCATAGCGCGACGGCTTGCCTCGCGGCAGCCATAGCCGGGCAGGTAAACTCATGGGGTACCGAATCGCCGCTTTTTCCCTCTCCCCGCAATCGGGGAGAGGGTGCCGAGCGAGCCTGCGAGCGAGGCGGGTGAGGGGGCGTTTCAGTAGCGCCCCTCACCCGACTTCCTCGCTTCGCTCGGAAGTCGACCTCTCCCCGCAAGCGGGGAGAGGCGAAGGGAGACGAATGCCCGTCCGCCAGCTCTCAGAAGGTGTCGTCAACCGCATTGCCGCCGGCGAGGTGGTCGAGCGGCCGGCGAGCGTCGTCAAGGAGCTGGTCGAAAACGCGCTCGATGCCGGCGCGACGCGCATCGACGTGCTGACCGACGGCGGCGGCCGCCGTCTCATCCGCATCACCGACGACGGCGAGGGCATGACACGCGCGGACCTCGATCTCGCGGTCGAGCGGCACGCGACCTCGAAGCTCTCCGGCGACGACCTGCTGGACATCCGCACGCTCGGCTTCCGCGGCGAGGCGCTGCCCTCGATCGGCGCGGTGTCGCGGCTGACCATCACGACGCGGCATGCGAGCGAGCCGCACGCCTGGGCGCTGACCGTCGACGCGGGCGTGAAATCGGAGATCCGCCCCGCCGCGCTCACCGCCGGCACCATGGTCGAGGTGCGCGATCTGTTTTACGCGACGCCTGCGCGGCTGAAGTTTCTCAAGACCGATCGCAGCGAGGCCGAGGCCGTGCGCGAGGTGGTGCGGCGGCTCGCCATGAGCCGGCCCGACGTCGCCTTCACGCTCGCCGGCGAGGAGCGCGCGCCGGTGACGTGGGGCCCGGCCGCCGACGAATTGACGCGGCTCGGCGACGTCATGGGCGCCGATTTCCGCGCCAACGCGATCATTGTCGAAGCCGAGCGCGAGGGTGTGCACCTCGCCGGCTTCGCCGGCCTGCCGACTTTGTCGCGCGCCAATTCGCTCGGCCAGTTCATGTTCGTCAACGGCCGCCCGGTGCGCGACAAGCTTCTGGTCGGCGCGGTGCGCGCCGCCTATTCCGATTACCTGCCGCGCGACCGCCATCCGCTGCTCGCTTTGTTCGTCACGCTCGATGCGCACGAGGTCGACGTCAACGTGCATCCGGCAAAAACCGAGGTGCGCTTCCGCGACGGAGCTTTGGTGCGCGGGCTCATCGTGCGCGCGCTCAAGGAGGCGCTGGCGCGCGACGCGCAGCGCGCGGCGACGACCGGCGGCGGCGCGACCATCGCCACGTTCCGGCCGGCATCCATGCCACCGCGTGGCGGTTATGACTGGCGGCGCTCGCCATCGCGGCCTTCAATCATCGGCGCCAATGCGCTCGGCTTTGCCGAAGCGGCGCAGGCCGCCTTCGACGTCGGCGCGCCCTCGGCGGCGCTCGCGGAAGCCGCGCCGGCGCCGGAACTGCTCGACCATCCGCTCGGCGCTGCGCGCGCGCAGATCCACGAGAACTACATCGTTGCGCAGACGCGCGACGGCCTCGTCATCGTCGACCAGCACGCGGCGCACGAGCGCATCGTCTACGAGCGTCTCAAGGACGCGCTCGACGCGAGTGGCGTGGCGCGGCAGATCCTGCTGATCCCGGAGATCGTCGAGCTCGACGAAGGCGACGTCGCGCGGCTCGTCGCGCGCGCCGATGAACTCGCGCGCTTCGGCCTCGTGGTCGAGAGCTTCGGCCCCGGCGCGGTCGCCGTGCGCGAAACGCCCTCTTTGCTTGGCGAGATCAACGTGAAGGGGTTGGTTTGTGATCTCGCGGAGCACATGGCCGAGTGGGACGATTCGCTGCCGCTCGAGCGCCGGCTGCTGCACGTCGCCGCCACCATGGCCTGCCACGGCTCGGTGCGTTCGGGGCGTCGCCTCAAGCCCGACGAGATGAACGCGCTCCTGCGCGAAATGGAAGCCGTGCCAAACTCCGGCCAGTGCAATCACGGCCGCCCGACCTATGTGGAGTTGAAGCTGAGCGATATCGAGAGGCTATTTGGGAGGCGCTAATGACTGTCGTCCCCGCGAAGGCGGGGACCCATACGCTGTGCACTATCGAGACGGCAGGGGTTATGGTCCCCGCCTTCGCGGGGACGACAAATTACAACGCTCGCAAAAATATCAATTCCGTATCGTCATAGGCGCGCCGCTCGATCTCTTCGAATCCCTCCGGCGCCTTGAAGGCGGCCTCGACCGACTCCTCGACGACGATCAAGGCCTGCGGCTTCAGCCAGCCGCCGTCGCGCGCCGAGACGAGCGCCTTCTCCGCCAGCCCCTTGCCATAGGGCGGATCGAGAAAGACCAGCGAGAACGCTTCGATCGGATGCGCCGGCCCGAGCTTCGTCGCGTCGCGGCGGAAGATGCGCGTCGTGCCGCCGAGGCCGAGCGCCTCGGTATTGTTGCGCAACAGGGAGCGCGCCTCGACGCCGTCATCGACGAACAGCACGAAGGCCGCGCCGCGCGAGGCCGCTTCGATGCCAAGCGCGCCGGTGCCGGCGAACAGGTCGAGCACGCGCGCACCGCTGACCGGGTCGCCATAGCCGTGCGCGAGGATGTTGAACAGCGACTCGCGCAGTCGGTCGGCGGTCGGGCGCAGGCCCTGACCTTTCGGTCCCGCGATCGGGCGCGAGCGCAGACGGCCGCCGACGACGCGCATTATTTCGGTCTCGGCCGCGAAGGCCGCGGACCGCTGGAGCGGTCCGACCGGCGGCGCTTCTTGTGCTTGCTCCGTCCGGTCTCGGGCCGCTCGTTGTCGCGCGGGCGCTGCTTTTGCTCCGCTGGACGAGGCCGCTTGTCTGCGCGGTTCGGGTTTCCCGCCTTCGCGGCAACGAACGGTGTTGCGCTTTCCAGCGGCGCGTCGAAATCGGCCTCCGCCTGCTTGATGATTTCCGGCCCGAGCGCCTTCTTGAGCGCGGTGGTCTCGACTTCCTTGACCTCGCACTCGGCGATCGGTGGCAATTCGAACGGCCCGAAGGCGACGCGGATCAGCCGGCTCACTTTCAGCCCAAGCGACTCCATGACGCGGCGGACTTCGCGGTTCTTGCCCTCGCGGATCGCGACGGCGAGCCAGCAGTTCGACTCGAGCTGCCGCTCGAGCGTCGCCTCGATCGGGCCGTAGTGGACGCCTTCGACAGTCACGCCCTTCTTCAGCCCGTCCAGCGTCTCCTGCGTCACCCGCCCGAGAGCGCGCACGCGATAGCGGCGCACCCAGCCGGTCGCCGGCAATTCGAGCGCGCGTGCGAGCCCGCCGTCATTGGTCAGCAGCAGCAGGCCTTCCGTGTTCATGTCGAGCCGGCCGACGCTGATCAGCCGCGGCAGGTGTTTCGGCAGCGCCCGAAAAATGGTCTCGCGGCCTTCCGGGTCCGAATGCGTCGTGACCAGCCCGCGGGGCTTGTTGCAGAGGAACAGCCGCGTGCGCGTGCGGCCGGGCAGCGGCTGGCCGTCAACGGCGATGCGGTCGCGCGGCCCGACGTTCAGTGCGGGGGAGGAGATCGGCTTGCCGTTGACCGAGACGCGGCCGGCCTCGATCCACGCCTCCGCCTCGCGCCGGGAGGCGAGCCCCGCGCGGGCGATCACCTTGGCGATCCGGTCGCCGGTGGGAGTGGGTTTTTCAGCCATGCGCTACGTCGTCCACGCCTCGTTCTTGGACCGTGTATAAGGCGTGGATGCCCGGCACAAGGCCGGGTATGAGGGAGCGCTAATGCCGGCCCCTTCCTTCATGCAGTCAGCCCTCGACGAAGCCCGCGCGGCGGGCGCGCGCGGCGAGGTGCCGGTCGGCTGCGTCATCATCCGAAATGGCGAGGTGATTGCGCGCGCCGGCAACCGTACGCTCGCCGACAGGGATCCGACCGCGCATGCGGAACTGCTGGCGATCCGTCAGGCAGCGGCTGTGCTCGGCACGGAGCGGCTCACCGACTGCGATCTCTATGTGACCCTGGAGCCGTGCACGATGTGCGCAGCGGCGATGTCCTTCGCCCGCATCCGCCGGCTTTATTTCGGCGCGGGCGACGAGAAGGGCGGCGCGGTCGAGCACGGCGTGCGTTTTTTCGCCGCGCCGACGTGCCATCACCGGCCCGACGTCTATGGCGGTATCAATGAGAGCGAGGCCGCGGCGCTTCTGAAGGATTTCTTCCGCGGGCGCCGTTGACCGTCACGCCATCTTGTCGACGTGCTGCCCGGTCGTCTGCGAGGACGACGAGCCGCTTTTCGCCGAGACCAGCGATGAATTGTCGTTCGCCGCGCTCTGCTGCTGTTGCGGCTTGTCCTGTGGCGTGCCGGTGCTTGGTGTCACGGTTTGAATTCCAATGCTGCTGATGCTCACGTGTCCTCTCCCCGATTGCGGGCGGACCGTACATGCGAGCTCTCAACTTTGTGGAACTCGTAACGCGTGAAGTCGCGGGTGGCTGGAAAGGTTCCGTTGACTATAACGTCGCCCTCAGGCGCCGGCGGCTTGTGCGAATTCCCAGGCCTTTTCGGCGAGCGGGCGGATCATCGAGGCTTTGGCCGGTGCATGATCGCTGGTCGCCGTGCCGTCGCGAACGCGGCCGATAATGCCTTGCAGGATCGCGGCGATGCGGAAGAAATTGTACGCCATGTAAGTCGCAAGATGCGGGCGCGGATCGAGCCCGGTGCGCGCGACGTAATCGTCGACATAGTCGGCCATCGGCGGAATGCCGAGCGCGCCGAGATCGTGGCCGACCAGCGTCGCCGTCCCGGCGGCGCTTTCCGAGGCCGGCATGTGCCAGGCCATCAGATGGTAGGTAAAGTCGGCGAGCGGATCGCCGAGCGTCGACAATTCCCAGTCGAGCACAGCGGCGACGTCCGGCGCGTCGCGCTTGATGATGAGATTGTCGAGCCGGTAGTCGCCGTGCACCAGCCGCACCGGCTGTGCCGGCGGGATGTGCTGCGGCAGCCAGGCGATCAGGCTCTCCATCGGCTCGATCTTCTCGGTCTCCGAAGCGCGGTACTGCTTCGACCAGCGGTCGACCTGCCGCGCGACGTAGTTCTCGCCCTTGCCGAAGTCGGAAAGGCCGATCGCCGCTGGATCGAACGCATGCAGCCGCGCGATGGTGGCGTTCATCGCATCGTAGACCGATGAACGTTCGGCCGGATCGGAGCCCGGCATCTGCGGCTCCCAGAACACGCGGCCGTCGACGAAGTCCATCACATAGTAGGCGGTGCCGGCGATGGACTCGTCGGCGCAGTACACCACCGGCTCGGCCACCGGGAAGCCCTGCGCATAGAGCGCGCTGATGACGCGGTACTCGCGGTCGACCGCATGCGCGGAGGGCAGGAGCTTGCCCGGCGGCTTGCGCCGCAGGACGTAGCGGCGCCGCGGCGTCTCCAGCATGTAGGTCGGGTTCGACTGTCCGCCCTTGAACTGCTTGCAGGTGAGGGGACCGGAGAAACCGCGCACGTTCTGCGCCAGGTAGTTTTCGAGCCGCGCCGCATCGAGCGCCAGCGCGGGCGCCGCGTCCTTGGTGCCCGAAAAAGCCTGCTGCCGGTCGATCGTCGTCATCGCTTTACGCCTTCCGCCGTGCGTCGAGATAAGCGGAAATCTGCGGAACAATCCAGAAGATCAGCGCGGCATTGACGGCGAGCAGAATGATGAGAGCCGCAAGCCCGAGCAGGGTGTGGCCCGCGGCCGGAAGCCGCAGCACGACATGCGCGTAAGTCCAGTTGAAGGCGATGACGAAGATCGGGCCGAACAGGACGCTGTCGCCGATGACGGCGAAGTCCTTGCGCGCTTCCAGCACCGACAGGGTGGCGACGGCAAAGAGTCCGGGCAGCGGCAGCGCGCTCAGCATGCCGACCCATTTCGATTCCCAGCTGTTGGCGGCGACGAGCAGCGCGATACAGCAGAGCGTGAACAGCGCGAGCCGCGTGCGGCCGGCGGCGCTCGACCAGAAGGTAAGGAAGGGCACGCGCGCGAGCGCGTGCTCCGCCTTGCGAGGCGCGCGCCAGGCAAGGCCTCCGACCAGCGCCGCGAAAACGCATTGGGCGGTGATCAGCACGCCCGGGCCGGGCAGGCTGTTGCGCCAAGTAACAACGGACCATGCGCCGACGGCCCAGAGCGCCGTCCACACGATGAGCCGCGCCGCGAGCGTTGCGTTGGCCGACAGGCCGTCCGGCAAGGGCGGCAGCACATCGACAAACCGGATCGCGACGAACAGCAGGAGGCCGTTGACGACGACCACGACGTAGATCGAATTGGCGACCGCGAGCGGATCGCCGCCGGTGAGGATGCCGATGCCGTTGAGGATCGGAAAGGTGAGCAGCACGCCGGCAATGCGCTTGTCGTGGTAGCGGCCGAGCCAGCCGGTGACGGCAAAGATACCGACGCTGAGCAGAACCTTGACGAGCGCCAGCGCGATGCCCGGCGCCATGGCCGCTTACTTCTTCGCCGCGAAGGCGATCGGGGCGTCGGCGTAGATCTTGTACGTTTGCGACTTCGGCTTGGCCTTGTCGTCCTCGTTGACATACTGGATCGAGCTCTTGCCGTGCAGGTCGCGGGGCAGGACCATGACGCGGATGAAGCGCGACGGCTTGTCGGTCGACCCTTGCGCGAATACGGCATCGGGCCCCGACTCGTACCAGGCGCCGCCGGGGCCGTAGCTGGTCGAGCGGCCGTGCGTGTCGATGCGGATGCCGCCGTCGATCAGGCAGCGGATGCCGGGTCCCTGGTGACGGTGCAGATAGGCACAGCCGCCGGGCGGGAAGGCGACGCCGTCGCCGCGCATCAAGAGGTCGCCTTTCGGCAGCGTCTCGAGATAGGCCGAGAGCTTTTCGTGCGTGATCATGCCGGGCGCGTTGGCGGTGGTGGAGCCCTGGTCGCCGCGCGCCAGTTCCCAGCGCCAGCAGGTGACGCCGGAGGGCGACGGCTTCACGGTGATCGCGTCCTCGCCCTGCCAGGCCTCGCCCTCGTTCACCGCCTCGCCGGCGATGGTGGCGCTGCCGTGCACGACGAAGATGAAGCGCGGCAGCGGCGGCAGCCCGAACTCCACATTCTCGGCACTGGACAGGACGTCTTCATAGAGGCGCAGGACGGGGTGCATTTTCAACTCCGGCAGTACGTTAGCCTGTCATCGCCGGGCTTGTCCCGGCGATCCCGATAAGTCGGGCAGAACCTTCCTAAGCGGGATGGCCGGGTCAAGCCCGGCCATGACAATCGAGAGGACGTGACGTCAGGATTCCCTCTCCACCGCGCGCCAGCCAATGTCGCGGCGGCAGAAGCCTTCCGGCCAGCGGATGCGGTCGACGGCGGTGTAGGCGCGGTCCTTCGCCTCGCGCACGGATTTGCCGCGCGCGGTGACGTTGAGCACGCGGCCGCCGTTCGCGAGGATGCGGCCGCCGTCGGCCTTCGTGCCGGCGTGGAAAATCTCGACGCCTTCGACCTGCGCGGCTTCGGCGAGCCCTTCGATCGCGGTGCCTTTGGCGTAATCGCCGGGATAGCCCTTTGCCGCCATCACCACCGTGAGCGCGGCGTCGTCCGACAATTGCAGCAAGACGTTCTTGAGCGTGCCGTCGCGCGCCGCGATCAGCGTCGGCAGCAGGTCCGACGCGAGCCGCAGCATCAGCACCTGCGTCTCCGGATCGCCGAAGCGGACATTGTATTCGATGAGCTGCGGCCCATCCTTGGTGATCATCAGCCCGGCGAACAGCACGCCCTTGAACGGCGCGCCCATCGCCTTCATCGCTCGCACGGTCGGCTCGACGATCTCGCGCATCACGCGCGCGTTCATCTCCGCCGTCATGATCGGCGCCGGCGAGTAGGCGCCCATGCCGCCGGTGTTGGGACCGGTGTCGCCGTCGCCGACGCGCTTGTGGTCTTGCGCCGAGCCGAGCGCGATGGCGGTGTCGCCGTCGCACAGGGCGAAGAACGAGGCCTCCTCGCCGACGAGGCAGTCCTCGATCACGATTTCCCACGCACGCTTCTCGCCGCCGAGCATCATGTCGATCGCCGCTTCCGCTTCCGCGACACTCGCCGCGACGACGACGCCCTTGCCGGCGGCGAGCCCGTCATCCTTCACGACGATCGGCGCGCCGTGCGCGCGGACATAGGCCTTGGCGTCGGCCGCGTTCTTGAAGCGCCGGTAGGCGGCGGTCGGGATGTCGTTCGCCTTGCACAGATCCTTGGTGAAGCCCTTTGAGCCTTCGAGCCGCGCCGCCCATTTGCTCGGGCCGAAGGTGTGCAGGCCCGCGGCCTCGAGATCGTCAGCCATGCCGGCGCAGAGCGGCGCCTCGGGCCCGACCACGACGAAGTCGATCTTCTTGTCGCGGGCGTAGGCGATCACCGCTTTGTGGTCGGTGAGGTCGATTGCCGCGCATTCGGCCACCCGCGCGATGCCGGCATTGCCGGGCAGGCAGTAGAGCTTCGTGCAGAGCGGGCTCGCGGCGATCTTCCAGGCCAGCGCATGCTCGCGGCCGCCGGAACCGAGGATCAGGATGTTCATGCCGGCGCTCGTCTCCCGGAGCTTGCCCGGGCTTGACCGGGGCACCTATCCATCTGAAACAAGGTTTCCCTTCGCCCCGCAAGAGATTCGGCCCCGATGGCGGATGCCGCGCTGAAAAACGCTGTGGAATGGACCGTTTCCGAGCTCTCGGCGGCGCTCAAGCGCACCGTCGAGGACGCCTACGGCTATGTCCGCGTGCGCGGCGAGGTTTCCGGCTTCCGCGGCGCCTCGCCCTCCGGCCACTGCTACTTCCGCCTCAAGGACGACAAAGCGGTGCTTGAGGGCGTCATCTGGAAGGGCACCTTCGGCCGCATGCGGGTGAAGCCCGAGGAGGGGCTCGACGTCATCGCCACCGGGCGGCTGACCACGTTCCCCGGCTCGTCCAAGTACCAGATCGTCATCGACTCACTCGAGCCCGCCGGCATCGGCGCGCTGATGAAGCTCCTGGAGGAGCGCAAGAAGAAGCTCGCCGCCGAAGGCCTGTTCGACGAGGCGCGCAAGCAACTCCTGCCGTACATCCCGGAGGTTATCGGCGTCGTCACCTCGCCGACCGGCGCCGTCATTCGCGACATCCTGCATCGCCTTGCTGACCGTTTCCCGCGGCGGGTGCTGGTGTGGCCGGTGCGCGTGCAGGGCGAGACTAGCGCCGCGGAGGTCGCGAACGGCATCGAAGGCTTCAACGCGTTGCCGGAGCGGGGCCCGCTGCCGCGGCCGGACCTGATCATCGTCGCGCGGGGCGGCGGTTCGCTGGAGGACCTGTGGTCGTTCAACGAGGAGATCGTGGTGCGCGCCGCCGCGGCGAGCATGATCCCGCTGATCTCGGCGGTCGGCCACGAGACCGACTTCACGCTCATCGACTTCGCCGCCGATTGGCGCGCGCCGACGCCCACGGCGGCCGCCGAAAAGGCCGTGCCGGTGCGCGCGGATCTGCTCTTGCAACTCCGGCAACTCGGGACGCGCAAGCTTGCCTGCTGGCAGCGCGGCATTGAGCAGCGGCGCAAGGAATTGAACCTTCTGACGCGCGCGCTGCCCAAGGACATCCTGGCGCAGCCGCGTCAGCAACTCGACAGCCTGTCGGAG
>DASTGR010000303.1:0-5460 GCA_035718885.1 Pseudolabrys sp. | reverse complement strand
CATCTCGGTGGCGATCCGCTGCGACGACTGCATCGGCTTCCACGTGAAGGCGGCGCTCGACCACGGCGCGACGCGCGCGGAGATCGTCGAGACGCTCGGCATGGCAATTTACATGGGCGCCGGACCGTCCGTGATGTACGCGACGCACGCGCTCGAAGCCTACGAGCAGTTCGCGAAGCCGGCGACCGCCACGACAGCCGCCTGAGCGGCCTTACAAGCTCTTGCTGAAATGAAAGCGGCGAATGCCACCGCCGATCGTCTTGTTGCTGGCGCCGGCTGCGATTTCCTCATGCGTTTCTCGGTAACCGGCGGCGCGATAAAGCGCGAGCGCCTCCTTCTGAATCTCCGACGTGCTGAGCACCATCTCGCGCGCGCCAGATCGCTTCGCTTCGGCCTCGGCGAAAGCCAGCATCCGGCGCGCGGTGCCGCGTCGCCGCACGTCGGGATCGACATACATGCGGCGCAGCTCCATCGCGCCCTCGCCGGCCGTTTCAAGGCCGAACATGCCGGTCAGCTTGTCCTCCGCACGCGCGACGAAGAACGCTCCCTGGCGCGCGCCATAATAAGCCGGAATGACGTCGATCTCTTCGGCGAGCGAGCGCGCTATATAGTCTTCGAAGGCTTCAGACAGATGCGGCGGCGCAATCAACCGGTTGACGCGAACGAAGAGCGCGCGCACCTCGGCCGCGTCGCCGTCTTTGTAACGACGAATGTCGAGCGGAGTGCTCACCGCTTGTCCGAGGCCGGCCGCCGCATGAAGATCCAGACGCCGCCATCCGACGCCGACTGGATGCGGACCCGCATCTCACGTTGGCGGTCGGCGAAGTCGCCGACCCAGGAGAAGGCGATGTCGAGCGTGCCCCGCGCCCGCGCGGCCTCAATGCGGCCTCGGAAACGCTCGTTCGACATGCACGGCGCAATGTCGGTGAAGAATATTTTGCCCACCGTTGGCCGGGCGCCGTAGCCCGACAGGTCACGTTCCGCCTTGCTGAAGAACGTGACGGCGCCCGTGTCGTCCAGCCGGATCGCTCCGAAGGGCAGCGCGTCGATTTCAGATTCGCCAAGCGCCTCGACCTGCCGCGCGAGATCGCGCGAATCAAACTGCAACATCGCTTTCCACCACGTCCATGTCCTCGATCATGACGGCACCGCCGACATGAGATACGCCCTGCTTCGCGTCGAACAGCGGCACGACGACCCGCTCGAGCGAAACGGTATCGCCACCGCCGAAATCGAAATGCACGGACTCGTATGCCGGCACCTGCTGCTCGACGCAATTGCGATAGGCCGCCTTCAGCGACCCGAAGCGCTCGAGTGTATCGTCGCGCATCAAGCGGCCTTGCAGCGATTCGCCCAACCAGTCAGCCAGACGTTCACCGAAGCGAACGAAACGGAAGCCGCCCGGCTCGACCGCCGCTGTGAAACTCACGGGCGTTAGGTCGCCGGCATCGAACGTGTCGATATTTGGCAGCCCATCGCCGTTTATCAACGCCTCGCGCCAGCGGCGGTAGAACGCGCGCAGCGACGGATTGTTGATCCGATTGTCGAGGTTCGACGATTCCAAGGTGTTTACAGTCCGGCCGCAAACAGAGAGCGGCGGTTCCTATACATTCATCATGGCCAGATCGCCAGCTATTCTCGTCAAGGATAAAACTGATAGAGCCAGGTCTCGCTCAGCGTCTCCTCGCCGAGGCGCAAATAGCAGCGCATATCGATCGGGTCCTTGCCCGTTAGCGAAACGTCGAAGAAGCCGCGCCAGTGATTGGTGCCGACCACCTTCACCACATAGGGCGTGTGCACTTCGCCGCGCGACAGCGTCACCACCGGCTTGACGTCGTAGCGCGGCGCCATCGCCGCCAGCGGACCGCCGCGGAAATCGATGACGAACTTCCAGCGATCCTTCGGCGCCGGCTGTCCGGGCACGCCGCCGCGGCCGATGCGGGTGGCGACAACGCGGGCGAGATCGGTCGGGTGCGGCTCGTCGTCCTGCCAGTACAAGCGATAGTCGAGCGCAAGCCGGTCGCCGCCCTTCAGCGGCTGGTTCGGCGTCCAGTAGGCGACGATGTTGTCGTGGATCTCGTCGTCGGTCGGAATCTCGACGAGCTGCACGGCGCCCTCACCCCACTTGCCGAGCGGCTCGACCCACACGCTTGGGCGCTTGTCGTAAAAGGCGCCGTCGTCCTCGTAATCGTCAAACCTGTGGTCGCGCTGCAAGAGGCCGAATCCCTTCGGATCGGCATCGGCGAAAGAATTGGTCAAGACCGACGGTGGATTGATCAGCGGCCGCCAGATGCGCTCGCCTTTGCCGGTCCACATGGCGAGCCCGTCGCAGTCGTGCACTTCCGGGCGCCAATCGACCGCAGCGCGGCGGTTGTTCTCGCCATACCAGAACATGCTGGTGAGCGGCGCGAGGCCGAGCCGCGCCACGTCCGAGCGGGCGAACAGGTCGGCGTGAACGGTCATGACGATCGTCTTGCCGCGCGCGGCCTCGAAGCGATAAGCGCCCGTGACGCTCGGCCCCTCCAGCAGCGCGTAAATCGTCACGCTGTCGAGCCTGTCGTGCGACTCGCCGAGCCAGAACTGCGAGAAACGCGGGAACTCCTCCGGCTGCGGCATCGCCGTGTCGATCGCGATGCCGCGCGCCGAGGTGCCGTACTGGCCGCGCGGACCGCAGCTCCTGAAATAGCTGGCGCCCTGGAAAGCGAGCCAGTCGACATCGCTGTCGCGCCCGTCCATGACGCGGAAGCCGGAGAAGCCAAGATTATCGGGTAATTTCGCCTTGAGCGCCGGATCGCCGTAGATGAACGCGTCCTTCTCGAACAGCACCGACCGCGCCTGTTCGCTTTCGATTGCGCTGATCGCCACCGGCTCCCCGTTGAACTTGTCGACATGGAACAGGCGCACCGGCAGCGGGTCGTTCTTGAACAGCGCGCAGTCGGGGCGAAATTTGATCTTTTGAATGGCGTCGAAGTCGATCGACTGCACGACCGGCGCCGGACGCGGCGGCGGCACGTAGGGCTTGCCGGCACGGGCGCGGGCAAGATCGCGCAAAGCTTCGTAGCTGAAGGGTTGCGGAGGCCCGAAACGCAAACCGCTGTCGGCGGCCATCGCGCCGTGACCGGCCGCAAGCACGACCAGTCCGGCCCCAAACTCCAGGAGTTGGCGACGATCGATGGGAATGGCTGAATTTCCCCTGCAAGCCCCACCGAGCGAGTCAAAGCGGAACCCGGCGACATGGTTCCAACGCAAAAATCCGCCGCGGAGGTAGCCAAGGCGGACGTCCACGGGCTATTGGGGCTGTTGCAGGGGCGCGCGCGTTGAGCACCGATGACTTACCCCTTCTACACGATCGGTCATTCGACCCGCTCAATCGAGGAGTTCGTCGCCCTGTTGCAGGAATGCGGCGTGCGTCTCGTCGTCGACGTCCGCACCGTGCCGCGCTCGCGCACCAACCCGCAGTACAATCGCGACGCCCTCCCCGACGCGCTCGCGCCGTTCCAGATCGGCTACGAGCACGTGGCCGCGCTCGGCGGCCTGCGCGGCAGAAAGCGCGACGTCGCGCCGGACGTGAACGGCTTCTGGCAGAACAAGAGCTTCCACAATTACGCGGACTACGCGCTGAGCGAGAGCTTTCGCGACGGTCTTGCGCATCTTCGCGCGCTCGGCGCAGCGAGACCGTGCGCGATCATGTGCGCGGAAGCCGTTTGGTGGCGTTGCCACCGGCGCATCATCAGCGACTATCTGATCGCGGCCGGCGAGACCGTCTGTCACATCCTTGGTCGCGGCCATATCGAGCAGGCCCGTCTGACCGAAGGGGCCAGGCCCAGCCCCGGCGGGGTGGCCTACCCGGCGGCCTGACGAAGTGCCGCGCCCTCGCCAAATCGCCACAGACGTCCTATCTGATGGCTCGAGGGCGCCTTCTTCGGAGCAATTCACCCAATGGATCCAGCCATTTCGTCCCTGATCGACCGCGCCGGCCTGGACAAGGGCAAGGTGCGCCAGCTGCTCGGGCGAGGCCTCGAAGGCGCTGACGACGGCGAACTGTTCCTCGAATACAAGCAGTCGGAGGCGCTGGTCTTCGACAATGGGCGCCTGAAGCAGGCGACCTACGACACCACCCAAGGCTTCGGTCTGCGCGCCGTGAAGGGCGAAGCGGTCGGCTATGCGCACGCCTCCGACATGTCGGAGGCGGCTCTGGCGCGCGCCGCCGAAGCCATCCGCGCGGTCAAAGGCGGCTATTCCGGCAGCTATGCCGACGCGCCCGGCCGCACCAACCGCAAACTCTATGGCGATGAGAACCCCCTCTCCGCGCCCGCCTTCGACGCCAAGGTGAAGCTGCTCGAGCAGATCGACGCGTATGCTCGCACCAAAGATGTGCGCGTGCGGCAGGTGACGGCGAGCATCGCCGCGACCTGGCAGGTGGTCGAGATCCTGCGCGCCGACGGCGAGACCTATCGCGACATCCGCCCGCTGGTGCGGCTCAACGTCTCCGTCGTCACCGGCGACGGCGACCGGCAGGAGACCGGCTCGTTCGGCTTCGGCGGTCGCGAAGGGTATGAGCGTTTCATCGCCACGCATTCCTGGCAGCATGCGGTCGACGAAGCCGTGCGCCAGGCGCTGGTCAATCTCGACGCGGTCGCCGCGCCGGCCGGCGAGATGGACGTCGTGCTCGGCGCCGGTTGGCCCGGCGTGATGCTGCACGAGGCCGTCGGCCACGGCCTCGAAGGCGACTTCAATCGCAAGAAGACGTCGGCCTTCGCCGGCCTGCTCGGCAAGCAGGTCGCGGCCAAGGGCGTCACCGTCGTCGACGACGGCACGATGCAGGATCGCCGCGGCTCGCTGTCCATCGACGACGAAGGCACGCCGACCAACCGCACCGTGCTGATCGAAGACGGCATCCTGGTCGGCTACATGCAGGACCGGCAGAACGCCCGGCTCATGAACATGAAGCCGACCGGCAATGGCCGCCGCGAAAGCCACGCGCACGTGCCGATGCCGCGCATGACCAACACCTACATGCTCGCCGGCGGCACGCCGCGCGACGAAATGATCGCCTCGGTGAAGAATGGCCTCTACGCCGTGAACTTCGGCGGCGGCCAGGTCGACATAACCTCCGGCAAGTACGTGTTTCAGTGCACCGAGGCTTATAAGATCGAGAACGGCAAGGTCACCGCGCCGGTGAAAGGCGCCATGCTCATCGGCAACGGCCCGACCGATTTGAATCGCATCACCATGATCGGCAACGATTTCGCGCTCGACCCCGGCATCGGCACCTGCGGCAAGAACGGCCAGGGCGTGCCGGTCGGCGTCGGCCAGCCGTCGCTGCGCATGGACAAGATCACCGTCGGAGGGACCGCCTGATGGCGAGCACGGACGAGTCCGCGCCCGCGTCGCGCGTGAAGGGCTGGGCCAGGAGCATCGTCGACATCGTGGCCATCGTCGCCATCGTGATGGCGGCGA
>DASTGR010000302.1:0-2896 GCA_035718885.1 Pseudolabrys sp. | reverse complement strand
GTGCCGCCTCCGGCAGCCATTGCGCGATGTAAGGCACGATGCCGTTGCGGGCGCGCTGGAGGAAGACGATGAACAGCGCCGAGAACACGACGATCTCGAGTTGCCCCGACGAACTCGGCGCGATCAGTGGCAGCACGTCCTGGATCCAGTTCTTAAGCAGCGTGATCAGCGCCGCGCCGACAACGGCGCCGAGCAGATAGCCGGAGCCGCCGACCATCGCCATCATGAGGAAGATGATGCTCCAGGTGACGTCGAAGGGGGTCGGTGAGACGAAGCGGCTCATATGCGCGTAGAGCCAGCCGGACAGCGCCGCAAGCAGCGCGGCGATGACGAAGGTCGCGAGCCGGACGTAGAGCGCGTTGATGCCGAGCGATTCGACCAGCGCGTTGCCACCGCGCAGCGCGCGCATCGCCCGGCCGGAACGCGAGCCGAGCAGATTGCGCGCGCCGAGCAAAGCGACGAGCAGCGCGATCCAGATGAGATAGAAGATCTGGCCCGAGCCGACGAGCGGGATCGAGCCGAGCGACGCCGGCGGGATCGACGGAATGCCGTTATAGGCGCCGAGTCCGGCAATGTTGCCGAAGGTGTAGTAGAGCGCGAGGCCCCAGGCGATGGTGCTGAGCGAGAGGAAGTGGCCTTGCAGGCGCAGCGTCAGCAGGCCGACCGCGGCCGCGACGGCGCAGGTGACGACGATGGCGAGGATCAGGCCGAGCCAGGGCGAGTAGCCCATCAGAGCCGAGGCCCAGGCGGTGGCGTAAGCGGCGATACCCATGAACGACGCCTGGCCGAACGACACCATGCCGGCGACACCGGTGAGGAGCACGAGGCCGAGCGCGACGAACGAATAGACGCCGATGTAATTCAGCAGCGTGATCGTGAACGGCGCCAGATAGAACGGCGCTGCCAGCAGGACGAGCACGGCGAGCGCCACGATCAGCAGGGTGGTGCGCGCACTCATTCCTCGTCCTCCTCCTCGTGACCGACGAAGGACCAGGAGCGCCACAACAGCACCGGGATCAGGATCGAGAAGACGATGACTTCCTTGAACGGGCTGCTCTGGAACGCGGCGAAGCTTTCGAGGATGCCGACGAACACTGAGCCGATGGCGGTCACCGGGAAGCTGACCAGGCCGCCGATGATCGCGCCGACAAAGGCTTTCAGTCCGATAAGGAATCCGGAATCGTAGAAGATGGTGTTGACCGGCGCGATCAGCACGCCCGAGACCGCGGCGAGCAGCGAGCCAAGCAGGAAGGCGATGGTGCCGGATTGCTGCGGCCGGATGCCCATCAGCCGCGCGCCGGTGCGGTTCATCGCGGTGGCGTGCAGCGCCTTGCCGGTGAGTGTGTAGTTGAAGAACAGGAACAGCAGGAAGCTGAAGAAGGCGGCGGAGCCGACGATCAGCAGCGTCTCGCCCGAGACCGGCGTGCCGGCAATGTCGGTCGAGAAGTCGATCAGGCTCTGCGTGCGCACGCCTTCCGGGCCGAAGAACAGGAGACCCATGCCGACCAGCGCGAAGTGCAGGGCCACCGAGACGATCAGCAGCAGCAGCACCGAGGCATCGGCGATCGGCCGGAACACGATGCGGTCGAGCAGCGGCGCCAGCGGCAGGATGAGCAGGATCGTCAGCGGAATGCGCAAGGCGGCCGGCAGGAGCGTGCCGGACGTCGCCCACACGATCGCGGCGGGGACGAGCGGCAGCACGAGATAATAGAGAAGCGCGCGCGGGATTCGGGCGGTTTGGCCGGCGCGGTGCAGCGCCACGCATTCCATCAGCGCCGCGGCGACCGCCAGAACCGCCACCATCGAAGCCGTGCCGGGCAGGCGCTTGGCCTCGAGATCGGCCAAAGTCAGCGCGGTGAAGGCGGTGATATCGCCGAATGGAACGAAGATGATGCGCGTAACGGCGAAGATGAGGACGAAGCCGAGCGCGATCAGGACATAGATGGCGCCGGTGGCGACGCCATCCATGGTCAGTATCGCGGCGATCTGAGCGTTCATGGTGCCTTCGTCAGATCGCCGCGAGGGTCAGCGTCGGGTCAGGGCTGGTACACCCACTTGCCGTCAGCGAGCTTGACCACGACGAGGCTGCGCTCATCGACTCCGTAATAGGACTTCGGCGTGAAGTTGTAGATGGCGTGGACGCCGGCGACATCCTTGTTGGAGTAGATCGCCTGCATGAGCGCCTCGTGGAACTCGGGCGTGCCCGGCTTGGCGGTCTTCAGCGCGACCTTGGCTGCGTTGAGGAAGATCAGCCAGCCGTCGAAGGAATAGCCGGAGAACCCGTCATCGGCCTCCGAATTATTCACCTTCTTGAACACCTCGTGGAATTTGGTGCCGATCGCCTTGGAGAAGTGCGAGTCCGGCAGCTGCGAGGTGACGATCACCGGGCCGGCCGAGACCTGCACGCCGTCGGCAGCCTTGCCGCCGATGCGCACGAAATCGCGGTTCAGAAGCGCCGGCGTGCCGAAGAAGTTGCCCTTGAAGCCGAGCTTGCGCATTTCAAGGAGCGGCAGCGCAGCCTGTGTCGCCGAGCCGCCGTCGAGCAGCGCGTCGGGCTTGGTCGCCATCACCTTCAGCGCCTGCGCGGTCACCGAGGTGTCGGTGCGCGTATAGCGCTCGTTGCTGGTCAGCTTCGGGCCGCCGGCTGCTTCGGACGCCTTTGCGCCATTATAGACGAGGTCGCCCCAGGAGTCGGTGAAGCCGATGAAGCCGACGGTCTTGACGCCTTCGCGCTTCATGCGGTCGGCGATCACCCTGACCATCAGGTTCGGCGTCTGCGGCACCGCGATGCCCCACGGATGACCTTGGTCCGGGATTTTCACGTTGACCGGCGAGACGCCGATGAACGGCACCTTCAGTTCGTTGGCGACCGTCAACATCGCGTTGGTGCCCGGCG
>DASTGR010000301.1:0-9976 GCA_035718885.1 Pseudolabrys sp. | reverse complement strand
GGTGGCGATGCCGCGGATGAGCTCGACCAGCTCCATCAGCGGCACCGGGTTCATGAAATGGATGCCGATGAACCGCTCGGGCCGGTCGGTCGACGAGGCCAGCCGTGTGATCGAGATCGACGAGGTGTTGGAGGCGACGATCGCCTCGGGCTTCAGCGCGGCGCAGAGATCGGAATAGATCCTGCGCTTGACGTCTTCCTTTTCGGTTGCCGTCTCGATGACCAGGTCGCAATGGGCGAGGGCTTCGTAGGTCTCCGCGCCCTTGATCCGGCCGAGCGCGGCCTTGCGCTCGTCCTCGGTGATCGTCTTCTTGGAGACCTGGCGCGTCATGTTGCCGTTGATGGTCGCCATGCCGGCCTTGATGCGGTCGGGCGCGACGTCGTTGAGCATCACCGAATATCCCGCGAGCGAGCAGACATGGGCGATGCCGTTGCCCATCTGGCCCGCGCCGATCACTCCGACAGTCTTGATGTCAACGGCCATGGTCCGATCCGATCGAAATGGTAGGCGACGGCTTCGATGTCACGCCCGGTGGGGGCTGCGTCCGTCTTCCTGATTCAATTCTACGCCGAACCGCCGCATGTTGCCATTGGCGGTCCGGCCTTGCTTTGCGCGTTCAGCGCTTGATCTTGTCGAGCTCGCCCGCGAGCTCCGGCAGCGCCTGATAGAGGTCCGCGACCAGGCCGTAGTCGGCGACCTGGAAGATCGGCGCCTCCTCGTCTTTGTTGATCGCGACGATGACTTTCGAATCCTTCATGCCGGCGAGGTGCTGGATCGCGCCGGAAATGCCGACCGCGATGTACAGCTCCGGCGCGACCACCTTGCCGGTCTGGCCGACCTGCCAGTCGTTCGGCGCGTAGCCGGCATCGACCGCGGCGCGCGAGGCGCCGACGGCGGCGCCGAGCTTGTCGGCGACCGGCTCGATGTACTTGGTGAAGTTCTCGCGGCTCTGCATGGCGCGGCCGCCGGAGATGATGATCTTCGCCGAGGTCAACTCGGGGCGGTCCGACTTCGACAGCTCTTCGCCGACGAACGACGAGAGACCCGGATCGGACGCCGCGGTGGCGTTCTCGACCGGAGCCGAGCCACCCTGCCCCGCCGCCTGGAAGGTCGACGTGCGCACGGTGATGACCTTCGTCTTGTCGGTCGACTTCACCGTCTGGATGGCGTTGCCGGCATAGATCGGCCGCTCGAACGTGTCGGGGCCGACCACCTTGGTGACGTCGGAGATCTGCATCACGTCGAGCAAGGCCGCGACGCGCGGCATCGTGTTCTTGCCGTTGGTGGTCGCGGGCGCAACGAGAGCGTCGTAATTGCCGGCGAGCGAGACGATCAGCGCGGCCATTGGCTCGGCGAGCTGGTGCTCATACGCGGCGCCTTCGGCGAGCAGCACCTTGGCGACGCCGTCGAGCTTGGCGGCGGCGTCGGCCGCAGCCTTCGCGTCCTTGCCGGCGACGAGGACGTGCACTTCGGCGCCGAGCGCCTTCGCAGCGGTGAGCGCCTTGGCGGTCGCGTCCTTGAGTGTCTTGTTGTCGTGTTCGGCGATGAGAAGGGTGGTCATTGGCGCGCCTCCTCATTTGTCATGGCCGGGCTTGTCCCGGCCATCTCGCTTATGCGCGCACCGTGCGTCCCTAAGCGGGATGCGCGGGTCGAGCCCGCGCATGACAGCGGAGAGGTTTCGGCGATCAGAAGCGTGGCCATGATTTTACAGAATCCCCGCTTCGTCTTTGAGCTTGGCGACGAGCTCGGCGACCGAGCCGACCTTGGCGCCGGACTTGCGGCCCGACGGCTCGACGGTCTTGACCACTTCGAGCCGCGGCTTGACGTCGACGCCGTAATCGCCCGGCGACTTCTCTTCGATCGGCTTCTTCTTCGCCTTCATGATGTTCGGCAGCGAGGCGTAGCGCGGCTCGTTCAAACGGAGATCGGTGGTGACGATCGCCGGCGCTTTCAGCTTCACCGTCTGCAAGCCGCCGTCGACTTCGCGCGTGACGCTGACGCTGTCGCCGTCGAGCACGAGCTTCGAGGCGAAGGTGCCCTGCGACCAGCCGAGCAGCGCGGCCAGCATCTGCCCCGTCTGATTTGAGTCGTCGTCGATCGCCTGCTTGCCGAGAATGACGAGGCCCGGCTTCTCGGCGTCGACGATGGCCTTGAGGATCTTGGCGACGGCGAGCGGCTCGATCACGCCATCGGCCTTCACCAGGATGCCGCGGTCGGCGCCCATGGCCAGCGCGGTGCGGATGGTCTCGGAGGCCTGCTGCGGCCCGATCGACACGGCGACGATCTCGGTCGCCTTGCCGGCTTCCTTCTGCCGGATCGCCTCTTCGACGGCGATCTCGTCGAAGGGATTCATCGACATCTTCACATTGGCGAGCTCGACGCCCGACCCGTCCGGGCGGACGCGGATCTTGACGTTGTAATCGACGACCCGTTTGACGGGCACGAGTATCTTCATGATCTCAATCGGCTCCGCGGGCCGCTATGTTACTGAATTTCAGGCCCGAAATTGGTGCGGCGCACCCTAATCGCGGGTTTATGCGCGGTCAACGGCGAGCCCGGAATGGAGGTTCAACGGTGCTGGCCGGGCGCCCAGAGCACGTCCGAGGCGCCCTTGTCGTTGGCGTGGCGGCCGGCGACGAACAGGTAGTCGGACAGCCGGTTCACGTATTGCAGAGAGGGCGCGGACACCGCCTCGCCGGGCTGGTCCATCAGCTCGACCATGATGCGCTCGGCGCGGCGGGTGACCGTGCGGGCCAGATGCAGCCAGGCGGAAGCCGCGCTGCCGCCCGGCAGGATGAAGGATTTCAGGGGCTCAAGGCCGCCATTGAGCCTGTCGATCTCGCCCTCGAGCCAGGCGACCTGCGCCTCGGTCACGGTCAGGCGCGCCCCGCCCGGACCCTTCTCGGACAGGCAAAGATCGGCCTCGACGTCGAACAGGTCGTTCTGGATGCGACCCAACGCGGCATCTAGCGCGGCGTCGCCGGCGGTATGCAGGCGCGCCAGGCCGAGGACCGCATTGACCTCGTCCAGGGTGCCGTAGGCGTCGACCCGCAGGTCGTATTTCTTGCGCCGGGCGCCGGAGCCAAGCGAGGTGGTGCCGTCATCGCCGGTGCGCGTGTAGATGCGGTTGAGCACGACCATGCGTCAAGAACCCTTCGATTCCGCCTCGGAGCCCGCTAATCTGGACCGGTTCGCCGACGAGATACAGGGGGCCCGACCATGATCCGACTGACCGTCATCGCCGTTGCCGCATCGCTCGCTTTCGCGCCCGCGGCCGCGCTCGCCTGCGGTGCGCACGCATCGCACGCGACCGACCTCTCCGCCGCCAAGAAGAAGATGAAAAAGAAGACCGTCAAGGTCGCGAAGAAGGAGAAGGTCGAATATATGCGCGCGGTGCCGTCGAAGTAGACTTAACCGCTAGCGGCCCATCGCCCAGATCGTCGCCATGATCACCACGATGGCGACGAATTGCAGCAGCACGCGCATGCGCATGAGCTTCTGCGACGTGTTGGGCGAGCCGCCCCGCATCATGTTGATCAGGCCGAGAACGAGCACGCACGCCACCGCGCCGATGGCGACGGGGACCGCGTAATGCGACATGAAGTTCGACATGAACGGGCTTCTAGCACCATCGTGCCGCGCGGCCAACCGGGGAGCTTCGCACGTTAGCGCAATCGTTGTTGTGCCCTCTCCCCTCGTGGGAGAGGGCATTGAGAGCCTCTCAACGTGTTCCGACGGGTGAGGGGGCGCCCCCTCACCCGGTTTTTCTCCAATTGCACTACTGCGGATGCCCTCTCCCACGAGGGGAGAGGGCACAACGACTGCTACCGCCCCATGCCCGCGCGGGCGCGGTCGAGGAAGTCGTGCCAGCGCGCTTTCGCCTGAACCAGCCGTCGAACGGCATCATCATGCGCCTCCATGCAGGCGGAACAACAGAACTGGCGGCCGCCGCGCCGGCGGCGGATGAGACCGAAGGGCCCGTGGCAATGCGTGCAGCGCCGGCGCGCCGAAGGCGCGGCGTCATGCGAAGCGGCAATAGGTTCAGCGCCCGGCAAAGGCCGGACGTCCGTGAGATCGATCATGGGATTGTGTCTCGTCAGCGGGCGTCGTCTAGCTGGCCAACGTGACACGGCCATGAACGGTTCCAGAAACCGCCGGCTTGTTTTTCAGCCGAACCGCTGCGCGAAAAAACGCGCGATCTCGTCGATCGCCTCGCGCGCCTCCGGCAACACCGGCGCGAGCAATTGCCACGTGTGCGGCATGGCAGGCCACACTTGCAATTCGACGTCGCAGCCGGCGGCGCGCATCTTCTCCGCCATGCGCACGGAATCGTCGCGCAGGATCTCGTCGCCGCCGGCCTGGATCATGGTCGGCGGCAGGCCGCGCAGATCGGCGTAAAGCGGCGAGGCGTAGGGATTCCGGGCGTCGGTACCGCCGAGATAGGCCGCGGCGAAGCGCGGCACGTCGTCGGCGATCAGCATCGGGTCGGAGCCGGCATTGTCGCGGAACGATGCCGCGGTGAGCGCGAGGTCGGTCCACGGCGACATCACGGCCGCGGCCGCCGGCAGCGGCGCGCCCTCGTCGCGCAGCTTGAGCATCGCCGCAAAGGCCAGCCCGCCGCCGGCGCTATCGCCCGCCATCGTCATGCCGGCCGGCTGCGCACCGTTGCCGATGAGCCAGCGCCACGCCGTCACGGCGTCCTCGAGGCCCGCAGGAAACGGATGCTCCGGCGCCAGGCGATAGTCGATGATGAGGACGCGCGCCCGCGCCGCATTCGCCATGCGCCAGGTGAAATGCCGGTAGAGCCCCGGCGAGCCGAAGGCGTACGCGCCGCCGTGCAGATAGAGGAGATGGCGATCGGGCCGCGAGGCGGCCGTCTCGACAAGGAGACCGGGCACGCCGCCGGCATTCACGGACGTCGTCCTGGTGCCGCGCGGCGGCCGCGGCGTCATCCGCTCCATGCGGGCGAAACGCTGCCGGATCTGGTCGAAGGAGAGATCCGCCTCCGACTTCTTCATGAACAGACGGAAGCCGATGCGCGCGAGCCGCGCCCGCAGGCTGAGGCGCCTGCGGCGGATCATCAGCGCGTTCCGACGGACGCCGGCCGCAAGTCCGCCGCACGCGCCGCGCCGTTTTCGACGCCGACGATGAGCCCGTCCTCGATGCGATGAATGCGATCGGCGTAAGGCAGGAGCCGCGTGTCGTGCGTGACGACGAGCACGCCGCGTCCCGGCTCCTTGGCGATGTCGGCGAGGATCGCCATGATCGCCTGGCCGTTCTCGGTATCGAGCGCGGCGGTGGGCTCGTCGGCGAGGATCGCCGACGGATTGGAGACGATGGCGCGCGCAATGGCGACGCGCTGCTGTTCGCCGCCGCTCATCTCGCGCGGGAAGGAATCGATCTTGTGCTTGAGGCCGACGCGCGCGAGCGCCTCGTGCGCCCGCGCCTTCGCCGTATCGCTCGCTACGCCGCGCACGTCGAGCGCGAGCTGGATGTTCTCCGACGCGGTCAGCGTCGGGAACAGGTGGTAAGACTGGAAGATGAAGCCGATATGGTCGCGGCGAAGCCGGGCCAAAGTCTCCGGGTCGGCATTCGCCGTATCGTGCCCGGCGACCGACACCGTGCCGGATGTCGGCGTCAGCATGCAGCCGAGCACCGACAGGAGCGTCGTCTTGCCCGAGCCGGACGGGCCCATCAAGAGCGTCAATTCACCGCCGCGCAGCGCGAGGTCGACGCCGCGCAGCGCGTGCACCTGCCCCGCGCCCTGGCCCAGCACCTTCTTGATCTGAATGGCTTCGAGGACTGCGCTGCTCATCACGAGAACACCACGACCGGATCGATGCGGACGACCTTGAGGATCGCCGTGAAAGCCGAGGCGATACACATGACCACGGTCAGAAGGAAGATCGAGCCCATCAGCCAGGGCGTTATCACGACCGGCAGCGCGCCGCTGCGGGTGAAATAGACGACCGCCATCCCGATCACCGCGGCGAAGCAGAAGCCGACCACGGCGTTCAGCAGCGCCTGATAGATGATGACGGTATAGATGTAGCGGTTCGACGACCCCATGGCGCGCAGCGTGGCGAACTCTTCGATGTGATCCTTGGTGCTGGAATACAACGTCTGCGCCACGATCACGGTGCCGACAATGACGCCCAATATCGCACCCGCAAATAATGCTGCGCCGGCGCCGGTGCCGAACAGCCAGAACGTCCGGCTTCGTTCGCGGAACTCGGCCGTGGTCATGACCTCGTATTTCGGGCTTTGCGCCTTGATGGCGCTCTCGACCTGCTTGGCGTCGGCGCCCGGCTTGAGCTTGATCAGGAAATAATTGGCGTAGGTCTTCGGGATGCCGACATAGGTGCGGGCGCGGCTCATGTCGACGAAGACGTAAGGCGTGGTCGTGAACGACCTGATGCCGTCGGTGAGCCCGGTCACCTGCACCGGCTGGCCGCGGATTTCGGCCTTGGCGCCGAGGCCGTTAATGCCAAGGCGGTCGTAATAAGTCTTGTCGACGATGACGCCTTCTTCGCTCTTGAGCGTGTCGATCGAGCCGGCGGAAAGATCCCAGGGCTTGAGCCCCGGGCCGTCGAGGTTGGAGCCGACGATGAAGACCGGCGTGATCGCACCGTTCGCCATGTGCCAATCGGAGAAGCCGATGACCAACGGCTCCGCGCTGGCGACGCCGGCGATCGCCTGATAGGCGCCCTGCTTGCGCGCGTCGATCAGCGAGGGATCCTCGAAACACTTGGTGCCGTCGCGCATCACCCACAGGTCGGCGTCGGCGTGATCGATCATCCGCGTGACCATGTCGCCGAAGCCGAGGTACAGCCCCATCTGCACCATGACGAGCACGACAGAGAAGACGATGCCCACCATGGTGGCGACGAAGCGCAGCCGGTCATGGAAAAGGTTGCGCGAAGCGAGCGTGAAGTTCAGCGGCATGAAGCCTCTCGGTCGGAAGTTCGGTCGGGACCGTCAGCGTGTCGCGGTCCGGATCGGCCGTTTGGCCGCGAAGGCGAAGGTGCCGTTGAGCAGGCGGCTGACCGCGATGCTCGCCGGCCAACTGAGCACGACACTGCCGGCGAAGACAAGCAGCGCCTTGGCCGGCGCCGGCAGATCGGCCGGCAGCAGCGCGTATTGCAGCCACACCACGAACACGTAGTGCACGAGATACATGCCGTACGCATTGGCGGAAAGACTGTCGAGAATGCGCGAGCGCATGCGGCTGAAGCGCAGGAAGATCGCGAGCAGATAGAGACCGCCGGCGATCGAGGCGATGGGATAAGCGAGCGTCGAGCCAAGCTTGGCCGCGACCGGCGCGGCCGACCAATCCGGCATGGTCAGCGAGGTCAGCCCCGCCCAGAGGAAGAAGGTGATAACCGCGGCGCCGGTCCACCACGCCCACTGCCGGGCGAGCGGCCCGTCGACGCGCAGCAGCCCGTGGTCGAGGCCGCGACTGCCGAGCGCCATGCCGGTGAAGAAGACGAGGATGTAGAGGAGCGGCCGGCAGAGCTGCAAGGCGAAGGGGCCGAACTCGTGCCAGGTGAAAGGCGAGAATGCGTAAGCCAGCGGCGTGTAGCACAGGATCGCCGCGCCGCAGAGCACCGCATAATATTGCACCGGCCGATCGCCCGCCCAGTCGGCGAAGCGGCGGAAGTGCCGCAGCGCCCGGGGCGCGACGGCAAACAGCGCAGCGGCGAGCGCGTTGAGCACGAGCAGCTGCCAGAGGAACCATTCGGGCCCGATCGGCCAGAACGGCAGCGACAGGAGCTGATGCCAATAGCCGGCGACATCCGGATTGACCGTACGCACCGCATAAGCGGGATAGAGCGAGATCGGGCAGAGGATCGTGACCGCAAGCACGAAGGGCACGCCGATCCGGCGCAGGCGCTCGACCAGATAGAACCGGCTGCCTTTGCGCTCGAGGCTCGGCGCGGTCAGCAGACCCGACAGGAAGAACATGAACGCCATCAGGCTCACGTCCTGCGTGGCGCACAGGATGTCGAAGCCAAGCCAGCGGTGTGAATCGGCGATCGGGAACGCCTCCCAAGTGTAGGGTTCTTGGTTAAAGGCGACCGACGCGGGAATGTTAACGAGATAGGCAAGGCTGGAATGGAAGGCGAGCACGATCACGATCGTTACCGCGCGGAGATTGCTCAGAGCGAGGCTCGATTTTGACATTCGTGGTGTTGCCTCCGCAGCGCAAATCCCTGTCCGCTGCCGTGTATCCCCATTAGTTGCAGTTAACGTCATTTCGGTTCACAGAGTTCCAAGTTATCATAATCTCAGCAACTCCTTTTTGCTTTCGCGAAACAGCCATATTCTGGTGTGATGAAAGCCCTCTCGGCTATTCGCATGGGGAATGAAATGACAGCGCGTGCGGCGACCATCATGCTCACGGCGGGCAGAGGCATTGCGGGCCTGGCCATTGCAGGATTGGCCATTGCCGGTTTCGGCAGTGCAGCGAACGCCCAGTCCTCCACTTACTGGCAGCAGCCGGCGCGCGCGTCGACCGCGCAGCAGGGCTGGCAGCAGCCGCGCGCGGGCGCGCCGATGCAGCAGGCCCAGGTCCAGCAACCGAGCGTTGCCGGCCTCTGGGAGAAGCGCGTCGATGGCAAGCCGGTGATCTGGGTGCTGTTCGTCGACGACGGGCACGGCACCTTCGAGGGCGCCATCGCCAAGGCCTATCCGCGTCCGAACGACCCGCCGCACCCGGTCTGCGACCGCTGCACCGACGACCGCAGGGGTCAGCCCTGGCTCGGCATCTCCTTCATCCGCGGCATGCAGCAGCACGGGCTCGAATACGAGAACGGCAGCATTCTCGATCCGCGCGACGGCAAGATTTACAGCGCCAAGATGACGCTGGCGCCTGACGGGCAGTCCCTCACCGTGCGCGGCTATCTCGGCATCCCGCTGTTCGGCATGGACGAGGTCTGGCAGCGCCTGCCGGAGCAGGCCATGGCCACGATCGATCCCGAGATCCTGGCGCGCTACGTCCCGGACAAGCTCGCGGCTCTCCAGGAGCAGACCGCTGCGGCGAAATCCAAGAAGCCCGCCTCCAAGGCCATGCACGCACCGGCGCGGTGAGCGCCGGCCGGGTCGTCCGGCTTGTGATGATCGAATCGGCATCGGCGGCGAACTTCGCCGCCGTTCGCTTTTTTGGCCTTGATTCCCGTCAAGCGCGGCCGGCGCCGCACCCTTGACCGGCGTCAACGTACGACCCGGCGACCGGCGCCATAGTGCGGGCATGACCGACACTGCCCTCGCCGCTCCGCCGCTCGCTCCCGAACAGCCGGCCACGCAGGCCGACCGTCCGGGCTGTCCGCCGCCCGACGCGCGCCAGGTCGAACTGCCGTCCTTCGAGACGCTCAACCGCATCGCGCGGGCGATGACCGCGCGCGTCACGCAGGGCATCTCGCCGCACGCCCAGTTCAACGCCTGGTTCGACTGGCTCTCGCACCTGTCGCGCGCACCCGGGCGCCAGGCCGAACTCACGGCGCTGGCGCAGATTTATGCCGCCCGCCTGATGGGGCTGGCGATGGGCGACGGCGCGCCGAGGGCGATGCCGTTCGAACCGCAGCCGGGCGACCGCCGCTTCGAGCATCCGGGTTGGGGCAAGACGCCGTATCGCTACTTCCAACAGGCGTTCCTGGCGCAGGAGGCGTGGTGGCGCGAGGCGACCAAGCCGGTGCGCGGCATGCAAGGAAAGAGCGCGGCGCGCGCCGCCTTCATGGCGCACCAGCTCCTCGACGCCGCTTCACCTTCGAATGTGCCATGGCTCAACCCGCAGATCGTGGAGCGGACGCTCGCCGAACGCGGCGCCAATCTCGCGCGCGGCTTCGACAATTTCACAACCGATTTGCAGCGGGCGCTGACGCTCGCGCCGCCGCAGGCGCCCGCGGGCTTCGCGCTCGGCAAGGACATCGCCGCCACGCCGGGCGAGGTCGTGTACCGCAACGACCTGGTCGAGCTC
>DASTGR010000300.1:0-19388 GCA_035718885.1 Pseudolabrys sp. | reverse complement strand
TGAGCGCGCCGAGATCGGCGCGGATCATCTCCAGCATCGAGGCGATGGCGGCGGCGCGCACGCGCGGCAGCCATTCGGCCTCGCTCATCGTCGTCAGCTTCGGTCCGTGATCGGCGGCAAGCCGCGCGCCGACCGGCTTGAGGTAGTCGCCGGGATAAAGGCCTTCCGGGATCGCGCCGATGTCCTCGCCGAGCGCCTCGCGATAGCGCAGATAGGCCGAGCGTGCGAGCACGTCCACCTGCGCGCCGGCGTCGTTGATGTAATACTCACGCGTCACGTCATAGCCGGCGAAGGCCAAGAGGTTGGCGAGCGCGTCGCCGAACACCGCGCCGCGGCCATGGCCGACATGCATCGGGCCCGTGGGATTCGCCGAGACATATTCGACGTTGACCTTCTCGTTCGCCCCGTAAGCGCTGCGGCCATATTCGGTGCCGGCGGCGATTGCCGTGCGCAGCTCCTCGCCCCAGACGTCGGGCCGCAGCGTCAGGTTGATGAAGCCCGGGCCGGCGATATCGACCTTGACCACCATGTCGTCGGCGGACAGCGCCGCGGCGATGGCGTCGGCGAGCTCGCGCGGCTTCTTGCCCGCATCCTTGGCGAGCACCATGGCGGCGTTGGTGGCCATGTCGCCATGCGTCGGATCCTTGGGCGGCTCGACGATGACGCGCGCGAGGTCCGCACCCGGTGCGAGCGGCGCGACGACGGCGCGCACGCGCTCCAGCATGTCGGCGAACAGGTGCTGCGGGGTCTTCGGCGCTGGGGTCGGCATGACGGGAGCGGGTAGTGGAAATCCCGTGGAGAGTCAAAGCACCGCCCCAGCTTTGCCCGGATTGCCCGCGCCTCTGGCGGCAGTCGAAATGCCAGGGACCTCCGTCATGCTTCTCGCCCGCCGCGCCTTCCTCCTCGCCGCCGCCGCCCTGCCCTTCGGGCCCGCCCTGGCTGCACCGAAACGCGACGCCGTGCGGGCAGCCGAGCGGCGCATCGCCGAAATCGAGCGGAAAGCCGGCGGGCGGCTCGGGGTCTATGTTCGCGACAGCGGCAGCGGACTGGAGCTCGCGCACCGGGCGCACGAGCGCTTCCCGATGTGCAGCACCTTCAAGTTCCTCGCCGCCGCAGCGGTGCTCAAGAAGGTCGACACGGGCGAACTGCGGCTCGATGCCGAAATCGCCTATGGCGAGAAGGACGTGCTGGAGTACGCGCCCGAGACGAAAATGCACGTCGCCGACGGCCATATGCGGCTCGGCGACCTCTGCGCGGCGGCGATCCAGTGGAGCGACAATACCGCCGCCAACCTCGTGCTGAAGCAGATCGGCGGCCCGGCCGGCGTTACCCGCTATGCGCGCTCGATCGGCGACACGGTCACCCGGCTCGACCGCACCGAGCCGACGCTCAACACCGCGATCCCCGGCGACCTCCGCGACACGACAACCCCCACGGCAATCGCGCACACGCTCGAGACGGTGCTGACCAGGGACGTGCTCAGCGCAGCCTCCGCGCGGCAGCTCGAGGACTGGATGGTCGGCGACAAGGTGGCGGATGCGCGGCTGCGCGCCGGCCTGCCGAAGGGCTGGACGATCGGCGACAAGACCGGCACCGGCGACAACGGCACCGCCAATGCCGTCGCCGTCATCCGCCCGCCGAACCGCAAGCCTTTATTCGCGGCCTCATACCTGACTGGCAGCAAAGGCACGCCGGCGGACCGCAACGCGGTGCATGCCGAGGTCGGCCGCCTGATCGGCGAAGTCTTCGCCGCTTAAGGCCGACCGAACGGCGACGGATCCGCCGTCCGCTCGATGAGCGGCGCCTCGATCACGCAGACGAGGCCGTCTTTGTGGAAGTCCGTCGTCACCTTGCCGTCGAGGTCGTGCGCGAGGCTGCGCTCGAGCAGCACCGAGCCGAAACCTCGCCGCGACGGCGGCGCGACAGCCGGACCACCCTCCTCACGCCAGTCGATGCGCAGCATGCGCGGCGCCTCCCCGGTGACGCTCCAGGTGAGACGCACGCGGCCCGCATCGTTCGACAGCGCGCCGTATTTGAGCGCGTTGGTGCCGAGCTCATGGAGAGCCATGGCGATCGCCAGCGCCGCGCGCGGCGCCAACAGCACGCGCGGACCCGACAGCACGACGCGATCGCGATTGACGCCCTCGGCCTGCAACGTGTCGGCGGCGACATCGGCCATCGCCGCGCTTTCCCAATTCGACTGCGTCAGGAGATTGTGCGCCGAGGCGAGCGCGAGCAGCCGCCCTTCGAAGGCAGCCTTCGCCTCCGGCGCTTCGACATTGCGGAAGGTCTGGTGCGCAAGGCTCTGCACCACGGCGAGCGTGTTCTTGACCCGGTGATTGAGTTCGGCGAGCAAGAGTTCGCGCTGCGCGTCCGCGCGCTGGCGTTCGCTGATGTCGATGTTGACGCCGATCATGCCAAGGAATTCGCCGCTCGCGGAAAAACGCGGCCGCGCATGCGTCTCCAGCGTGTGATAGTCGTCGTCGAGCGCGCTGTTGTAGCGGCCGACGATGGTGACGCTCATGCGCCGCTCCATCGCGCCCATGATCTGCGCGCCGATATGCGCGGCGTCCTCCGGGTGCATCGTGCTCTGCCAACTGAACGTCGCGAGTTCGTCCTCATCGACGCCCCAGAATTCACGCAGCATGCGATTGAGGTGCAGGCAGCCACCTTGAGCGTCGCTCATCCAGATCATCACCGGAGCGTGCTCCGACATCAGGCGGAAACGCTCTTCTGACTCGCGCAGCTCCGCTTCGACGCCGCGGCGCGCGCCATCGGCGCGCATGCGCTCGATGCTGAACCCGACCTGACGCGCGATCGTCACCGCAAGCTCGATCTCGTGCTGCGCGAAATGCCGCGGCTCGGGATAGTAGGTCATGAACTTGCCGACGACGGCGCCGTTCGCCATCAGCGGGATGAAGCCGAGCGCCCTGATCCCCTCGGCGAGGATGGTCGCCTTGACCGCGTCGGACTCGCTGGTCTCATCGATGTCCGGCACGAAGATCGGCTCCGGATCGCGGTCGCCCGGCTTCCACGGCGAATGGCCGCGCAGCGTCGTGCGGTAATGGTCCGACAGGCCGCGCCAGGCGACGAACTCCATGATCCCCTGTTCGTTGAACAGGAGGATCGACGCGCGCGCGCAGCCGAGCGTGCCGACGATGGCATCGAGCGCGGCGTCGTACACGTCCTCTGCCGCTCTAGCGCGGTAGAGGCGGTCGGTCAGGCGATAGAGCGCGGTCAGCTCGTCGACCCGGTCGACTGCCGCATGCTCGAGCGCCTCGATGATCGCTGCGTTCCGCATCCCCCGCCCTCGCGAACTTCATATTCAGCGTACGCGATGGCTGGGCCGCGCGGAAGCTGTTTCCGAATTTGCGGGGGCGCAACGTGCCGCTTACCGACTAGTTCCGTCAGCTTCACGACACTCGGTTCAACGGCCGTTGCGCAGCACGGCGCAGGCGGCACCCGCGCGGCGGATGCGACCGCAGAGATCGTTGGCGGCGATCCGCGTCTCGGCGCCGATGCGCGCCTGGTAGAGCGGCCGCGTGCCGCGCGAGCGCAGAACGTGCGCGGTGACGATCGGATCGTGCGATCCGATCAGCCGCGTCAACCGGTCCATGAGCCGCGCATAGGCCGACAGGACGCGCGCCCGCGAGAAGCCGGCGGCGAGCTCGATGCCCCAGGGCTTGTCGATCACCGTCGCAACGCGTTGCTCGAGGTCGTACAGGAACCGGCCGGGCCCGTCACGCAAACTTGCGACCAGCTTTGGGCAATCGGTCTTCGGCGCCACGATGTCGACGGCGCCCGCGCTTTTCCAGTCATCGACGTCGCGGCTCGTCACCGCGCGCACATAGGCGCGCGTTTCTTCCGGTATGGTGCGGGCGCCGTCGAGCCAGCCGTGCACGCGCGCGGGTCCCGCATTGTAGGCCGCGGCGGCAAGGCCGAGATTGCCGAATTCGTCGCGCAAGCTTGCGAGATAAGCAGCCGCCTTCGGCAGTGCCTGAACGGGATCGTAGGGGTCGGCGAGATCGCGCTCCGCCGCCGTGCCGGGCATGAACTGGGCGATGCCCTCGGCGCGCGCGCCGCTGCGCGTCTTCGGGCCGACGGCGTCCGGATCGAAACGGCTCTCGCGCCAGATGATGTGGACGAGGAAGGCGAGCGGCAGCCTGTTGGCGCTCGCCGCCGATTCCAGCATCAGGCACAGCGACTGCCGCGGCTTTTCGTCGGCGCGCGACGGCGACGCCGTGGCGATCAGCACCATGAGCACGAGAATGACGAGGCGCATCCCGGCTGAAAGCCCCGACCCGTCCCGGCGTTCCGTCTAACTCTGTTTGGCACGTTTGCGCCTTCTTGACACATCTGTGCCATTGGACTACACAGCACGCCATGACGACCCAAACCCTGCAAGACCGCCGCGCCGCCCTCGGCCGCGACGCCATCCTCGACGCCCTCGTCGCGCACCTCGAAGCCGGCGATGCGGATGAGGTTTCCATGGAGGATCTTGCGCGCGAGGCCGGCGTGTCGCGGCGCACGCTCTACCGGTATTTCCCGACACGGGCCGACCTCATCGCCGCCGCCGGGGAGCATGTGCGCGGCCGTGTCCTCAACATCGAGTCCGCGATCGCGCCGACCGGCCTCGCGGCGACCTTCCGGGCCGGCGTCGCGCGCAGCGCGGCGCGGCCCAGGCTCGCGCGCGCACTGCTGGCGACCGAGAGCGGCCGAGCGGTGCGCGGCACGTTCCGCGGCGCGCGGGTCGAGGCGATCCGCCGCGAGGTCAAGGCGCTGGCGCCACATCTCGGCAAGCGCGTGGTCGAGCGCGCCGCCGCCCTCCTCACCTACCTGTGCAGCCTCAACGCCTGGATCAGCCTCCAGGACGAATCCGGACTGTCGCCCGAGCGCGCCGAAGAGGCCGTGCTGTGGGCGATCGAGCTCATCCAGACAGAACTGAAACGCGAACCACGAAAGGACGCATCGCGATGACGACCGAGCCCGTCATTTTTATCAATTGCTTCGAAGTGCCGAAGGGACGCGAGGACGAGTTCTTCGCGCACTGGAGCGAAGTCAACACCTACATGAAGCGCAAGCCCGGCTTCGTCTCCAACCGCCTGCACCGCGCCAAGACCCCGGACGCCCGCATCCGTTTCATCAACTACGTGCTGTGGGAGACGGAAGAAGCCTGGGCGGCCGCGCATGACGACGGCTTCCGCGCCCTCGCGCAGAAGCCGCACTGGCGCGACTTCCCGCCGATTCCGGCGATCTTCGAGGTGGTGTCGGAATCTTACGCGCAGGCGGCCTAGCGCAGCTGCGGCGTCGCCGGGAACAGCCGCGCGTGCTCGACAAGCGCGTAGCGGTCGGTCATGCCGGCGATGTAGTCGGCGATGCGCCGCGCGCGCGTCGCCTCATCGCGCAGCCCCTCGCCCCACTCGGCCGGCAGATCGTCCGGATGCGCGGCAAAATGCGCGTAGAGATCGCGCACGACCTGCTCGGCCTCGCCCATCACCAGCATCACCCGATCCGAGCGGTACATCCGCGGATAGAGGAAGCCCTTGATCGCCTTGTCGGCTGCGGCCATGGCCGGCGAAAAGGCGATCACGGCATCCGACGCCGCGCGCACGTCGGCCGCCGACTGCGGCATCAGCGCCGCGAGGCGCTTCAGGCTCTCCGAAGTCACCTCCTCGATCATGCGCGTGATCACGCGGCGCACGAGCTCGTGCACGCGCCGCTGCGGCTCGAGGTCCGGCGACTGCGCGTCGATCCCGGCGACGATCTCGCCGATCAGCGGCACGGTGGCGATGTCTTCGAGCGTGAACAGTTCGGCGCGCAGGCCGTCGTCGATGTCGTGCGCGTCATAGGCGATGTCGTCGGCAATCGCCGCCACCTGTGCCTCGGCGCTGGCGAAGGACGACAATTCGAGCGGCTGCACCTTGTCGTAGGACAGGATCGGCCCGGGCACGCCATGGGCGGCGTAGCGCGCGGTGGGCTTTCCTTCGCGCGTCAGGAGCGGCCCGTTGTGCTTGACCAGTCCTTCCAAGGTCTCCCAAGTGAGATTGAGTCCGTCGAAATGCGCGTAGCGGCGCTCGAGATCGGTGACGAGGCGCAAGGCCTGCGCATTGTGGTCGAACCCGCCGAAGGCAGCGGCGCAGGCGTCGAGCGCGCGCTCGCCGGCATGTCCGAACGGCGAATGGCCGAGATCGTGCGCCAGCGCCAGGCACTCGGCGAGGTCCTCGTCGAGGCCGAGCGCGCGGGCGAGCGAGCGCGCAATCTGGACCACTTCGAGCGTATGGGTCAGCCGCGTGCGGTAATGGTCGCCCTCGTGGTAGACGAAGACCTGTGTCTTGTGCGCGAGGCGGCGGAAAGCCGCAGAATGGATGATCCGGTCGCAATCGCGGCGGAAATCGTTGCGCGAGCGGCTTTCCGGCTCGGGAAAGCGCCGGCCGCGGCTCGTGAGCGGGTCGGCCGCGAACGGAGCCCGCGCCACGGGGGTGGAAATGGCCATCTCTGCCCTCGCCGGCGGTCACGTTGATTTTGCCGGCCGGCGCACTTAACTAATTGTCACGGAAGATGCCAATAGGATGCCCATCGGCCATGACCGAAAGCGTCACAGTCAGCGACCGGGCGCTCACGCGCATCGGCGAGATCCTCAAAGCCGAGCCGGCGGGCACGATGCTGCGCGTCTCGGTCGAGGGCGGCGGCTGCTCCGGTTTCCAGTACAAGTTCGACATGGAGCGGGCGAAGGCCGATGACGACCTCGTCCTCGGCGGCGACGGCGCCACGGTTCTGATCGATCCGGTCTCGGTCGGCTTCATGGCCGGCTCCGAGATTGACTTCGTCGAGGACCTGATCGGTGCCTCGTTCAAGGTGAAGAACCCGCAGGCGAAAGCCTCCTGCGGCTGCGGCACGTCCTTCGCGCTTTAAGCGCGCGATCTAGATCGACGGAAAGCCGCGTGATGCCCGGAGCAATGCCCCGGGCATGCGCTTTGACGGATCCGCAGCGATCGCGATCACCAGGTCATCCCGGCCGGCTGTCGCACGGTAACGTTGACGCGATTGAACAGGTTGGTCAGCCCGACCGACAGCACGAGCGCGGCGAGACCCTTTTCGTCATAATGTTTCGCCGCCGCATCCCACACCGGGTCCGGCACCGGATCGCCGCGGTCGGCCATGCGCGTCACCGATTCCGCCAGGTCGAGCGCCGCGCGCTCGGCGTCGTCGAAATACGGCGCTTCACGCCAGGCTGCGACTGTGTGCAGGCGGTCGTCGGTTTCGCCGTCCCTCTTGGCATGCTTGATCCCGAAATCGATGCAAGGGCCGCAGCCGTTGATCTGGCTGGTGCGCAGGTGCACAAGCCCGAGCGTCTTTTCCGGGACGCCGGCCTTGTGCACCACGCCGTTCAGCGTTTGCAGGAGCGAAGCCGCCTCGGGCAGCACCAGGGCGGGATTTTTCATGCGTGCCTGTAACATCGGTCTGATCTCCTTCACCTCGTGGAACTTGCGACGCCGGATCGGCCCATGTGCCGTCACATTGGCCGGTTGTCCTTCGTCATAGGGCCATGACGCCGCACGGATTGGAGATGTGACCGATGACGGAAAAGAATGTCCTGGCCGCCGAATTCGAGGCGCAGCGCGGCCGCCTGCGCGCGGTCGCCTATCGCATGCTCGGCTCAGCGCCTGAGGCCGAGGACGCCGTGCAGGAGGCCTGGCTCAGGCTCGCCCGCTCCGACGCCGCGACCATCGATAATCTCGGCGGCTGGCTGACCACCGTCGTCGCGCGCATCTGCCTCGACGCGTTGCGCGCGCGCAAAGTTCGCCGCGAAGAGCCGATGGGACCTGGCACGCCCGAGCCGGCGTCCGAGCCGACCGACCAGGAAGCCATGCTCGCCGACTCGATCGGCGTCGCGCTGCTGGTCGTGCTCGACACGCTGAAGCCGGCGGAACGCGTTGCCTTCGTGCTGCATGACATGTTCGACCTTCCGTTCGAGGACATCGCGCCGATCGTCGGCCGCTCGGCGGAAGCGGCGCGACAGCTTGCGAGCCGTGCGCGCCGTCGCGTCAGAGGCGCCCAGCCCGACGCAGAGGCCGGCGCCGCCGACCTCGCGCGCCGCCGCGAGATCGTCGAGGCGTTTCTCGCCGCCTCACGCAATGGCGACATGGAAGGACTGTTGCGCGTGCTCGATCCGGACGTCGTGTTCCGGCCGGACATGGTCGCGGCGCGCATGGGCAGCGTCGGCGAGGTCCGCGGCGCCGAGCCGGTCGCCGCGCTGTTCAAGGGCCGCGCGCAGGCGGCAAAGGCCGCGCTCATCGATGGCGCGGTCGGCGTCGCCGTCGCCTTCGGCGGTCAGTTGCGCATCGCCATGCGGCTGACCTTCGCCGGCGATCGGATCGCCGGCTTCGAGGCAGTGGCCGATCCGGCCGTGCTGGCGAAGCTCAACGTGAAAGAGTCGTGAGGCGTCAGGTGCGGCGCTTCGCCGTGACCTCGATCTCGACCTTCATCTCGGGCTTCAGGAGGCCCGCGACGACGAGCAATGTGGCGGCCGGGCGAATGTCGCCGAAGTGCCGGCCGGCCGCGGCGAGCACCGCGTCGGCATCGGCGCGGTCGGTCACGTAGTATGTCGCGCGCACCGTGTCGGCGAGCGCGAAGCCCGCCTCGGTCAGAGCCGCGGCGATGGTGTTGAAACAATTCTCCGCCTGCGCCGCGACGTCGGCCGGCATGGTCATGGTGCTGTAATCATAGCCAGTGGTGCCCGCGACGAAGCAGAAGTCACCGTCGACGACGGCGCGGCTGTAGCCGGCCGCCTTCTCGAAGGGCGAACCGGTCGAGATGAGGCGGCGCGCCATGCTCTCTCCTTCACTCGGCCGCGACGGCCGGCTTGTCCGGATAGGCCTCGACCTCCTCGAGCTGCGGCTCGAGGCGGCGCTTGAGCATGCGGTCGAAGCGGTCGAGATAGAGATAGATCACCGGCGTGATGTAGAGCGTCAGGAGTTGCGACAGGCACAGGCCGCCGACCACCGCGACACCGAGCGGCTGGCGCAGTTCCGCGCCGGCGCCGGTGCCGAGCGCGATCGGCAATGTGCCGAAGATGGCGGCGAAGGTCGTCATCATGATCGGCCGGAACCGCAGCACTGCCGCCTCGCGGATCGCGGCCTCGGCCGAGAGGCCGACGCGTCGCCGCTCCAGCGCGAAGTCGATCATCATGATTGCGTTCTTCTTCACGATGCCGACCAGCATGACGATGCCGATCATGGCGATGACCGACAGGTCCATCTTGAACAGCATCAGCGTCAGGATGGCGCCGATGCCGGCCGAAGGCAGGCCGGAGATGATCGTGATCGGATGGATAAAGCTCTCGTAGAGGATGCCGAGAACGACGTAGGCCGCAAAGATCGCGGCGAGGATCAGGATGCCCTGCCCGCGCAAACTATCCTGGAAGACCTGCGCCGTGCCCTGGAAGCCGGTGGTGATCGAGGCCGGCAGCCGCTCCTCCCGCTCGAGCTTCTGGATCGCGTCGACCGCCTCGCCGAGCGAGGTTCCGGGCGCGAGGTTGAACGAGATCGTCACCGAGGGCTGCTGGCCCTGGTGGTTGACCTGGAGCGGGCCGACCGTGCGCTCGAACTTCGTCACCGCCGACAGCGGCACCACCGTTCCACTCGATGTCTTGAGGTAGATGCTGTTGAGGTCGTTCGGGCTCTGCTGGTACTCCGGCAGCGTCTCGAGGATGACCTGATAGTCGTTGGCCGGCGTGTAGATCGTCGCCACCTGGCGCGAGCCGAAGGCGTTGTAAAGCTGCTGGCGCACCTGATCGACGGTGACGCCGTAGACCGCCGCCTTCTCGCGGTCGACCTCGACCGTGACCTGCGGGTTCTTGATGTAAAGATCGGTCGTCACGTCGCGCAACTCGCCGAGCTTGGCCATCTTGTCGCGCATCTCGGGCGCGATCTTGTAGAGCCCATCGGTGTCGTTGGATTGCAGCGTGTACTGGTACTGGCTCTTCGACAGCTTGCCGCCAAGATTGATGTTCTGGATCGGCTGGAAGAAGATTTCGATGCCCGGGATGACGTTCGCCTTCTGGCGCAGCCGCCCGAGGATGACCGGCAGCTTGTCGCGCTCGCTGCGCGGCTTGAGCGCCACCAGCATGCGGCCTGAATTGAGCAGCGGATTGGGACCGCCCGAACCCACCGTCGAATTGACGTATTCGACCGCCGGATCCTTGCGCACGAGATCGGCCACTTGCCGCTGAAGGGTCGCCATCGCCGGGAAGGCTACGTCGGTATTGGCCTCCGTGATGCCGATGACGTAACCGGTGTCCTCGGTCGGGAAGAAGCCCTTGGGCACGGCGATATACATGAAGATCGTCGCGACGAAGGTGCCGAGCGTCACCAGCAGCATGACGAACTTCACCGACAGGACGCGATCGAGCGACCAAGTGTACGCAGCCAGCATGCGCTCGAACAGCCCTTCGAAGGTGCGGAGAACGACGTTCTGCTTCTCCTCCTCGCCGGGGTGATGGGCCTTGAGCACGCGCGCGCACAGCATCGGCGTCAGAGTGAGCGAGACGAAACCGGACACGACGATCGCCACCGACACCGACACCGCGAACTCACGGAACACGCGGCCGACCATGCCGCCCATCAGCAGCACCGGGATGAAGACCGCGATCAGCGAGAAGGTGATGGACAGAATGGTGAAGCCGATCTCGCGCGAGCCTTTGAGCGCCGCCTCGAACGGCCGCATCCCGCCTTCGATGTGGCGCACGATGTTCTCGAGCATGACGATGGCGTCGTCGACGACGAAACCAACCGAAAGGGTCAGCGCCAGCAACGTCATGTTGTTGATCGAGAAGCCGAACATGTACATCGACGCGAAGGTGCCAACGAGCGACACCGGCACGGCGAGCGCCGGGATGATCGTGGCCGACACCTTGCGCAGGAACAGGAAGATGACCATGACCACGAGGCAGATCGCGATGCCGAGCGTCTCCTGCACGTCGCTCACCGCGTCGCGGATCGAGATCGAGCGGTCGAACAGCGGCGTCATCTCGATCGCCGGCGGCACCTGCGCGCGCATCGCCGGCAGTGCATTGCGCACCTCGTCGACGACGGCCACCGTATTGGCGTCCGGCTGACGCTGGATCGCGAGCACGATCGCGCGCGCGTCGTTGAACCAGGAGGCGATCTTGTTGTTCTCGACGCTGTCGACGACCTGGGCGATCTGGTCGAGCTTGACCGGGGCGCCGTTGCGGTAGGCGACCGTCACGTCGCGGTAGTCGGCGGCGTGCCGCATCGCGCTCGTGGCGGTCAGGGTGACCGACTGCTTTTCACCCTGCAACGTGCCGACCGGAGCCGAAGAGTTGGCCGCCGCGACGACGCTCTTCACGTCATCGAGCGAGATGTTGCGAGCGGCAGCGGCGCGCGGATCGACCTGGACGCGCACGGCGAACTTCTGCGCGCCGTAGACCAGGACCTGCGCGATGCCGGGCATTTGCGAGATCTGCGGCGCCAGCACCGTCTCCGCGTAATCGTCGATTGCCGACAGAGGCATCGTGTCCGAACGCATCGACACGTACAGCACCGGGAAATCGCCCGGGTTCACCTTGCGGAAGAAGGGCGGCGTCGTCATCTCGACCGGCAGCCGGCGCTGCGCCGTGGCGAGCGCGGTCTGCACGTCGAGCGAAGCGCCGTCGATGTTGCGGCCGAGATCGAACTGGATGGTGATCTGCGTCGTGCCGAGCGAGGACGACGAGGTCATCGAAGAGATGCCGGCGATGGTCGAGAGTTGCCGCTCGATCGGCGACGCGACCGAGGCGGCCATGGTCTCGGGGCTCGCGCCCGGCAGGGTCGCCGTGATCTGGATGGTCGGGAAGTCGACCGCCGGCAACGCGGCCACCGGCAACAGGCGATAGCCGAAGATTCCGAACACGATCAGCGACGCCGTCATCAGCGTCGTGAGGACGGGGCGGCGGATGCAGAGTTCGGAGAGGTTCATGGGCGCTCAGGTCCCGGCAGCCTTGGGAGGATTGTTGCCGGTCTGCGTCGGCCTCGGATTGACGCGGGTGCCTTCGGCCAGGAGCAACTGGCCTTCGGTCACGACGGTCTCGCCGCCGGAGAGCCCCTTGGTGACGACGCTCTCCCGGCCGACCTGACGTTCGACCGTCACCTGCTGCACGTGCGCGGCGCCGTCCTTCACCACGAAGACGAAGTTGCCGGTCTGGCTGACCTGCACCGCGGTCGAGGGGATCGCGACTGCCTCCTCGTTGCGCAGCGTCATGCGGACGTTCACCAGCGTGCCCGGCCACAAGAGCTCGTCCGTGTTCGGCATGGTCGCGCGCACCGTCGCCATGCCGGTCGTGATGTCGACGGTGTTCTCGATCATGCTGACCGCGCCTTCGGCTGCTTTCGGCGCGCCCGAGACGACGGCCTCGACCGTCGCGGTCTTGTTGGCGATCGCCTGCCGGATGTCGGGCAGGTTCTTCTGCGGCACGGTGAAGCTGACATAGACCGGCGCCATCTGGTTGATGGTCGCCATCGGCGTGGTGTCGGCCTGGCGCACGAAGTTGCCGACCTTGACGTTGGCGGCGCTGATGCGGCCGGTGATCGGCGCGGTGACGGTGCAGAAGCTCAGTTGCACCTTCAGGTTCTTCAGCACGCCCTCGTCGGTCTGGATCGCCGCGGTGTAGATCGCGGCCTGGGTCTTGGCGTTGTCGAGATTGGTGACGGGCGTCGCGCCTTTGGCGACGAGGTCGGTGTAACGGCGCACGTCGCGCTCGGCACCCTCCAGTTGCGCCTTGTCGCGGGCGATCTGGCCTTCCGTGGCGGCGATCTGCGCCTCGAGCGTGCGCCCGTCGAGGGTGAACAACAGGTCGCCCTGATTGACGTGCGCGCCGTCGGCGAAATGCACGGCGGTGATGTTGGTGTCGACGCGGGCCTTGAGCGCGACGCTTGCAATCGGGGTCACGGTACCGAGCGCCTGAAGCTGCACCGGCAGTTGCTTCCGTTCGGCTTTGGCGACCTCGACCGGCACGACCCGGTTGGCGGCCGCGCCGCGGGACGAGCGGGCGGAAACCCCGTCCGAGGTCCAGAAGCCGCGTGCGAGCATGGCAATGCCGATCAGGGCGAGCAACGCCACCCCAAAGAAGAGCTTCCCTCTGGTCATTCGTTATTCTTGGTCCGGGACGATGGGCCCTGCCCGGACATCTCCCTTTTCCGCGGATTGAGCCGATTTCGGACCGCGCGCGCCGCGATCCTAGCATATAAACGCCAACCGACGCCCTTACCTGCGCCTAAAATCGGTAAATGCGTAAGCGGCGCAAGCCTTTCAACGGGATTCCCATGCGAATTGCCACCTGGAACGTCAATTCCGTCCGCCAGCGGCTCGACCACCTTCAAGCCTGGCTCAAGGAGAGCCAGCCCGACATCGTCTGTTTGCAGGAGATCAAGTGCACCGACGACGCCTTCCCCCGCGAGCCGATCGAAGCCTTGGGCTACAACGTGGCCGTCCACGGCCAGAAGACGTTCAACGGCGTGGCGCTGCTCTCGAAGTGCCCATTCGATGAGGTCGCGCCCGGCCTGATCGGGGATGACGGCGACGTCCAGGCGCGGTTTCTGGAGGCGCTGGTGTCCACGAAGACCGGCGTGCTGCGGGTCGTCAGCCTGTACCTGCCCAACGGCAACCCGGTGAATACGGACAAATATCCATACAAACTCAACTGGATGGACCGGCTTCTTCGCTTTTCGAAAGAGCGCCTCAAGCTAGAGGAGCCGATGCTCCTGTGCGGCGACTATAACGTGATCCCGGCGGCGGCCGATGCCAGGCGCCCCGAACTCTGGGTCAACGATGCGCTGTTCCTGCCGCAGACAAGGGAGCGCTTCCGCGCGCTCATCAATCTCGGCCTGACCGATGCCGTCCGCGCCGGCAGCGACGCGACCGATCTCTACTCGTTCTGGGATTACCAGGCCGGCGCCTATCAGAAGAACGACGGCATCCGCATCGACCATGTCCTGATGTCGCCGCAGGCAACCGACGCCTTCGTCGGCGCCGGCATCGACAAGCACGTGCGCGGCTGGGAGAAGCCGTCCGACCACGTGCCGGTCTGGGTCGATCTGTCGCTGGAGCCGCGCTGAGAACGCGGCGACGCCCTATTCGTGCCGGCTGGCGAGATAGCGCTTGAGGAATTCGCCGCCCATGGCGCGCTCGTCCTCGCTCGCCTGGCGCACGGCGCTGTCATAAAGGTTGGTGATCCAGGACAGGGCGTGCGGCGCGCATTCCTTGGCGAGCGTGAGCCACATTAGCCCGCGCGCCGCCTGGCGCGGCACGTGATCGCCCGCGAACAGCATGGCGCCGAGCATGGCCTGCGCCTCGCACTTGCCCTTGTGCGCCGACAGCCCGAACCAACGCGCCGCCTGACGCGGGTCGCGCGGCGCACCGGTGCCATCAAGATAGAGGCGTCCCAGATTGTACTGCGCGTCCGGGTCGCGGAAATAGGACGCGGCATAGGCAAACATCTCGCGCGCGTGGTCGGGGTCGCGCTTGATGTCGGAATTGGGAATGCCGGTCAGATAGTAATGGCCGAGCGCGACGAAGGCGTTGGCGACGAAGCGCGACTGCGGCATGTCCGGTGAATCGTCGGCATGGCTGTTGGCGATACGCTGGAAGTAGTCGAACGCCTTGAGGTCGTCGTGCGCGACGCCGTCGCCGTCCGCATACATGCGGCCAAGCTTCCACTGCGCCAGCGGATGCCCCTGCTCCGCCGCGTATTCGAGCGAGTGGATCGCCTTGGCGGTGTCGCCGGCCTTGAGCCACTTGGCGCCGGAGCGGAACGCGTCCATCGCCGACGTCGGCGCCGCCGACGCCATTGCGGCGTCGGAGGACTTCGAGCCGTCGAAGGCGACCGCCGGCGCGGTGAGAAGCCCCGCGCCGATCACCAATCCGGCGAGAAGGGACTTAGCTGTCCGCATAGCACTCCGTCTCCGCCGACGCGCCGGGATGCGTCACCGCTCCGTCGCGCGCATTGCCGACCTGCTGGGCGTATTTCCACAGCGCGCCGGACCCGAAATGGGTCTCGCGCGGTTTCCAGGCCGCCTTGCGCTTGGCGAACTCTTCGGCGCTGACGTTGCAGTCGATCGTGCCCTTGTCCGCGTCGATGGTGATGATGTCGCCGTCGCGCAGCAGCCCGATCGGTCCGCCGACCGCAGCCTCAGGGCCGACATGGCCGATGCAGAAGCCGCGCGTGGCGCCGGAGAAGCGGCCATCGGTGATGAGCGCGACCTTGTCGCCCATGCCCTGACCGTATAGGGCCGCCGTCGTCGACAGCATTTCGCGCATGCCGGGGCCGCCGCGCGGACCTTCGTAGCGGATGACGAGAACCTCGCCTTCCTTGTAGGTCTTCTTGCGAACGGCCTCGAAGCAGGCTTCCTCGCCGTCGAAGCAGCGCGCCGGTCCCGAGAACACGATGTTCTTCATGCCGGCGATCTTCACGATCGCGCCTTCGGGCGCGACATTGCCTTTCAGGCCCACGACCCCGCCGGTCGGCGACATCGGCTTGTTGGCCGGCCGCACCACGTCCTGCTGATCGTTCCACTTCACCTTGGCCATGTTCTCGGCAATCGTCCGGCCGGTGACGGTGAGGCAGTCGCCATGCATAAAGCCGTGGTCGAGCAGCGTCTTCATCAGCAGCGGTATGCCGCCAACTTCGAACATGTCTTTGGCGACATAACGGCCACCTGGTTTCAAATCGGCGATATACGGTGTCCTTTTGAAGACTTCGGCGACATCAAAAAGATCGAATTTGATCCCGCACTCATTGGCGATCGCGGGCAGGTGCAGCGCCGCATTGGTCGAGCCGCCGGAAGCTGCGACGACCGCGGCGGCGTTCTCGAGCGCCTTGCGCGTGACGATGTCGCGCGGGCGGATGTTCTGCTTGATCAGTTCCACGACCATCTCGCCGGCGGTCATGCAGAACCGGTCGCGGATCTCGTAAGGAGCGGGAGCGCCGGCCGAGTAAGGCAGCGCAAGGCCGATCGCCTCGGAGACGGTGGCCATCGTGTTGGCGGTGAACTGCGCGCCGCAGGCGCCGGCCGACGGACAGGCCACCTGCTCCATCTCGTCGAGATCTTCGTCCGACAGAGTGCCGACCGAGTTGCGGCCGACCGCCTCGAACATGTCCTGCACGGTGATGGTCTGGCCGCGGAAATTGCCCGGCAGGATCGAGCCGCCATAGATGAAGATCGACGGCACGTTGAGGCGGACCATCGCCATCATCATGCCGGGCAGCGACTTGTCGCAGCCGGCAAGCCCGACCAGCGCGTCATAGGCGTGGCCGCGCATGGTCAATTCGACGGAGTCGGCGATGACCTCGCGCGAGGGCAGCGACGAGTACATGCCGGCATGGCCCATGGCGATGCCGTCGGTCACGGTGATGGTGCAGAATTCGCGCGGGGTGCCGCCGGCGGCCGCGACGCCCTTCTTCACGGCTTGGGCCTGGCGCATCAGCGCGATGTTGCAGGGCGCCGCCTCGTTCCAGCACGACGCCACGCCGACGAAGGGCTGGTGGATCTGATCTTTGGTCAGGCCCATCGCGTAGTAGTAGGAGCGATGGGGAGCGCGCGCCGGTCCCTCGGTGACGTGGCGGCTCGGCAGTTTCGATTTCAGGCTGGTCTTCGCGTCCATAAAGTACTCGGGCCCCCGCCCCGTACAACGTCCGCCGGTTGGTGCCGGCTCAAGTTTTCTTCAAAAGCCTGTCTGGCAGCAAAACCTTAAAGTCGTCCAACGCCTTGCAACGCCCTACACGGCAATCATGTCGCGGCAGCCTATGGCCAAATCGCGGCGTGGCCAGAGCCGCCATGTGGCCGGGATTTGAATGTCCGGGGGGTGTGGCCGGCGGGACACAGAAATTTGACCGGAAGCGGGGCATGTGGTCGGCCATGGGCCGACAACCTCGCCTCCGCCGTTCCTTTTTCGCCCGCTCGGTGCATGCCGTAGCGCCCGACCTGATCGGCGCGACCCTCATGGTCGGGGGCGTCGGTGGGGTGATCGTCGAGGTCGAGGCCTATCACCACACCGATCCCGCAGCGCACAGCTACATCGGCATGACGCCGCGCAACGCCGTGATGTTCGGGCCGCCGGGCTTTGCCTATGTCTACCGGTCCTACGGCATCCATTGGTGCCTGAATGTCGTCTGCGAGCCGGAAGGATCGGCCAGCGCCGTCCTGATCCGCGCGCTCCAGCCCACGGTTGGAATTGCTGCAATGCAGCGGCGGCGGCGTCTCAAGGAGCCGCGCGCATTGTGCTCGGGACCGGGCAAGCTCGCCGAGGCGCTCGGCGTCTCGATCCGCCACAACGGCCTGCCGCTCGACCGTTATCCATTCGAGATCAGGGCGCGCGCGGCCGAGCCGGAGATCGTCACCGGCCCGCGCATCGGCATCACCAAGGCGGTCGAGCGCCTCTGGCGCTATGGGCTCAAGGGCTCGCCCTATCTGAGCAAGCCGTTTCGGTGACGGTCATTCCGACGATGGCGCGAAGCGCGTGCTTTCTTATCCCTCCCCCGCTTGCGGGGGAGGGTGGCGAGCGCAGCGAGCCGGGTGGGGGCCGTTTTCAACTGCGACGTAACCCCACCCCCGGCGCGTTCCGCGTCGGACCCTCCCCTTTCAGGGGAGGGATAAGGAAGCGACAAGGGCGCTCACGTCAGAAACGAAAACCCGGGTCGAAGCCGAGGAGGCGCTTGGCTTTTTCGCTCGACAGCCCGGGATCGTCCTCAGCGATATTGTAGAGGCCTGGCTCGCCGCGGGTGAGCGCATTGGCGCAGGCCTGCGCCGCTGCGTCGAGATGGACGCAGGGCCGCTTGCCCGGCTTGTCGCCCGCCCAGGTGCCCGGCCCCCAGAAATAGCCGTAGCGCAGCACGATGCCCTCGGGCATCGCCAGCACCGCGTCCTCCAGCGCCTTCACGGCCGGAATCGTCGACGCCATTGCGCCTTCGGCGGCGGCCATCGGATCGGTCTCGACCCGGGCGCCGGGACCGGGCGCGTAGATGAAGGCGATACTCTGCGCGATCAGACGGCGCACGCCGGCCGCCTTTGCGGCAGCGGCGAGGTTGGGCGTGCCCTCGACCCTTATGCGCGCGTTACGCTTGAGACCTTCCTGGTAGTGCGGTGAGTCGGGCCCATAGGCGAGATCGGTCAGCTGGTGGATGACCGCATCGGGTCTCGCCGCCGCGACCGCCCGCGTGAGCGCATCCTTGTCGAAGACGTCGACGACCACCGGCTCGGCGCCCATGGCGCGGATCGCGTCGGCCTTCTCCGCCGCGCGCGTCGTCCCCACGACCTGATGGCCCATCTTCACCAGGAGCGGCGTCAGCCGCCGCCCGATCACCCCGCCCGCCCCGGCCAGAAACACGCGCATCGAGAATCTCCTTGATCGTCCATCAACGAGAGGGTGACGAAGCGGCGGCCGCCGATGTGACAAGGGTGCGACCGTCGTCCCCGCGAAAACGGGGACCCATACGCCGTGCCCTATCGATAAGCTACGGAATATGGGTCCCGGGCCTCGCTGACGCTCGCCCGAGACGACAGCAACTACTCCGCGCCCTTCAACCGCTCGAGCGCCTCGGCGATGCGGGCCTTGCGGGTGACGGCCTCGGCGCGTTTTGCCTGCTCCTCCTCGACCACCTCTTCCGCCGCGCGCTCCATGAACTTCGGATTGTTGAGCTTGGCGTCGCAGCGGGCGATGTCGGCGTCGGCCTTCTGCATCTCCTTGGCGAGCCGCGCGCGCTCGGCGCCGAGATCGATGACGCCTTTCAGCGGCAGCGCCGCCACCTCGCCGCGCACGACGAGCTGCACGGAGCCCGACGGAGCGCTCGGCGCGGATGAGATCTCCGACACGCGCGCGAGCCGCTTGATGATGTCCGACCAGCGGCCGGCGAGCGCCTGCGTTTCCGTCGACGCGCCGGCCAGCACGACCGGAATGATCGCGTTGAGATTCATCTCGGCGCGGATCGAGCGGATCGCGGTGATGAGATCGATCACCCAGCCGATCTCGGCCTCGGCCTTGTCGTCGGTGAGTCCTTCGAGCGTGGGCCACGCGGAGAGCGCCAGGAGCGCGTCGCGCTTCGGCCCTTGCTCGCCCGTCACCGCCCACAGCTCTTCCGTCACGAACGGCATGAACGGGTGCAACAGCTTCAATATCTCGTCGAGCACCCAGGCCGCGGTCGCGCGCGTCTCGTCCTTGGCCGCGCCGTCCGGCCCGGTCAAAAGCGGCTTCGACAATTCGACATACCAGTCGCAATAGACGTTCCAGACGAAGCGGTAGGCCGCGCCGGCGGCTTCACTGAACGCATAGGTCTCGATCGCGGCCGTGATCTCGGCGGCGGCTTTCTGCGTCTCGTGCGCGATCCAGCGGTTCAAGAC
>DASTGR010000299.1:0-4957 GCA_035718885.1 Pseudolabrys sp. | reverse complement strand
AGGCGTCGGGCTATTTCGAACAGCCGCGCGCGCTGTTCGCCAAATGGCTCGACGGGCGGCCGCCCACGCCTTAGCCGGCGCCGACCGCGCGCGCCCTCATGCTCTTGCATATCGCGGGGCCATGCTAGAAGAGCCACATGGCCGATGGGAGCACCTCGCAAGTTGAAATAGGTATCGTCGGCGGCGGCCCGATCGGGCTGACGCTCGCGCTGTTTCTCGACCGGCTCGGCGTCCGCTGCGTGCTCTTCAACACCGCCCCGACGACGCGCTGGCATCCGAAGGGCAGCACCCAAGGCGCGCGGACGATGGAGCACTTCCGTCGGCTCGGCATCGCCGACGCCATCCGCGATCTCGGCCTGCCGCACGATCATCCGACCGACGTCGCCTATTTCACCCGGTTCGGCGGGCCCGAGCTCGCTCGGCTGCGCATGCCCTCAACGGACGACGTTAGGCGAATGGTCGCATCCGCCGCGGCGACCGATCAGGTCCCCGAACCGATCCACCGCGCCAACCAGATGCACGTCGAACGCTTCCTGTTCGAGCATGCCTCGCGCCGGCCGAACATCGTCATGCGCTTCGGCTGGAATGTCGATGCGGTCGCGCAGGAGCCAAACGGGGTCCGCTTGCAGGCGACACCCGAGCATGGCGGCACGCCCGAGCATTGGCACGTGCAGTACCTCGTCGGGTGCGACGGCGGCCGCAGCATGGTGCGCCGCGGGCTGGGCATCAAATTCCAGGGCGAGGCGGGAGTCGAACAGCGCTATTTCGGCGGCCGCATGTTTTCGACCTATGTGCGAATGCCCGAACTCTATCGCGACCACCTCGGACATCGCCGCGCCTGGCAATACTGGGCCGTCAATCCGGAGATTCGCTCGTCGCTGATTGCCGTAAACGGCGCCGACGAATTCCTGTTCCGAACACAGGCAAGCGTGCCGGACCAGCCGCCCGAGGACAAAGCCGTCGCCGACGCCATGCGCCGCTGCGTGGGGCGAGAGACGCCGATGCAGATCATCGCGCACGAACCCTGGACGGCGGGCATGGCGCTGGTCGCGGAGAAATTCGCCGATCGCCGCGTCTTCATGGCCGGCGACGCGGTGCATCTTTTCACCCCGACCGGCGGATTCGGCATGAACACGGGCGTCGACGACGCTGCAAACCTCGCCTGGAAGCTCGCCGCCATGGTGCAGGGCTGGGGTGGCGCGCGCCTGCTCGACACCTACGAGAGCGAACGCCAGCCGATCGCGACCCGGAACACCGATGCCGCGCGGCAACTGACGGCCAATATTGGCGGCACCGATGTCGATCCGGCGATCGAGCAGGATTCGCCGGCTGGCGAGGAAGCGCGCCGCAAGGCCGGCGCCATGCTCGCGACCTTCGGCGAGCAGTTCGGCTCGCTCGGCGTGCAGCTCGGCGCCCGCTACGACGGCTCGGCGATCGTTGCGGCCGGCGACGCGCCGCCGGCCGATAGCCTGATCGCTTACAGGCCGACCAGCGTACCCGGCGGCCGAGCGCCGCATGTCTGGCTCGACGAACGACGCGGTCCCGGCTCGTCGCTGTTCGATCGGTTCGGCGGCGGGTTCACGCTCCTGCGCCTCGGCGCGAAAGCTCCCGGCGCTTCGGACATGGAGGCCGCGGCGGAACGGCTGAAGATTCCGCTCACCATCCTCGACATCGGCAGCGCGGACGCACGCGATTTGTACGATCGTGACCTGGTGCTGGTGCGGCCGGACCAATACGTCGCCTGGCGCGGCAACACCGCTCCTTCCGATCCCGGCCGCCTGCTTTCGCAGGTCGTCGGCCGGAGCGCGTGAACCGATCACGGCGCGACGATCAGCTTCGCCTTCATGTTCGGGTGGAACTTGCAGAAGTAGTCGAAGGTCCCGGCCTTGGTGACCTTGAGACTGCCGCTCTTTTTCGGCGGCAGCATGACGTCGAAGGACTTGTCGGTCGCGGTCGCCGTGTGCGCGAAGACGTCCTGGTTGTCCCAGACGATGGTGTCGCCCACCTTGGCCGTGATCTGCGCCGGTGAGATCTCCAGATTCTTCATTACGACCTTGATGGTCTCGGCCCGCGCCGGGACGGCGCAGACGATGCCGCAAAGCAATGCGGCAATGAGGGCAAACCGTCCCGGCTGCATGGCGTCCTCCAACCTTACTTCAGCGCCGCGTCGACGTGTTCGGCGTGCTGCTCGTGGCCCTGGAAGATCTTCAGGCCGGTCTGCAACAGGCTCTTGAGCTCGGCATTGCTCGCCGACGGGATAAGCGTGGTCTCGAGCGCGCTGTCGACCGTCTTGTGGTAGGCGACCTCGTTGGCGACATAGGCTTTGTCGAAGGCCGCGCCGGAAAGCTTGGCGAGCTCGGCCTGCTTGGCCTTCGCCTGCTTGGACAAGGCCTGGCTGGTCGGATTGTCCTGCGGCGTGACCTTGAGCTTCTTGACCAGCGCCAGCGCCTGCTTGTTCACCGCGGTGTGGTCCTTGACCATGTTCTCGGCGAAGGCACGCACTTCCTTGTTCTTCGATTTCTTCAGCGCCTGCTTGGCGGCGTCGACGTCGATCACGCCCGCAGTGTAGGCGATGTGCGCAATCTGCGCATCGTTCGGCTTGGCGTTCTGCGCCAAGGCCGGAAGCGGCGACAGGATGAGCGCGGCGACCGCCGCGTAAAGTGTGACACGCATTTGAAACCTCCAGGTGCTGCATGCATCGATGAAGGTTGGATGCAGCAGCGCGGCGAAGGTTCCCGGATGAGTCTGGAAATGAAACGTGCCGTGCGCCGTGCCGTCGTCGATGCGCCCTCTCCCCCTGTGGGAGAGGGCATTGAGCGCTTCTCCGCGCATGATGATGGGTGAGGGGGACAGCCCCCTCACCCAATCCTTTTCGTTGCAAGGCAGTAGCAGCCCTCTCCCACAAGGGGAGAGGGCACAGTTACTGACGCTACGCGATGGGACGTTTGCGGCTTAAGGACGGCACAGCCGCGCGACGACGACCTCGGTCATGCGCTCGCAGCGGCGGCCGCCGAACGGGAACGTCTCGGTCAGCGCAGGCCCGAGCTGGCGGTCGAGCGCATCGCGCAGCAGCGCGCGGGCGCGATGAAGGCGGGTCTTCACCGTTTCGGGCTTGAGCGTGAACAGCTCGGCCGTCTCCTCGACGGACAGTCCTTCGACGATGCGCGCGACGAAGACGGCGCGGAAGGCGTCGGGCAGTTCGTCGATCGATCGCTCGAGAACGTCGCGGATTTCGCTGCGCGCCATGGTCCGCTCCGGATCGCTCACCATTGCCGACACCGGGAAATTGATGATCTCGGCCTCGCTCGCTGTATCGCCATAGGTCTCCCAGTCGAGCGTCGGGCGCTCGCGGCGTCGGCGTCCGAGCGCCTCGTTGAGCGCGATGCGGGTCAGCCAGGTGGAGAACGCCGCCTCGCCGCGGAAACCGTCGAGCGCGGTGAAGGCGCGCACCCAAGCTTCCTGCACGACGTCCTCGGCCTCGGAATCGTTGCGCAGGACGCTGCGCGCGAGCCGGAACAGTCGGCGGTTATACCGGCGCGTCAGGGCGCGGATCGCGGGCTCGTCGCGCAGGCGCGCGAGCGCGACCAGCGCGCCATCGTCGAGCGCGTCGAGATCGCCGGCCGTCAGGGACCGCACTGTTGGATGAAGGACGGACATGGGTTTCTCCGGATTCAACCCCTTGGATGCCGATGAAGTCCAAAGGTTCCCGAGTTTCAGAACAGCGCGCCCTGCCCGTCATCGCTCGCCTTGCGCTTGGGACGAGCGACCGGGGGCTTTGCCGGTTTGGGCGGCTTCGGCGGTGGTTGCACCGACAGGTCGAGCGGCAGGATCAGTGCGGCGTCGTTGGCCGTCCGGTTGACCGCGGTCGAGACCGGATGAGCCGCGAGCAGCCCGTCTGGCGCGGGCGCGATCAGCGCCTCTGCGGTGCGGGCATCGACCTCGCCGCAATTGAGCCAGAGGTCGAAGGCGTCGGGCGCGATGATCACCGGCATGCGGTCGTGCAGAGGCGCAAGCACGCCGTTGGCGCGCGTCGTTACGATCGCGGCCGTGTCGATCGCTTCGCCGTTCGGCCCCTCCCAGGTCTCCCATAGGCCGGCGAAAGCCATGGGCTCGCCCGACCTGGCGTGGATGTAGAAAGGCTGCTTCGGCCCCTTCCCCATCGCCTGCCACTCGTAAAATCCGTCGGCGGGGATCAGGCAACGCCGCCGCTTCATGGCGGCGCGAAAGGCCGGCTTCTCGCACACGGATTCGCCGCGGGCGTTGATGATGAGCGAGAACTGGCTCGGGTCCTTCACCCAGGACGGCACGAAGCCCCAGCGCACCAGCGCGAATTCGCGCCGGCCCTCGACCAGGCGCACGATCGGGATCGGCTGCGTCGGGGCGATGTTGAAGCGCGCCGGAAAATTCGGCTGCTCCTCATAGCGGAACAGCGCCCGCAAGGCCTCCGGCGCGGACGTGATGGTGTAGCGGCCGCACATGGTGGAGATATCGGCCTTTGCCGCGGGCGGCGCAAGCTGGCCGGACGCGCAGGCTCCGTGCTAGACGCACCGAACCTTGCCAAGGACCCCCTGCGTGGCCGACGATCGCCTTTATCCGCAGCGCCCGTTTCTCGCCGTCAGCGCCGCCATCCTGCGTGGCGGCAAGGTGCTGATTGTGCGCCGCGCGAGAAAGCCCGCGCTCGGCGTCTACACCTTGCCCGGCGGCGTGGTCGAAGCCGGCGAAACACTCGAGGACGCGGTCCGGCGAGAGGTCCGCGAGGAGACCGCGCTCGACATCGCGCCGGTGACGCTCGCCGGTCACCGCGAGGTGATCCTCCGTGACGCGCACGGTCGCACCGAACGCCACTTCGTCATTCTGTGCTTCGCGTCGCGCTGGCTGTCGGGCGAACCGCAGCTCAATGACGAGCTCGACGAGGCGCGCTGGATCGATCCGGCCGATCTTGCCGGGCTCAAGACCA
>DASTGR010000298.1:0-5071 GCA_035718885.1 Pseudolabrys sp. | reverse complement strand
TGGCGCAGGTCTTCGCCGCGCGCAAGCCGACGAAGGTCGTGCGCTACGACCTGCCCAAGCTCGCCGCCTTCAACTTCGTGCTCGACGACGTGCTCGAGGGCGGCGTCAATTCCAGCCTCGGCCTCGACGGCCACGGCAAGTCATTGTCGTTCCTGCTGCTGGATGCGGACATCGAGATCGGTTGATCGCCGGTTGTCAGGCCAAGTCTTGCTCGGAAAGCTCGGCAAGTTTGATCAGGTGGCGCAGCAGGCCAGTCTTGAGCGGACGATTACCGTGAATCGGCACCGAAAGGCGCACGACGGAACCACTTTCCCGTAGATGTGATGGCTGCCACTAATCCGCAGCAAGCTCCAGCCGCGGCGCTCCACGAGACGTGCAAATTCACGTCCCGTGAGCGATTTCATATCGCAATTTCGAGAATGCGTTCTTTGCCGTCACTAACCGGCACGGCAACGTCAATGGACAAGCAACCTTCGATCGCCTCATGCAAATTCGTCATGAGTTCATCGATGGTCTCGCCTTGTGTCGCGCAGCCTGGAATAGCCGGTACTTCGGCCCAGTAGCCGCCTTCCTCAGCCTCGTGGATGACGACCTTGATTTTCATAGTCAGCGCCACTCCACCTTCTTGATCTCATAGGCCTTGGCGCCGCCGGGCGTGTTGACCTCGACGGAGGCGCCCTTGCCTTTGCCGATCAGCGCCTTGGCGAGCGGCGAGGTGATCGAGATGCGGCCCTTCTTGGCGTCGGCTTCCGGTTCGCCGACGATCTGCCACACCTTCTTTTCCTCGGTGTCCTCGTCGATGAGCGTCACCGTCGCGCCGAACTTGATCGTTTCGCCGGACAGCTTGGAGACGTCGATGATGTCGGCGCGCGCGAGCTTGTCCTGTAGCTCGTCGATGCGGCCCTCGTTGAGCGACTGCTGCTCCTTGGCGGCGTGATATTCGGCATTCTCCGACAGGTCGCCGTGCGAACGCGCCTCGGTGATCTGCTGGATGATGCGCGGCCGCTCCACCTGCTGGCAGTGCTTCAATTCGGCCTCCAGCACGGCGTAGCCGGCGGCGGTCATCGGTAGCTTTTCCATCGTCTCATCTCCTCCTGGCGGCTACTTGATCGCGCCATGCGCCGCCAAGTCCTTCCAGCTTTCACGTTCGATCCACTCGCAATTCGACTCCGGCCACGGGTTCCCCGCCACCGGAGTCTGAAATACGAGGGGCCGGTCAAATACGTTCCAACCGCGGCCCGGTTCCCCCTCGCCGCGGTTTTAAGCCAAGCCGACCTTATGCACGTTCCGCGCCGTATGCGGACTAAGGATCGCTCAGGTCCGGCTCTGGTAGTAGCTCTGCAACGCGCGGACCTCGAGGTCGCCCCCAAGATAGGCTTTGATACCCTGCGCCGCCGCGACGGCTCCCGAAAGAGTGGTGTAGTACGGCACTTTATGCAAGAGGGCGGCATGCCGCAAAGAGCGGCTGTCGGCCAGGGCGGTCGCCCCCTCGGTCGTGTTGAAGACGAGTTGAACGCCGCCGTTCTTGATCGCGTCGACGATGTGAGGCCGCCCCTCGAGAACCTTGTTGATTTTGGCGGCGGGTACGCCTTCCTCGGCGAGGTAGCGCTGTGTGCCCGACGTGGCGATGATCTTGAAGCCGAGCGAAGACAGCAGCTTGACCGACGGGAGGATGCGCGTCTTGTCGTCGTCGCGCACCGAGACGAACACGGTGCCTGTGCGCGGCAGGTTGGTGCCGCTGCCGAACTGGCTCTTGGCGAATGCAATCTCGAACGAGCGGTCGAGGCCCATGACCTCGCCGGTCGACTTCATCTCGGGTCCGAGCACGGTGTCGACGCCGGGGAAGCGGGCGAAGGGGAATACGGCTTCCTTCACCGCCCGATGCTGGTAGGGCCGCTGCTTCAGGTCGAAGCTCTTGAGGCTCTCTCCGGCCATGATGCGAGACGCGATCTTGGCGATCGGCAGGCCGATCACCTTGGCGACGAACGGCACCGTGCGCGAGGCCCGCGGATTGACTTCGAGCACGTAGATGTCGCCGCCCTTGATCGCATACTGCACGTTCATCAGGCCGCCGACATTGAGAGCCAGAGCGAGCTCGCGCGTCTGCCGCGACAGCTCAGCGATCGTCTTCTCGTCGAGCGAGTGCGGCGGAAGCGCGCAGGCCGAGTCGCCCGAATGGATACCGGCCTCCTCGATGTGCTCCATGATGCCGGCAATGAACGTATCTTTGCCGTCGGCGAGGCAGTCGACGTCGACCTCGGTTGCGTCGGAGAGATATCGGTCGATCAGCAGCGGGCTGCGGTCGGAGATGACGAGGTCGCTCGGCCGGTTCAAGTCGCCGGTGAGCCGCGCGACGTAGCGGTCGAAGTGCGCGCCGTCGCGCACGATCTCCATGGCGCGGCCGCCAAGCACGTTGGACGGCCGGATCACGACCGGATAGCCGATCTCGTCGGCGATCGCGCGCGCCGCGCCCAGCGAGGTGGCGATGCCGTTCTGCGGCTGGCGCAGCTTCAACTTGTCGAGCAGCTTCTTGAAGCGGTCTCGGTCCTCGGCGAGGTCGATGGCGTCGGGCGAGGTGCCGAGGATCGGCACGTCGGCTTTCTCGAGCGCGCTGGCCAGCTTGAGCGGCGTCTGGCCGCCGAATTGGACGATGACGCCGTGCAGCGTGCCGTTCGAGCGCTCGGTATCGATGATCTCAAGCACGTCTTCCGGCGTGAGCGGCTCGAAATAGAGCCGGTCCGAGGTGTCGTAGTCGGTCGACACCGTCTCCGGATTGCAGTTGACCATCACCGTCTCGTAGCCGGCGTCCTTGAGCGCGAAGCAGGCGTGGCAGCAGCAATAGTCGAACTCGATGCCCTGGCCGATGCGGTTCGGCCCGCCGCCGAGGATGATGACCTTCTTGGCGTCTGAGGGCTTGGCCTCGTCGACCGGCTTGCCCGCGAACGGCGCCTCATAGGTCGAATACATGTAGGCGGTCGGCGAGGCGAATTCGGCCGCGCACGTATCGATGCGCTTGAACACCGGCCGCACGCCGAGCGCGCGCCGCTTCTCCTTGACCGTCTCGGCAGAGTTCGCGGTGAGTTTTCCGAGACGGGTGTCCGAAAAGCCCATGGCCTTGAGATGACGGAACGGCGCGGCGCTCGTCGGCAGACCCTTGGCCTTGATCTCGGCTTCCGTCTCGACGATGCCGCGCAGTTCGGCCAGGAACCACGGATCGATGCGGCAGGCATTGTGGATGAGCTCGTCGCTGGCGCCGAGGCGCATCGCCTGGGCCACCTTCAAGAGGCGCTCCGGCGTCGGCGTGCCGAGCGCGGCGCGGATCGCGTTCTTGTTGTCGGGGTCGTCGATGCTCTTGGCGGAGTCGAATCCCTCGATGGCAATCTCGTCGAGCCCGGTCAGGCCGGTCTCGAGCGAGCGTAGCGCCTTTTGCAGGCTCTCCTGGAAGGTGCGGCCGATCGCCATGGCCTCGCCGACAGACTTCATCGACGTGGTCAGAACCGGCGAGGCGCCGGGGAATTTCTCGAACGCGAAGCGCGGAATCTTGGTGACGACGTAGTCGATGGTCGGCTCGAACGAAGCCGGCGTCGCGCCGCCGGTGATGTCGTTGGCGATCTCGTCGAGCGTGTAGCCGACGGCGAGCTTGGCCGCGACTTTGGCGATGGGGAAGCCGGTGGCCTTCGACGCCAGAGCCGAAGAGCGCGACACGCGCGGGTTCATCTCGATGACGACGAGACGCCCGTCTTCCGGGTTGACCGCGAACTGCACGTTCGAGCCGCCGGTCTCGACGCCGATCTCGCGCAGCACCGCGATCGAGGCGTCGCGCATGATCTGGTATTCTTTGTCGGTCAGCGTCAGCGCCGGCGCGATGGTGATGGAATCGCCGGTGTGCACGCCCATCGGGTCGACGTTTTCGATGGAGCAGATGATGATGCAGTTGTCGTTCTTGTCGCGAACGACCTCCATCTCGAATTCCTTCCAGCCGAGTACCGATTCTTCGATCAGCACTTCGTTGGTCGGGGAGGCGTCGATGCCGCCTTCGACGATGTCGATGAATTCGGCGCGGTTGTAAGCGATGCCGCCGCCGGTGCCGCCGAGGGTGAAGGAGGGGCGGATGATGGCCGGCAGGCCGATGTCCTCGAGCGCCTCGAGCGCCTGCGCCAATGTCTTGATGTGATGCGAGCGCGGCGTCGGCAGGCCGATCTTGGTCATCGCCTCGCGGAACAGTTCGCGGTCCTCGGCCTTGTCGATGGCGTCGGCGGTGGCGCCGATCATCTTGACGCCGAACTTCTCCAGCGTGCCCATCTTCCGCAGGCTCAGCGCGCAGTTGAGCGCCGTCTGCCCGCCCATGGTCGGCAGGAGCGCGTCCGGGCGCTCCTTCTCGATGATCTTGGCGACGATCTCGGGTGTGATCGGCTCGATATAGGTCGCGTCGGCGAGGTCCGGATCGGTCATGATCGTGGCCGGATTGGAATTGACCAGGATGACCCGATAGCCCTCTTCCTTCAGGGCCTTACAGGCTTGCGTGCCGGAATAGTCGAACTCGCAGGCCTGGCCGATGACGATCGGCCCGGCGCCAATGATCATGATCGATTTGATGTCGGTTCTTTTGGGCAAATCGGACCTCGAAGGACACAAAAAAAGGGCGCGCTTTCACGCGCGTCCTTGGCCCCGGGCGGGGATAGGCCCCGCGCGAGGGGTGCTTAGACCATTATCGCAGGGCAGGGAAGGGCGAAGGCCTCCCTTGCCACAGCTTGGTTCGTCAATGCGCGACGGTATTTGGGCGCGCCATGAGTGACTGTCGGCAGCCCTTGAACACCTCGCAGGCCAGCCCGGCGATTGAAGATCCAGACGCTTCCGGCGGGTCGCCGCTCCATCAAGAGAGCCCGCGCGACAGGTCCCAATACAACCGTCCGACCAGCATCGAGGCACGGGCGCACGTGGCGATCGAGACCATCGAAGACATCCTCGACCACAACGGGATTGACCTCGGCCCTCGCCGAGGGGGTGACCGAATACCCCATCGACATACGGGATAGGGACGGCGTGTTCGCCACAATGGCTGGTTATTTCG
>DASTGR010000297.1:0-5882 GCA_035718885.1 Pseudolabrys sp. | reverse complement strand
CGCCTGCTCGAGAAGCGCGGCGGCAAGTCCGGCGACTGGCGGGCGGAGAAATCCTGACATGCCGCTGATGCCGGTCGCAGAGGCGTTGCGGCAGGTGCTGGCCGGCGCCGAGCCGCTCGGCACCGAACCGGTTGCGCTCGAGTCAGCATTCGGCCGCGTGCTGGCGGCCGATCTCGCAGCCAAGCGCACGCAGCCGCCGAACGACGTCTCGGCGATGGACGGCTACGCCGTGCGCGCCGCGGACACCGCGAACGAGCCGTCGACGCTCACGATCATCGGCGAGGTGGCCGCCGGCCATCCGTTCGAGGGCGCGGTGGGGCCCGCACAGGCGGCGCGCATCTTCACCGGCGGCGTCGTGCCGGACGGCGCCGACTGCGTCGTGATCCAGGAAGTGACCGAGCGAGAAGGTGGCCGCGTCATCATCAAGCGGTCGGGCATCAAGGGTAAAAACATCCGGCGCAAGGGCACCGATTTCAGCGAGGGCCAGGTGCTGCTCGCATGCGGCCGCAGGCTCGACGACCGTGACCTCATGCTCGCCGCCTCGATGAACTATCCGCAGGTCGAGGTCCGCCGAAGGCCAAAGGTCGCGATCGTGGGAACGGGCGACGAACTCGTCATGCCCGGCACCGACCCCAAGCCCGGCGAGATCGTCTATTCGAACGGCTTCGCGCTGACCGCGCTCGCGCGCGGCGAAGGCGCCGAGGCGCGCGACTTCGGCATCGCGCGGGACAATCTCGACGACATCGGCGCGTACATCCGCCGCGCCCGCGACTGGGGCGCCGACATCCTGGTGACCACCGGCGGCGCGTCGGTCGGCGAGCACGATCTGGTGCAGAAGGCGCTGAAGGCGGAAGGCCTCGATCTCTCGTTCTGGCGCGTTGCGTTGCGCCCCGGCCGGCCGATGATGCATGGCCGCCTCGGCACGCTTCAGGTGCTCGGGCTGCCCGGCAATCCGGTCTCGTCCTATGTATGCAGCGTGCTCTTTCTGGTGCCGCTGATCCGCAGGCTCTGCGGCCGCGCCGACCTCGAGCGAGCCCGCGAGACCGCCCGCCTCGGCCGCGACCTGCCCGAGAACGACGAGCGCGAGGATTATCTGAGAGCGACCCTCAGCTTTGGGCCGGACGGGCCGGTCGCCAATCCTGTATCGTCCCAGGATTCGTCGCTGATGGCGCACCTGTCGCGCGCCGACTGCCTCGTGATTCGGCCACCGCACGCCCCGGCGGCGGCTGCCGGGTCGCCGTGCACCATCCTAAAGCTCGCGCTTTAGCGTTCTTTCGGCCTCTTCACCTCAAATTAAATGGTTGCAGAACACATATGGAACGGATAGTGTCCGTTCATGATTTGTTTCTGACCTGCCCCTACTTTTGCGCAAACTGCGTGAATCGGGCCTGGCAGGCCGGCGACCGGGGAAAAAGCGATTATGCTCACTCGCAAGCAGTTCGAGCTCCTGCGTTTCATCCACGAACGGCTCACCGAAGCCGGCGTGCCGCCCTCCTTCGACGAAATGAAGGATGCGCTCGACCTGCGCTCCAAGTCCGGCATCCATCGCCTGATCACGGCCCTGGAGGAGCGCGGCTTCATCCGCCGCCTGCCGAACCGGGCACGCGCCATCGAGGTCATCAAGCTTCCGGAGTCTGTCGGACACGGCATGGGCAATGGCCGCTCGCGCGGCTTCACACCGAGTGTGATCGAGGGCGATCTTGGCCGGGTCAGGCAGGCCTCCGAGGACGACAATAGCGGCCGGCCGATCGCCGTACCGGTCATGGGCCGTATCGCCGCCGGTACGCCTATCGAGGCGATCCAGCAGCGCAGCCACGTCATCAACATGCCGCCGGACCTGCTTTCGGCCGGCGAGCATTTCGCGCTCGAAGTGCGCGGCGATTCGATGATCGAGGCCGGCATTCTCGACGGCGACATCGCGCTGATCCGCCGCTCCGAGGCCGCCGATACGGGCGACATAGTCGTGGCGCTGATCGACGACGAGGAAGCCACGCTCAAGCGCTTCCGCCGCCGCGGCGCGTCGATCGCGCTCGAGCCGGCGAATACGGCGTACGAAGTCCGCATCCTGCCGCCCAACCGCGTGCGCATTCAGGGCAAGCTGGTCGGCCTGTTCCGGCGTTATTGATCGCCCGGCGCGATATCCTGCAAGCGCGGCGTCGCATCGAGCGGCGCCGTTTTTGTCTTGAGGCGCGCCGGCGCCCAGGGCCGGTCCGTGCCGGCGGGCCGTGACGCGATCAGGTCGAAGCCCTCCCCGCTCCGCCGCAGTGCGAGGGCGCCGCGCGCCTGCCAGACCGGGCGGTCGATGAGGGTCGCGCGGCACGGCATCTGCGCCTGCCGCGGACTGACGACGAGCGCGGCGCGGGTGCAATCCTCCTCGAAGCCCTCGATCGCCAGCACCATGGATATGAGACGTCCGTCGGCCAGCACGCCGACGCATCCAGTCGCGTCGCAACGCGTCCCGGTCGCAAGTGAGGCGTCCTTCGGCGGGCGTCCGTCGGCATCGGCCGCGAGCCACTCCTTCACGGCAAAGGTGTCGCGCCCATTGTGCAGCAGAGCGAGACGCCCATCCGGGCCGCGGATCGCCGCGGTGTCGCCGTCGGCCGAGATCAATACGTCCGGCCGCGGCGCCAGTGCCGCCCAGAGGCACGCGGCGAGGCCCAGCAAAGCGCCGGTCCACCGCAGCGGCGTGCGCAACAGGCACAGCATCAGGATGCCCAATGTCGCCAGCAGTAGCGGTCCGTTGCCGAAGGCGGCGACGCGCCCGACCGAGCCGGGCAGCCGCGCTACCCAGAGCACGACGTCGATCATCCAGTCGATGCCCCAGCCCATCACCGCCCAGCACGGCGCATCGAAACCGAACGGGATCATGACCACGCCGAGGATCCCCGCAGGCATGACGACCGCCGAGACGACGGGCATGGCGCCGAGATTGGCCAGCACGCCGTAGGGCGCGAGGCGATGGAAATGGAAGGCCGCGTAAGGCGTCGTGGCGAGGCCGGCCACCACCGAGGCCAGCACGAGTCCGATCGCCTCCCGTCCGCCCCAGAGCGCCAGCCTCGCCGTGAACGGTGTGTCCTTGTCGGCCTTGAACGGCAACCCGTGCTGATAGCCGGCGACGAGCGCGAGCGTCGCCGCAAACGACATCTGGAAGCTCGGATGCGCCACCGATTGCGGCGCAAGCATCAACACGCCGAAGGCGGCGAGCGTGATGGTGCGAAACGTCAAAGCCGGCCGGTCCATCATCACGCCGATCAGCACGATGCCGATCATGATGAAGGATCGCTGCGTCGCCACCTCCGAGCCCGAGAGCAGCAGATAGAACAGCGCAGCGGCAAAGGCTGCGACCGCAGCCCATTTCTTGATCGGCCGGCGCAGCGCGAGCCCCGGCACCAGCGCAAGGGAGCCGCGGATGACGAAGAACACGATGCCGGCGACGACGGCCATGTGATAGCCGGAGATCGAGAGTACGTGCGCGAGGCTCGATATGTACATCGCGTCGTTGACAGGCGTGGAAATGGCGTCGCGCGTGCCAGTGATCAGCGCGGAGGCGATGGCGCCGCGGTCGCCTTCGAGCACGGCATGGATGCGGCGGTCGATTGCCGCGCGTGTCGCGTCCAGGAAGGCGGCGTATGCGAGCCACCAGCCACCCGCCTTCACCGGCGGCGTGACCGCGATCTTGCCGAGCGCGTAACCGGAAGCGCCGATTTCCTGGAAATACATGTCGCGCGCGAAGTCGTAGCCGCCGGGACGCAAGGGCGGCAGAGGCGGCGACAGATGCGCCTTCAGCGACACGGCACTGCCGACCGGCGGCGCCGTGCCCTTGCGGATCGCGAGCCGCACGCGTTCGGGACGGCCATTAATGCGGCGCGCATCGAGGCTCGTGACGCGCATGGTGATGCGGTCGGTGTGCTCGCGCCCCTCCCGCCGCTCGACATAACCCGCGACCGCCGCGCTGCCGACCGGCGCGCGCAGCACCGGATGAGCGATACGCGCGGTCTGCGCGGTCGCGACGGCAAACCCGGCGGCGATGCCGGCGACGCCTGCGATGAGCGGAAAGGCGATCGGCCGATGACGTGCCAGGAAGGCCAGCGCAATCGTCACGCCGGCGGCGGCGACCGCGGCCCAGAGCCGCGGCTCGGTATCGGCATCGAGGTAGAGCACCGCGCCGAAGCCGAAGGCGACCGCCAGCCAGGGCAGCAGGCGTCCCGGCGCGACCTCGGCGACGGCCCAGTCGGCCAGGACCTGGCGGACCCTGTCGGCGCGATGGGCCAGCTCGCCCGGGACGGCGCGCCGCCCGGCGGCGGCGACGGCGCCGGCAACGGCAACTACAGGCGCCCGTGGTCCCGCCCCGCCCCACGCCATGCCACAACCCGACTACAACCTTTAGTCTATGTTAGGCCGGTTGCAGGTTGTGGATAGGGGAACGGATGTGAACGGACGCCGCTCCTCAAGGCGCCCTTCCCGCGCTCCTTGACGCGGCGGCTCAGCCCTTCGCCGTGTCCTTGGCGTAGGAATCGCGCAGACCGACCGTGCGGTTGAACACCGGTTTGCCGGGCTGCGAATCCTCGTCACGGCAGAAATAGCCCTGACGCTCGAACTGGACCGCCTCGCCGGTGTCCATTCCCGCCAGCGACGGCTCGAGCCGCGCCTGGCTCAGGATCTCGAGCGAGTTCGGATTGAGGTCGGCGGCAAAGTCCTCGCCGCCGCGCGGGTCCGGCTTGGCGAAGAGCGGATGATAGACGCGCACCTCCGCCGTGATCGCGTCCTTTGCCGAGACCCAGTGAATGGTCGCCTTGACCTTGCGGCCGTCAGGCGCATTGCCGCCCTTGGTCGCCGGATCGTAGGTGCAGCGCAATTCGACCACATTGCCGGACGCGTCTTTCACCACCTCCTTGCAGGTGATGAAGTAGGCGTAGCGCAGACGCACCTCGGCGCCGGGAGAAAGCCGGAAGAACTTCTTCGGCGGGTTCTCCATGAAGTCGTCCTGCTCGACATAGATTTCGCGGCCGAACGTGATCTTGCGCGTGCCGGCCGCCGGATCGTCCGGATGATTGACGGCGTCAAGCTCCTCGCTTTTGCCCTCCGGATAGTTCTCGATCACCACCTTGAGCGGCTTCAAGACCGCCATGCGGCGCTGCGCGCTTTTGTTGAGCACCTCGCGCACGGCGAACTCGAACATGCCGGCGTCGACGACGCTGTTGGCCTTGGCGACGCCGATGCGCTTGACGAATTCGCGCAGCGCGGCCGCCGGCACGCCACGACGGCGCAATCCGGCGAGCGTCGGCATGCGCGGATCGTCCCAGCCGGCGACATGCTTGTCCTGCACGAGCCTAGTGAGAACGCGCTTCGACAGCACGCTGTACGTCAGGTTGAGGCGCGCGAACTCGTACTGGTGCGGCGTCGAGGGCACCTTCAGGTTGGCGATGAACCAGTCATAGAGCGGCCGGTGATCCTCGAATTCGAGCGTACAGACCGAATGCGTGATGCCCTCGATCGCGTCGGACTGACCGTGCGCGTAGTCGTAGCTCGGGTAGATCTTCCATTCCGTGCCGGTGCGCGGATGGTGGGCGTGCAGGATGCGGTACATCACCGGGTCGCGCAGGTTGATGTTCCCCGAGGCCATGTCGATCTTGGCACGCAGCACCCGCGCGCCGTTCAGGAATTCGCCGGCGCGCATGCGGCGGAACAGGTTGAGATTCTCCTCGACCGCGCGGTCGCGGAACGGGGAATTCCTGCCCGGCTCGGTCAGCGTGCCGCGGTTGACGCGCATCTCTTCCGGCGACTGGTCGTCGACATAGGCCTTGCCAGCTCGGATCAGGTCCTCGGCCCAGGTATAAAGCTGCTCGAAGTAATCCGAGGCATGAAAAAGGTTCTTGCCCCAA
>DASTGR010000296.1:0-33487 GCA_035718885.1 Pseudolabrys sp. | reverse complement strand
GGCGCTGTCGATGGACGCCGTCGAGCAGGCCAAATCGGGCCACCCCGGCCTGCCGATGGGCGCCGCCGACGTGGCGACCGTGCTGTTCACGCAGTTTCTCAAATTCGATCCGACCGATCCGCAATGGGCCGACCGAGATCGTTTCGTTTTGTCGGCCGGCCACGGCTCGATGCTGATCTACGCGCTGCTCTACCTGACTGGCTATTCGTCGGTGAGCATCGAGGAGATCAAGCGCTTCCGCCAGCTCGGCTCGAAGACGCCCGGCCATCCGGAGAATTTCATCACCGCCGGCGTCGAGACCACCACCGGCCCGCTGGGACAGGGGCTCGCGACCGCGGTCGGCATGGCCATCGCCGAGAAGCATATGGCGGCCGTGTTCGGCGAGACCGTCGTCGATCACAAGACCTACGTGCTCGCCTCCGACGGCGACCTGATGGAAGGCATCAGCCATGAGGCCATCGCGCTCGCCGGCCATTTGAAACTCAACAAGCTGATCGTGCTGTTCGACGACAACGGCATCTCGATCGACGGCGCGCTGTCGCTGTCGGACTCGACCGATCAGGTGAAGCGCTTCGAGGCCTGCGGCTGGGCGTCCTGGCGCATCGACGGCCACGATCCGCAGGCCATCGCCGCGGCGCTCCAGAAGGCGCAGAAGTCCGACAAGCCGGTGATGATCGCCTGCAAGACGACCATCGGCTACGGCGCACCGACCAAGGCCGGCAAGTCGTCCTCGCACGGCTCGCCGCTGGGCGCCGACGAGATCAAGGGCGCACGCGAAAACCTGCACTGGGCGCACACGCCGTTCGAGGTGCCCGCCGACATCCTCTCCGCCTGGCGCGAAGCGGGCGCGCGCGGCAAGCCGGCGCATGCGGCCTGGACGAAGCGCCTCGGCGCGCTCGGCGCCGACAAGCGCGCCGAGTTCGAGCGCCGCATGCGCGGCGAGATTTCGGACGCCGCGCTGACCAAGGCCGTGCGCGAGATCAAGGAGAAGCTGGCCGCGTCGCCGAAGGAGATCGCGACGCGCACGGCGTGCGAGTTCGCGCTCGAGAGCCTGATCCCGGCGCTGCCCGAGATGATCGGCGGCTCCGCCGACCTCACCGGCTCGAACAACACGCGGACCAAGTCGATGACGGCGATCACGCCCAACGACTTCTCCGGCCGCTTCATCCATTACGGCATTCGCGAGCACGACATGGCCGCGGCCATGAACGGCATGGCGCTGCACGGCGGTATCATCCCCTACTCCGGCACGTTCCTCGTCTTTTCGGACTACTCGCGGCCGGCGATCCGCCTCGCCGCGCTGATGGGCGAGCGCGCCATCCACATTCTCACGCACGACTCGATCGGTCTCGGCGAGGACGGCCCGACGCACCAGCCGGTCGAGCATCTCGCCGCGCTGCGCGCGATCCCGAACCTCATGGTCTTCCGCCCGTGCGACGCGGTCGAGACCGCCGAATGCTGGGAGCTGGCGCTGCGCGCCAAGGACCGGCCGAGCGCGATGGCGCTGACCCGCCAGAACCTGCCGCAGCTGCGCAACCGGTTCGACGCGGACAACATCTGCGCCCAGGGCGCCTACGAGATCGCCGGCCCGGACGGCCGCGCCGACGTCTCGATCTTCGCCACCGGCTCGGAAGTCTCGATCGCGGTCGACGCGGCCAAGAAGCTCGCCGAGAAGGGCATCGCCGCCCGCGTCGTTTCGGTGCCCTGCTTCGAACTGTTCTTCGAGCAGCCCGACAATGTCCGCGCAGCCATCATCGGCGACGCCAAGGTCAAGATCGGTGTCGAGGCGGCGGTGCGCATGGGCTGGGACGCGATCATCGGGGCCGACGGTATCTTCATCGGCATGCACGGCTTCGGCGCCAGCGCGCCGTACAAGGAACTCTACAAACATTTCGGCATTACGGCGGAGGCCATTGCCGACGCGGCAATGAAGAAGCTTTGACAATCATCATGCCCGGCCTTGTGTCGGGCATCCTCGTCTTTAGCTAAAGGCGGGGAGCAGATCTGAAGACCCGGGAGCGACCCACATGACTGTACGCGTTGCCATCAACGGTTTCGGCCGCATCGGCCGCAACATCCTGCGCGCCATCGCCGAGAGCGGCCGCAAGGACATCGAAGTCGTCGGCATCAACGATCTCGGCCCGGTCGAGACCAATGCGCACCTTCTGCGCTACGACAGCGTGCACGGCCGCTTCCCCGGCCAGGTCACGGTCAAGGGTGACACCATCTCGCTCGGCAACGGCGCCATCAAGGTGACGGCCGAGAAGGACCCGACCAAGCTGCCGTGGAAGGACCTCGGCGTCGACATCGCGATGGAGTGCACCGGCATCTTCACCGCCAAGGACAAGGCGTCGATGCATCTGACCGCCGGCGCCAAGCGCGTCCTCGTCTCGGCCCCGGCCGACGGCGCCGACATGACGGTGGTGTTTGGCGTCAACCACGACAAGCTGACCAAGGATCACAAGGTCGTCTCGAACGCCTCGTGCACGACCAACTGCCTCGCGCCGGTCGCCAAGGTCCTCAACGATGCCTTCGGCATCGACAAGGGCTTCATGACGACGATCCACTCCTACACCGGCGACCAGCCGACGCTCGACACCTATCACAAGGACCTCTACCGGGCCCGCGCCGCGGCCCTGAACATGATTCCGACCTCGACCGGCGCCGCCAAGGCCGTCGGCCTCGTCCTGCCCGAGCTCAACGGCAAGCTCGACGGCGTGTCGATCCGCGTGCCGACGCCGAACGTCTCGGTCATCGATTTCAAGTTCGTCGCCAAGAAGGCGACGTCGAAGGATGAGGTCAACGGCGCGATCAAGCGCGCCGCCGATCAGCAGTTGAAGGGCATTCTCGCCTTCACCAACGATCCGAACGTGTCGCTCGACTTCAACCACGACCCGCACTCGTCGATCTTCCACATGGACCAGACCAAGGTCATGGACGGGACGTTCGTGCGCGTGATGAGCTGGTACGACAATGAATGGGGCTTCTCCAACCGCATGGCCGACACGGCCGTGGCGATGGGCAAGCTGATCTGAGCCGGCTTGTCCCGGGCGCAGCGCAGCACGAAGTGATGCGCTGCTGACCCGGGACCGCCACAATCCGGAACGGTCCCGGATCTGCGGCGCACCGCTAACGCGCGCTGCGCCGCGTCCGGGACGCGAGACCCTCTCCATGTCCCAAAGCTTCCGCACCCTCGACCACGTCGACGTGAAGGGCAAACGCGTCCTCGTCCGCGTCGATCTCAACGTCCCCGTCGACAACGGCATCGTCACCGACGCGACACGCATCGAGCGCGTCGCCCCTGCCCTCACCGAACTCGCCGACAAAGGCGCCAAGGTCATCCTGCTCTCGCATTTCGGCCGGCCGAAGGGTCGCGACGTCAAGAACTCGCTGAAACCTGTCGCTGCCGAAGTCGCCCGCGTCATCAAGCGCCCGGTGAAGTTCGCCGACGACTGCATCGGCGCGAGCGCCGAGGCCGCGGTCGCTGCCATGAAGCAGGGCGACATTCTCTGCCTCGAGAACACGCGCTTCCATTCCGGCGAGGAGAAGAACGATCCGGCCTTCATCGACGCGCTGGCGAAGCTCGGCGACATGTGGGTCAACGACGCCTTCTCCGCGGCGCACCGCGCGCATGCCTCGACCGAAGGCCTCGGCCACAAGCTGCCGGCCTATGCCGGCCGCTCGATGCAGGCCGAGCTCGACGCGCTGGGCAAGGCGCTCGAGCATCCGCAGCGTCCGGTCGCGGCGGTCGTCGGCGGCGCCAAGATCTCGACCAAGCTCGATCTGCTCGGCAACCTGCTCGCCAAGGTCGACGTGCTGATCATCGGCGGTGCCATGGCCAATACGTTCTTGCTCGCGCTCGGCAAGCCGGTTGGAAAAAGCCTTGCCGAGCGTGACCTCACGAATACCGCGCTCGACATCCTCGCCAAGGCGAAAGCTGCGAAGAAGGAAATCGTGCTGCCGGTCGACGCCGTCGTCGCCGAGAAGTTCGAGGCCAACGCGCCGTCGCGCGCCGTCGCCGTCGATGATGTCGGCCCGAGCGAGATGATCCTCGACATCGGCCCGAAGTCTGTCGAGCAGGTCGTCTCCGTGCTGGCGCGCGCCAAGACGCTGCTGTGGAACGGGCCGTTCGGCGCCTTCGAGATGGAGCCGTTCGACAACGGCACCGTCGAGGTCGCGGAAGCGGCGGCGGAACTCACGAAGGCCGGAAAGCTTGTCACGGTTGCTGGCGGCGGCGACACCGTCGCCGCGCTCAACGCGGCGGGGGCCGCCGACCGATTCACCTACGTTTCGACCGCCGGCGGCGCTTTCCTCGAATGGCTCGAAGGCAAGGCCTTGCCCGGCGTGGAAGTCTTGAGAGTAAAATGACGGCGAACCTTGGTTCGCCGTCATCCCGGGCGCAGCGCACTACGCAGTGGTGCGCTGCAGACCCGGGATCGCGAGGGGCTCGATTTTAACGGTCCCGGATCTGCGGTGCACCGCTTCGCGCTGCACCGCGTCCGGGACACGAATGGATGCGATGGAGGGAAGCATGAATCTCGACGCACTGAACAAAGTAGCGCGCGCCATGGTCGCGCCCGGCAAGGGCATCCTCGCCGCCGACGAATCCTCGGGCACCATCAAGAAGCGCTTTGACGCCATCGGCGTCGAGTCGACCGAGGACAGCCGTCGCGACTACCGCGAAATGATGTTCCGCACCGCCGAGGCGATGAAGAACCACATCTCCGGCGTCATCCTCTACGACGAGACCATCTGGCAGAAGGCGAAGGACGGCACGCCGCTGGTCAAGGTCATCGAGCAGATGGGCGCGATCCCCGGCATCAAGGTCGACGAAGGCACCAAGCCGCTGCCGAATTGCCCGGGCGAGCTGATCACCATCGGCCTCGACAAGCTCGCCGACCGGCTGGCCAAGTATTACGAGCAGGGTGCGCGCTTCGCCAAGTGGCGGGCGGTGATCGATATCGGCAACGGCATCCCGACCTACGGCGCCATTCACGCCAATGCGCACGCGCTCGCGCGCTATGCGGCGCTCTGCCAGGCGGCGCAGATCGTGCCGATCGTCGAGCCGGAAGTGCTGATGGACGGCGACCACGATATCGACCGCTGCTACGCGGTCACCGAGCTCGTGCTCAAGGAGACCTTCCAGGAGCTCTATTACGCCAAGGTCGCGCTCGAGGGCATGGTGCTCAAGCCGAACATGGCGATCGCCGGCAAGAAGAGCGCGAAGAAGGCGGGCGTCGCTGAAGTCGCCGAGAAGACCGTGAAGCTCTTGAAGAACTGCGTCCCCGGCGCGGTGCCGGGCATTGCGTTCCTCTCGGGCGGCCAGTCGGACGAGGAAGCCACGGCTCATCTCGACGCGATGAACAAGATCGGCGGCCTGCCTTGGGGCCTGACCTTCTCCTACGGCCGCGCATTGCAGGCCGCTCCCCAGAAGGCGTGGTCGGGCAAGGCGGAGAATGTCGCCGCCGGCCAGCGCGCGTTTGCGCACCGCGCCAAGATGAACAGCCTCGCCGCGCTCGGACAGTGGGCAGCCGACCTGGAGAAGAAGGCGGCGTAACAGCGCTCATCGTCGTGCCCTCTCCCCACTGTGGGAGAGGGCATTGAGAGACCTTCCGCAAATTCTGATGGGTGAGGGGGATGGCCCCCTCACCCATTCTTATTCAAGGCACCGCTGCGGCTGCCCTCTCCCACAAGGGGAGAGGGCACAATCACTGGCGTCGCGCACGTCTAGCCACCGCAAAAGCAAAGGCCGCGCCCTCAAAGAGCGCGGCCTTTTCACATCGCGCCTTTCACGACCGCGAAATTTGCAGTCGCGAAATCGCGCTCAGTCGCAATCGGTCTTCTTCACCGTCTTCGAACCGACCACGTCCTCGTGGCGCACCGTCTTGGTCGTGCAGCCGTCGCCCGTCGTCTCGATCTTTTTCGTGGTCTTCTCGGTGCTCGGCACGGCTTCCTTCACCGTCACCGAAGCCGCCGGATGATCGTGTTCGACCACGACCGCGGGATCGTCGCGGTGCTCGATCACGGTGGTTTGAGCGTTCGCCGCCAGCGACGTGAACGCCGACGCGGCCAGAACAAGGCCGAGGACATTGAGTTTCATGGTTGCCTCCTCTATGGGAACTCGGCGGGGAAAACGCCCGTCCCGACCGTCCCGTTCCCTGGTTCCCACCCCTTCGAGGACAACCGCCCGTGATCGATCTTTACACCTGGACCACGCCCAACGGCCGCAAGGCCTCCATCGCGCTGGAAGAGCTCGGCCTGCCCTACAACGTGCACGCCATCGACATCTCGAAGGACGAACAGTTCGCCCCGGCCTTCCTGAAGGTCGCGCCGAACAACCGCATTCCGGCGATCGTCGACACCGAGACCGGCATGTCGCTGATGGAGTCCGGCGCGATCCTCATCTATCTCGCCGACAAGACCGGCAAGCTGATGCCTAAGTCCGGCGAAGGCCGCTACAAGGTGATCGAATGGCTGATGTGGCAGATGGGCGGCGTCGGCCCGATGCTCGGCCAGGTGCATCACTTCGTGAAGTACAACAAGGGCAAGGCGCCCTACGCCGAGGAGCGCTACCTGAAAGAGGCGCACCGCCTCTACAAGGTGCTCAACACCCGCCTCGACGGCCGCGAGTTCGTCGCCGACGAATACTCGATCGCCGACATCTCGATCTGGCCGTGGATCTCCCGGTTCGAGTGGCAGACCATCGACATGAAGCAGTACCCGAACGTGAAGCGCTGGTACGAGACCATCGCGGCGCGCCCGGCCGTGCAGCGCGGCTACAAGGTGCCGAAGGACATGGGGCCGATCCCGATGCCGTGAAGGCGTCGTTGTGCCCTCTCCCCTGTGGGAGAGGGCATTGAGAGCATCTCAACGCTTTTGGACGGGTGAGGGGGCATCCCCCTCACCCGTTCTTTTTCGTGCGAGTGCTGCGGCTGCCCTCTCCCACGAGGGGAGAGGGCACATCGGCCAACGTCGTACCTGCAGCCCTCACCAAACCTTCTTGCATCGTGTTCTTGGCGGGCCCCGGCCCGCCGGACTAACCTCGCACTAACGATTCGCCGGCAATACCGGCCGCGTTGCGTTCCTCCAGCAATCCACCGCAGCGCCGATGGCAGAACCCCGCGCCCTTCCTGCAACCGACGTCAACGACCTGGTGCGCCGCGCCGCCGGCCATCACCAGGGCGGCGATCTCGTCGCGGCGGAGGCGCTGTACAGTGAGGCGCTGCGCCATGCGCCCGACCATTTCGATGCCCTGCATCTCTACGGCGTGCTCAAGCACCAGCGCGGCCAGTCGGCCGAGGCGCTGCGGCTGATCGCCGCTGCGCTGCGCGCCAATGCGAAGGTGCCTGCGGCCTACTCGAACTACAGCATCGTGCTCTCGGTACTGGCGCGGCACGAGGAGGCGATGGAAGCATGCGAACGCGCGATCGCGCTCAAGCCCGATTACGCCGAGGCCTATAACGGCCGCGGCAATGCGCTGCGCGCGCTCAAGCGCGCCGCGGACGCGCTCGCCGATTACGACAGGGCGCTGAGCCTGCGGCCCGCCTATCCCGAGGCGCTCAACAATCGCGGCAATGCGCTCACCGATCTCGGCCGCCTCGACGAGGCGATGGCCGCTTACAGTCAGGCGCTGACTCTCAATCCGCTCTATGCAGATGCGCACGTCAATCGCGGCCAATGCCTGGTCGCGATGGGGCGCGACGACGACGCGCTCGCCGCCTTCGATGCGGCGCTGAAGATCGCGCCGCGTCATCCTGTCGCGCTGAAGGAGCGCGGCCATCGGCTGCGCCTGCACGAGCGGCTGACCGAAGCGCTCGCGGCCTATGACGCCGCGCTGACGCTGACGCCGAACGATCACGAGACCCACGCCAATCGCGGCATCGTGCTGCGCGACCTCAAGCGCTACGACGAAGCCTTCGCCGCCTATGACCGCGCGCTGGCGCTGAAGCCGGATTTCACCGACGCCGTCGTCGCGCGCGGCAACGTCTTCTATCAGATGGGCCGTCACGCCGAGGCGCTGGCCGAATACGAGCGGGCGCTGGCGATGGAGCCGGACTTTGCCTACGGCTTCAACAATCGCGGCAACGCGCTTCAGGCGCTCGGCCGGCACGACGACGCGCTCGAAAGTTTCGAGCGCGCGCTGGCGCTCAAGCCCGATTACGTCGAGGCGCACAATAATCGCGGCAATGCGCTGATCGAGCTCAACCGCCACGAAGACGCGCTGAAGGATTACGACGCCGCGGTCGCCGCCAAGCCTTTCGCGTTCGCGCTGGTCAATCGCGGCAGCGCGCTGCGCTATCTCGGCCGCACGGCTGAGGCCATGGCGAGCTTCGATCAGGCCATCGCGCTCGATCCGAAGCTGCCCGAGGCGCACTGGAACAAGGCGCTGCTGGCGCTCACGCTCGGCGACTTCGAGACCGGCCTCCCCGGCTATGAATGGCGCTGGCGCGGCGCGACCGAACTGACGCCGCGCGGTTTCGCCCAGCCGCAATGGCAGGGCGAGGACATTGGCGGCCGGACGATCCTGCTGCATGCCGAGCAGGGCTACGGCGACTCGATCCAGATGCTGCGCTACCTGCCGCTGGTGAAGGCGCGCGGCGCGCGCGTCCTGCTCGAACTGCCCGACAGCCTGATGCCCCTGCTCGGCCCGCAGGCCGAGGGCGTCACCGTCTTCAACAAGGGCACGCCGCTGCCGGCCTTCGACCTGCACTGCCCGCTGATGAGCCTGCCGCTCGCCTTCGGCACGCGAATCGACACCGTGCCGGCCGAGGTGCCGTACCTGTTCGCCCCGCAGGCACGCGTCGAACGGATGCGGGCGCGGCTGCCGGCGGGAGGCGGCCGGCGCGTCGGCCTCGTCTGGTCCGGCAAGCCGAGCCACAAGAACGACCACAACCGCTCGATCGCGCTGACCCGGCTCAAGCCGCTCCTCGACGTACCGGGCACATCGTTCGTCAGCCTCCAGCGCGAATATCGCGACGCCGATCTCGGCGCGCTGTCCGCGCTGCGGATCCGGCGGCTCGACGCGGACATCGCGGACTTCGCGGACACCGCGGCCGCGATCGACACTTTGGACCTTGTTGTCACCGTTGACACCGCCGTCGCCCACCTCGCCGGCAGCCTCGGCAAGCCGCTCTGGGTATTGCTGTCGCACATCCAGGACTGGCGCTGGATGATCGCGCGCGCGGACAATCCCTGGTACCCGACCGCGCGCCTGTTCCGGCAAGGGCCGGAAGGCGACTGGGGCCCGGTCATTGACCGCGTCGCCGAGGCGCTTGCGGGCTTGCCCGCCGCCCGCTAGGTGGCGGGGTGCCGGCTGCTCCCGCCGGTCAATCTTCCGCCCGATTGCGCTACCATCCGGGGACCATGGCCTCCCGCCCGAAGCATGCCGAGCCGCGGCCGCAGCCGCGCCTTTACCTCGTGACGCCCGCGATCGAGGACGCGGCCGCCTTTGCCGGTCCGCTCGAAGCCGCGCTTGGCGCAGGCGACGTCGCCGCCTTGCTCCTGCGGCTCGCGCCGGGCGACGAGCGCAGCCTGATCAACCGCATCAAGGAGCTGGCGCCGGTCATTCAGCGGCGTGACGTAGCGCTCTTGCTCGACGGCCATGCGGACCTGGTCGCACGCGGTGGGGCCGAAGGCGCCCATCTGACCGGCACCGACGCCTTCACCGAGGCGCTCGCCGTGCTTCAGCCGGCCAATCGCATCGCCGGCTGCGGCGGCCTCGACACCCGACACGACGCCATGCTCGCCGCCGAACAGGGCGCGGACTACGTCATGTTCGGCGAACCAGATGCGCACGGCGACCGTCCCGCGTTCGATCTCATCGCGGAACGCGTGGCCTGGTGGGCGGAGGTGTTCGAGGCCCCGTGCGTCGCCTTTGCCGGCGGGCTCCAGGATGTCGCGCCGCTCGTCGCCGCCGGCGCCGACTTCATCGCACTCGGCGACTGGGTGTGGCGCGACCCGGCTGCCAATGTCGCGGCCGCGATGCGCGACCTGCATCTGCCCGAGAGCGCGACATGACGCGCGCGGCCGCCCTCGCCGGTCTGTTGATCGCGCTCGCTGCGCCGGCCCTGGCGCAGCCGGCGAAAACGCCTCCGGTTGCGCCGGCGCCCGTTGCCGCGCCGCAGAAAGCCGTCGTCGACCTCGCCTATGGCGCCTACGAGCGCGGCTACTATCTCACCGCCTTCAACGAGGCCACCAAGCTTGCGGCGCAGAACGACGCGGCGGCGATGACGCTGCTCGGCGAACTCTATTCGCAAGGCCTTGGGGTGGCGCTGGACGACGCCAAGGCCGCGCAGTGGTACAAGCTCGGCGCAGAACACGGCGATCCCAATGCGATGTTCAGTCTGGCGATGTTCAATATCGCCGGACGCGGCGGCCTCTCCGACCATGCCCAGGCGGTCAAGTTGCTCGAACAGGCGGTGAAACTCGGCCACGTGCTCGCCGCCTATGACCTCGGCCTGCTCTGCCTTGAAGGCCGCGATGTGCCGCAGGATTTCGGCCGCGCCGCCGCTTTGTTCGAGAGCGCCGCGCAGGCCGGCAGCCCGGAGGCCCAGTACGCGCTCGCCACGATGTACAAGGAAGGCCGCGGCGTCCCCAAGGACCTCGCCAAGGCGGCGGGCCTGCTCGCCCGCGCCTCGGTCGGCGGCAATATCGATGCGATGGTCGAATTCGCTATCGCGCAGTTCAACGGAACCGGCATTGCCAAGAACGAGGCGGCCGCGGCGCAGGTCTTCAAGAAGGCGGCGCAGCGCGGCAGTCCGATTGCACAGGACCGCCTGGCGCGCATCCTCATGGCCGGGCGCGGCATGCCCGCCGACCCGACGGCCGCCATCAAATGGCACATCGTGGCCAAAGCGGGCGGTGCCGGCGATCCGGATCTCGACGTCTTCGCCGGCCAGCAGCCGCAGGCGATCCGCGACGCCGCGCAGAAGGCCGCCGACAAGTGGTTGTCGACCCTCAAGGCGCCGCGCTCTTGACGCTTTATCACTCCCCTGCAAGGGGAGGCACAGGCGGCCGTCGGCCGCCGTCCTACCAGAACGCCGATGCGGAGCATCGGCTTTGCGAAGCGCGGGGTGGGGTTCGCCAATCAATCGTGCTAAGCGCCCCCACCCGGCCGCGCTCCACGCGTCCACCCATCCCCTTCGGGGGAGGGATCAAGAAGAATTCGCCATGGCCCATTCCGCACTGCTCAACGTGATGACCGCCGCCGCCCGCAAGGCGGGCCGCGCCCTCAAACGCGATTTCGGCGAAGTCGAGAAGTTGCAGGTCTCGATGAAGGGACCGGCCAATTTCGTCTCGGCCGCCGATCGCCGCGCCGAGGAGACGCTCTACGCCGAACTCGCCAAGGCGCGGCCAGGCTACGGCTTCCTCGGCGAGGAAGGCGGGGTGCGCGAAGGCGCCGACAAGACCCATACCTGGATCGTCGATCCGCTCGACGGCACCACGAACTTCCTGCACGGCATCCCGCAGTTCTGCATCTCCATTGGCCTCGAGCGCGAAGGCACGATGGTCGCCGGAGTGATCTACAATCCGGCCAACGAGGAACTTTTTGTCGCCGAGCGCGGAAAAGGCGCCTTCCTCAACGACCAGCGCATCCGCGTCGCAGCGCGCAAGCGCCTTGCCGATGCCGTGGTCGCGTGTGGCTTGCCGCACCTCGGCCGTCCCAACATCGGTCTCGGGCAGCGCGAAACCGCCGCCGTGCAGGAGAAGGTCGCCGGGCTTCGCCGCTTCGGCGCCGCCGCGCTCGACCTAGCCTGGGTCGCCGCCGGGCGGCTTGACGGCTATTGGGAGCGCGACATCCAGGCGTGGGACATGGCGGCCGGGTTGTTGATGGTGCGCGAGGCCGGCGGATACGTTTCAGATTGCGACGGCGCCGACGAGATGCTGCCAAAGCGCAACATCCTCGCCGGCAACGAGACCATCCAGAAGGAACTGCTGCGGGTGCTCAAGGAGGCCTGAGCTTCCCCTGCCCGCTTCGCGGCCGCGACGGCCGCGCTCCCCGCATCCCTTACCGACGCATTTTCAACTCAATCAGCGGTTTTACCCTTGGGTCTTCAGGCCCGGGCGCTATGGCCTTGTCGCGCGTCTGTGCCATTATCGATTCGCCGACCCGAGCGAGCATTTTTCGTCCATGGCCAAAAAAGACATCGACCCGCTCAAGCTGTCCTCGCCCCGCATCTTCCTGTTCCGGATGCTGGTTTTCATCGTTCTGGGCGGGCTGGTGGCCTTCCTGCTGCACAAACAGATCCAGGTCGCCTACATGGCCAATCCTGGGCTGAACACGCTGATCCTCGGCGTGCTGGCGATCGGCATCGTCCTGGCCTTCCGGCAGGTGGTCCGGCTCTACCCCGAGATTTCCTGGGTCAATAATTTCCGCCTCGCCGATCCCGGGCTGGCGGTCGAGCGCCCGCCAGTGCTGCTGGCGCCGATGGCGGCGATCCTCGGCTCACGCGTCGGCCGCATGGCCATTTCAGCGCAGATGATGCGCGGCATCCTCGACTCGATCGCCACCCGCCTCGACGAGGCTCGCGACATCGGCCGCTACATGACCGGGCTTCTGGTCTTCCTTGGCCTGCTCGGAACGTTCTGGGGCCTGATCGAGACCGTCGGCTCGGTCGGCGGCGTCATCCAGAACCTGAAGACCGGCGGCGACGCCGGCACCATGTTCGACTCGCTGCGCGAGGGCCTTGCCGCGCCGCTCTCCGGCATGGGCATCTCGTTCTCGTCCTCGCTGTTCGGCCTTGCCGGCTCGCTGGTGCTCGGCTTCCTCGATCTGCAATCGAGCCAGGCGCAGAACCGCTTCTACACGGAACTGGAAGACTGGCTGTCGACCACCGTTTACGACCACGCGCCCGAGGCCGGCGCCGGCGTCGCCGTGACCGGCGAGATGAATTCGGCGATCGAGCGGCTGCGCGCGGCCATCGACCAGACCGGCAGCGGCAAGGCCGCCTCGACCGCGATGGTCAATCTCGCCGAAGCGATCCAGGGCCTCGTGCACCACATGCGCAACGAGCAGCAGATGATCCGCGACTGGGTCGACGGCCAGGCCGAGCAGCAGCGCGAGATCAAGCGGCTTCTCGAGATCATGGTGCGCGAGAGCGTGAACCGGTGACGAATTTTGCGGAGGGCACATGCCCATCCGCTGTCATGCCCGGGCTTGACCCGGCCATCCATGATGAAGCTCCGCCGATGAAGAAGTTTATGAACCCTTCCTTGCGGCGCCCCATCATAGATGCGCGGGTCAAGCCCGCGCATGACGCCGAGAAATTGGCGAGGTTGGAGTAACAATGCCGCTTGCACGACGCCGCGGTGAAAGCGGCATGAATTACTGGCCGGGCTTCGTCGACGCGCTGTCGACGCTGATCCTCGGCATCATCTTCCTGCTCACCGTCTTCGTCGTGGTGCAGTTCTATCTTCAGCAGGAGGTCGCGGGTAAGGACACGGCGCTCACCCGCCTCAACGCGCAGATTGCCGAGCTCACCAGCCTGTTGTCGCTGGAGAAAGCCGGCAAATCCGATCTCGAAAGCCAGCTCGCGGCGCTGCGCGCCACCCTTGCCTCGACCGAAAGCGAGCGTGACAAGCTCAAATCCGCGGCCGATTCCTCCGGCGCCAGCGCCGCCTCGGCACAGGGCCAGGTCATCCAGCTCGGCACCGCGCTCGAGGGCGAGAAGAAGATCTCCGCCGGCGCGCTGGCGCAGGTCGAGGCGCTCAACCAGCAGATCGCGGCGCTGCGCCGCCAGCTCGCCGCCATCGAGCAGGCGCTCGACGCCTCGGAGCAGAAGAACAAGGAATCGCAGAGCCGTATCACCGAGCTCGGACAGCGGCTGAACGTTGCGCTTGCGCAGAAGGTGCAGGAGCTGACCAAGTACCGCTCCGACTTCTTCGGCAAATTGCGCGAGATTCTCGGCAACCGCCCGGACGTGCGTATCGTCGGCGACCGTTTCGTGCTGCAATCAGAACTGTTCTTCGACACCGGCAAAGCCGACCTCCTGCCCGCCGCGACTGCCGAACTCGACAAGATGGCGGTCGCGCTGGTCGGCCTCGAGCAGCAGATTCCGAAAGACATTCCGTGGGTGCTGCGCGTCGACGGTCACACCGACGTCCGACCGGTCACCGGCGGGCAGTTCAAATCGAACTGGGGTCTGTCGTCGGCGCGGGCCATCGCAGTGGTGCAGTATCTGGTCGCCAAGGGCGTCAATCCGCAGCGCCTCGTGGCCGCCGGCTTCGGCGAATATCAGCCGATCGATCCCGGCACCACCGAAGATGCCTATCGCAAGAACCGCCGCATCGAGTTCAAGCTGACGGAGCGGTGATGATACGCCGCTCATTCCCGCGAAAGCGGGAATCCAGCGCGGCCTCGGTCGTTTTGGCAAAGGCTGGATCCCCGCTTCCGCGGGGATGAACGGAACTCTCGATGGCCGTCTATGTCGATCAGGCGATCTGGGCGCGGCACGGCCGCAAATGGTGCCATCTCGTCGCGGACGACATCGACGAACTGCATCGCTTCGCGCGCATGCTCGGTCTGCATCGCTCGTCCTATCAGGGCCCGCCAAAGACCGCCCGTCCGCACTACGACCTGACCTCGTATGAGCGGCGGCGCGCCATCGCCTACGGCGCGGCGGCGTGCGACCGCACTGCCGTGGTGATGATCGTGCGCAAACTGCGCCGCCAGGCGGCGCTGAGCGCATGACGGCCGCCGTCACCCTTCGCCCCTACACGCCCGCCGACGAAGACGCGGCGATCGAATTGTGGCGTCGCACCTGGGCGAAGCACTACCCGCACATCGACTTCAACGCGCGGGTTAACTGGTGGCGCGAGCGCTGGCGGCAAGAGTTGATCCCCGTCGCGCATGTGACGCTGGCGGACGTGGACGGCAGGCTCGCAGGCTTCGTCACCGTCGACGACAAGACGATGTATCTCGACCAGATCGTCGTCGCGCCGGAGTTCTGGGGTTCTGATGTAGCGCGCGCACTGGTCGACGAGGCCAAACGGTTGTCGCCGCGCGGGCTCGACCTGCTCGTCAACAAGGACAATGCCCGCGCCATCCGTTTCTACGAGAAGCACGGCTTCAAGTATTCCGGCGAGGACCGGAACCCGGTGTCGGGCATTGCCGTGAACAGGATGGGCTGGCGGCCCTAGCGTTCGGCAAACGCCAGCTTCGCCCCGAGCAGCACGAAAGCGCCGGCGAAGGCGCGGCGCATCCAGGCCATGACCCGCGGTCGCGAAATCACGTGCGCCCGCACCGCCGCGGCGAACAGACCGTAGCCGACAAAGACGACGAAGGTCAGCGCCATGAACACCGCGCTCAGTTCGAGCATGCGCGGCAAGGGATGCCGTTCGCTCGTGCTGATGAACTGCGGCAGGAAGGCGAGGAAGAAGATCGACAGCTTCGGATTGAGGATGTTGACGAGGATCGCCGAGACGATGACGTCACGCGAGGATCTCGCGCGCGTGTCGGCTTCCACTTTCAGTGTGCCGTGCTCCTTCAGCGTCATCCACGCCATGTAGATGAGGTAAGCGACGCCGAGCACCTTCAGCGTCTGGAATGCGACGGCGCTCGTATGCAGCACAGCGGCAAGGCCGAGCACGGCGGCAGCAATGTGCGGCACGATTCCGAGCGTGCAGCCGAAGGCGGCGACGACGCTGGCGCGGCGGCCGCGCGAGAGCCCGGCGGCGAGCGTGAACAGCACGCCCGTTCCGGGCGAGACGATGACGATCAGCGAGGTCAGCAGGAAATCGAGGCTCATGGGTGGCTGTCCACTCTCAAGTGCCCGATCGTAACTACGGACGAGACGCTGTCCAGTCGCGGAGACCGTCTTGACGCTAACCCACCTTCCAAGAACAATTGCCTATCGGGGGGCAGCGACATGTTTGTGTTCGGAACAACCTTTTTCGGCAAGATACAATCGGTACCCGGACTGTTTTACGTCGCAACGAAGTGCTTCCATATCTTTTTCCTGCCACTCATTCCGCTCGGAACCTATTTTGTGTTCGAAGGCAGTGCGAGACACGATTCCAAAGGCGGCAAGGACAGGATTTCGACGCTGGTCAAGCCAATGCCGTTCGATATCAAGACGGTGCTTATGGCTTGGCTGCGCGTCGCACTGATCTTGGCCATCGTCGGAGCCGGCACTCGAATGGTTGCTTTTGGCTTTTCCATCGCGACAATCATTGTTCTCGTGCTTGCCGCCGCGTCGCTCCATCTGAGCTACGTTCTCTCGAGGGCGGATGTCGAAAAGGCAATGGAGCTTGGGCAAATCGGGCGATTTCCCAATGCTATCGTCGCGCGGTCCGCCCAGTCATTCCTGCCGCCGTTCGGACTTTCTATCGGAAGCGAGAAATATCGGATCTGCCCGCAATGCGGCGCCATCAACGATTCATTCGTGCCGCGGGTCCGCGCGAGCAAGATCGGCTGCTCCGCATGTCAAACGGAGCTGAAACGCGAGAGACGATTCAATCGCGATCTGGCGTCACTGGTGGTGCTGATCGCTTGTGGCGCGCTGATCGCGCTTTGGTGGATTCGGCGCTCACATTGAAGCGAAATATTCGGAACGGGGCAGCAACATCGGCACCGTTACCGCGCGGCGGCGAGGCTCTCCGCCATCTTGGCGTCGAAGGATTTGGAGTCGACCTTGAGATAGGCGAGCTTCTCCTCGGCGATGACCACCGCCTCGGCGACGCCCGGCACCTGGCGCAGGCGGGCGGCGAGCGCGTCGGCATCGGCGCCGTCGCCGATGGCGACGAGCCGCGTCGTGAGATAGCTCGGCTGCTTCATGGTCGCGGCCGCGAGCAGCCAGGCGAGCGCGATCGCCGCCGTCAGCGCGAACACCGCCGACGTACCGCCGTGCTGGTTGGCCCAGCCGCCAATGACACCGCCGGCGAAGATGCCGAGGAATTGCAGGCTCGAGTAAAGCCCCATCGCCGTGCCCTTGGCGTCGGGCGGCGCGGTCTTGGTGATCAGCGACGGCAGGCTCGCCTCCATCACATTGAAGGCGGAGAAGAACACGACCAGCGCCAGCAGCAGAACCGCGAGATTGCCGGCGCCGGCGTAGAGCATCGCCTGGCTCAGCGCGAGCGCTGCGACCGAAGCGACGAACACGCCTTTCATGCGGCGGTGTTTCTCGGCGACGATGATGGCGGGAACCATGACGACGACCGAGATTACCAGCACGGGCAGATAGACCATCCAGTCGCTGGTGCTCGACAGACCGAGCGTCGCGCGCAACAGGCCCGGCACGACGAGGAAACTCGCGGTCAGCATGGCGTGCAGCGCGAAGATGCCGAAGTTGAGCCGCAGCAATTCGCCGTTGCGCAGCACGGATCCGATCAACCCGGGCACGGTCTCGGCGTCACGATGCACGCGCATGGCGGGCGGACGTGGCACCACGAATTCGGTGATGGCGATGCCGGCAATGGCGAGCGCCACCATAAGCCAGAAGATGCCGCGCACGCCGACGACCGCTGCGACCAGCGGGCCGGCGACGAGCGCGATCATGAACGAGGCGCCGATGGTGATGCCGACGGTGGCGAGCGCCTTGGTGCGGTTCTCTTCGGTGGTGAGGTCGGCGACCAGCGCCAGGATGACCGAGCCGACGGCGCCGGCGCCCTGGAGCGCGCGTCCGACGATGACGCCGCCGATCGAGGTCGACATGGCGGCGACGGCGCTGCCGAGCGCGAACAGGACCAGCCCGGCGATGATCATCACCTTGCGGCCGACGCGGTCCGACAGGAGGCCGAAGGGGATCTGGAGGAGGCCCTGGGTGAGGCCGTAAATGCCGAGCGCCTCACCGACCAGATAGGGCGATGCGCCCGAGAGCCCGTCGGCATAGGCCGCGAACACCGGATAGATCATGAACAGGCCGAGCAGCCTGACGGAAAACACCGCGGCCAGCGAGGCGGCCGCCCTAAATTCTTGACGCTGCATGGCAATTTTCCGAAGCCGGAGTTCCCGGCCCGGCTCGACGCCTTTCGTAAAGTCGCGCCCCTTAGGCGTCACCCCTCTAAGGCGGACATTGCCCCGGGGCTTTGCGCCGGGTCAATTGCGGCACCTTGCCCGGGCAAGCTCGCTCCTGTATAGACCGCGCAAATTCAGCCCAAATGAGGCGTCTCGAGGCGCCGGAACTTGCCAGCGACTGGACGCTAGACCCATGAAAACCGACATCCATCCCGACTATCACACCATCAAGGTCGTCATGACCGATGGCTCCGAGTTCACCACCCGCACCACCTGGGGCAAGGAAGGCGACGTCCTCAACCTGGACATCGACCCGAAGTCGCATCCGGCCTGGACCGGCGGTCAGCAGCAGATCATGGACCGCGGCGGCCGCGTGTCGCGCTTCCAGAAGAAGTTCTCGGGCTTCCTCGACAAGGCCGGCAAGAAGTAAGCCGCCAGCCCTCGGAAATGAAAAAGCCCCGGTCTCGCCCGGGGCTTTTTGCTTTTCGGCAGAAGCGCGGGTTGAAGGCGCGCGTGATCAGGCCTGCTCGGATTCGAAGGCGGCCTTCAAGAGACCGAGCTGGTGCTCGACCGGATTGATCGACGGCGAGTCCGTGTCGACGACACGATTGTGAATGGTCGAGTCGAGCCGACGCACCTGGTTCTGCAACGACACCGAGCGCTCGATCAGCGTCTTCAGGGGCTCCGGCAGCAGCGGCAGATTGTTGGCGTCGTGCGTATCGGTCGCCGACAGCTTGACCTTGGTCTTTTCCTTGTTCGCCTGGGCGAGCGACATCTCGCCCTCCTTCACCGCGCGGTGCAGCAGCAGCCACGAGGCGAGCTGCATCAGACGCGTGGTGAGCCGCATGCTCTCGGTCGCATAAGCGAGCGCAGCCGCGCGGGCGAGCTTCTTGGATTCCTGGCGCCCGGGGCCGTCGAGGTAAGTGGCGGTCTCCTCGACCAGCGCCATACCGGTGCGAAAGAGCTCGGCGAAGGCCTGGCTGTTGGCGAGCCGCTCGCCGAAGGACACCGTACGGTTGTCGCTCACCAAAGACTTCTCGGACATGACGCAACGCCTCTACGAAACGCAACCGGGGGGACACACCCCTTAACGAATGGGTAAGCATGGCGCGTCGCGGCCTGCTCGTCCAGACGGAGCGCCCGTAAAGCTTTCGGGATGGTTGCCGCGACCGCAGAAAGGCGGGCTTATCCCCGGAGTTGCCCCAAAACGGGACAAAAAAAGGAGCCGCCGAAAGCCGGCGGCTCAAAGTGATAAACAGGGAGGCGTCAAACAGAGTGGACAGGAGCCACTCAATGTCCATGAAGATGGACGCATAAGTAATGATCTCGAAAGCTTAACCGGTTGTTAAAATCACGCGATCGGTACAATTTAAATTTTTGCGGCGAAACTCCCTCAACGCTTGAAGAATTGATCGGCGGCGGCGCGGGTCGCGCGCTTTTTCGTCATATCGGCCTCGAGTCGCGCGATCTCCTCCGTCAGGAGCGCGACGCGGGCGGCGAGTTCCTCGACCGAGAGCAGGGTCAGGTCCTGGCCGATCTCGTGAGCGACCTTTTTCTTCGGCCTGTCGTCCTCGTCCATCGTCGGCATTATCGAACCTCCCTCGAAACACGGCCCAAACCTAGGTCCGCGCTCGCGTGTTGTCACATCGCCCGCTGCCCCCTAAACAGGGCCGCACTCCCTGCGTAAAGAGGTTCCCATGAGCACGCTCCCGACCCGCATGACCGCCATCGGCATCAAGGCGCCCGGCGGCCCGGACGCGCTCGTGCCGGAGGAACGTGCTGTCCCCACCCCCGGAGAAGGCGAACTCCTGATCCGCGTGCGCGCCGCCGGCGTCAACCGGCCGGACGTGATGCAGCGCAAGGGCCTCTACCCACCGCCGAAGGATGCCTCCGACATTCCCGGGCTCGAGATCGCCGGCGAGATCGCAGCCTGCGGCCCGGCAATCAAGCGCTGGAAGGAAGGCGACCGCGTCATGGCGCTGGTGTCCGGCGGCGGCTATGCCGAGTACTGTCTCGCCTACGCGATCCACGCGATGCCGGTGTCGACGCTGCCCGTGATCGACGCCGCCGCCGTGCCGGAGACCACCCTCACCGTCTGGCACAACGTGTTCGAGCGCGGCGGCCTCAAGGAGGGCGAGACACTGCTCGTGCACGGCGGCTCGTCCGGCATCGGCACCACAGCGATCCAGCTCGCCAAGCAGTTCGGCGCCAAGGTGTTCGTCACCGCCGGCTCCGAGGACAAATGCGAGGCCTGCCGCAAGCTCGGCGCCGATCTGGCGATCAACTACAAGACGGAGGATTTCGTCGCCAAGGTGAAAGACGTCACTGGCGGCAAGGGTGTCGATGTCATTCTCGACATGGTTGGCGGCGACTACATCGAGCGCAACTACGAGGCCGCCTCGGTCGAAGGGCGGATCGTGCAGATCGCCTTCCAGGGCTCGCCCAAGGCGACGGTCGACTTCCGCCGCATCATGCTCAAGCGGCTGCACCATACCGGCTCGACGCTGCGATCGCGGTCCGTCGCTGACAAGGGTGCCATCGTCCGCGCCGTGGAGGAAAAGGTCCTTCCGCTCTTCGCGGCCGGCAAGGTCAGGCCGGTCCTTTTCAAGACTTTCCCCCTCAACGAGGCTGCGGCGGCGCACGCCTTGATGGAATCGAGCGCCCATATCGGCAAGATCGTGCTCACCGCCTGATTTCAGCGGCCTCCGCCGCCCGATGGAACCGCTCGCCCGCGGGCCGCGAAATGGGCACAATGTCGGAACAAGGGTGAGCAAGGCGGGGCTTGTTGACTGACTGCAAGCGACGGCGGAGCCTGTGGCTCGGATAGAATCGCTGTCGCGGCCGGGGGATATGGTTTGGTTAATCGGCGAATTGTGACGGCCTTGGCCGGCCTGATCGCGCTCGCGGCCGCCATGGTCGCCGGCCCGGCCGCGCATGCCGTCGAAGCCGTCAATGTGCGCCTCGATGCGCCGGCCATCGACCTTACCGCCGCCACCGAAGTCCAGCAGACCGACACCGACCGCATCCAGGTCTCGACCGCGCCCGGCCCCGACGGCATCGTTCGCCGCATCGAGGTGCGTGCGCGCGACCACAGCACCAACTGGGCGGTGTTCGCGCTGACCAACAACAGCGACGAGCAGATCGACCGTCTGATTGTCGTGCCGCATTATCGCATGTCCGGCTCCGGCCTGATCTGGCCCGACCTCGGCCTGTCGCGCATTGCCTCGATCACGCCGTCAACCGGCGACCGCCCGGTCCGCCAGGCGAGCACGACGGCCGACATCTTCCGCGTCACGCTCGATCCCGGCACAGTCATCACCTTCGTTGCCGAATTGCGATCGAGCAAGCTGCCGCAGATCTATCTGTGGGAGCCCGACGCCTACAAGGATAAGGTCAACTCGTTCACGCTCTACTACGGCATAGTCATCGGCATTGCCGGCCTGCTGGCGCTCTTCCTCACCATCCTGTTCGTGGTGAAGGGATCGATGATGTTTCCCGCCGCCGCCGCGCTCGGCTGGGCCGTGCTGATCTACATCGGCATTGACTTCGGTTTCTGGAGCAAGGTGTTCGACATGACCGCCGGGGCCGAGCGCGTCTGGCGCGCCTGCGGCGAGGCGATCCTGTCGGCGACCTTGCTCGTCTTCCTGTTCGCATATCTCAACCTGTCGCGCTGGCACGTGCGCTACGCGCACATCACCATCGCCTGGCTCGCCGCGCTGGCGGCGCTCATCGCCGTGGCGGTGTTCGATCCGGCGATCGCATCCGGTATTGCGCGGCTGTCGCTCCTTCTCATCGCCGTCGCGGGGCTCGCGCTGGTCATCTACCTCTCGACGCACGGCTTCGACCGCGCCGTGCTCCTGATCCCGACCTGGCTGCTGCTGGTGGTATGGACGTTCGCCGCCGGTCTCTGTGTCACGGGCGTCGTCACCAACGACATCATCGGCCCGGCTCTGCTCGGCGGCCTCGTGCTGATCGTGATGCTGATCGGCTTCACGGTGATGCAGCACGCATTCGCCGGTGGCATCACGCACGGAATCGTCTCGGACGTGGAGCGCCGCGCGCTCGCCTTGACCGGCGCCGGCGACCTGATCTGGGATTGGGACGTCTCTGCCGACAAGGTCTATACGAGCCCGGAGACCGAGCACCTGCTCGGTCTCAAGCGCGGCACGCTCGAGGACGCCGCCGCCGCCTGGCTCGACGTGCTGCATCCCCTCGACCGCGACCGCTTCCGCGCCGCGCTCGACAATGCGGTGGAGCAGCGGCGCGGCCGCCTGCACCAGGACTTCCGCCTACGCGCCGCGGACGGTCACTATGTGTGGCTGTCGCTCAAAGCGCGCCCCGTGGTCGGCTCCGACGGCGAAGTCGTGCGCCTCGTCGGCACGCTGACCGATGTCACCGACTTCAAGAATTCGGAAGAGCGGCTGCTGTTCGATGCGGTGCACGACAATCTCACCGGGTTGCCGAACCGCGAACTGTTCATCGATCGCATGGAGTCGACCTTCGCCTTCGCCAAGGCTGACCCGAATCTTAAACCATCGGTCGTCGTCATCGACATCGACCGCTTCAAGCAGGTCAACGATTCGGTCGGCATGGCTGTCGGCGACTCGATCCTGCTGACGATCGCACGGCGGCTGTCGCGTCTGTTGAAGCCGCAGGACACGATGGCGCGCCTCTCCGGCGACCAGTTTGCCCTGATCCTGATGTCCGAGCGGGAATCGACGCGCGTCGTCGGCTTCGCCGAAACCATGCGCCGCGCATTACGCGCGCCGATCGCCTTCAACGACCGCGAGATATTCCTCACCGCTTCGATCGGTCTGGTGCTGCCGGACCACGAGTCGCTCCGGCCGGAGGAAGTGCTCAAGGACGCCGAGCTCGCGATGTATCACGCCAAGCGCATCGGCGGCGACCGCATCGAGATCTTCAAGCCGGCGATGCGCTCGCGCAAGACCGACCGACTGACCATCGAGTCCGAACTCCGCCGCGCCATCGAGCGCGAGGAAATCAAGGTGATGTACCAGCCGATCGTGCGGCTGGAGGATCGCGCCATTGCCGGTTTCGAAGCGCTCGCGCGGTGGGACCATCCCAAGCTCGGCCGCCTGTCGCCGGTCGAATTCATCTCCATCGCGGAGGAGATCGGCCTGATCGTCGACCTCGGTTTGTTCGTGCTCGACCGCACGGCCCGTCAGCTCGCGACCTGGCAGGCGGAGGCGAGCCGGTCGCAGGAGCCGCTCTTCGCCAGCGTGAACGTCTCCTCGCGCCAGCTCCTGCGCCACGACCTGATCCAGGACCTGCGCGGCGTTCTCGGCCGCACACCGCTTGCGCGCGGCTCACTCAAGCTCGAGATCACCGAGTCGCTGGTGATGGACAACCCCGAGCATGCGGCGCAGATGCTCACGCGAATCAAGGAGCTCGGCGCCGGCCTGTCGCTGGACGACTTCGGCACCGGCCATTCCTCGCTCGCCTATCTCCAGCGCTTCCCCTTCGACACGATCAAGATCGACCAGTCCTTCGTGCGCACGACCGCGCGCGGCACGCGGCCGGTGATCCTGCGCTCGATCATCTCGCTGGCGCACGACCTCGGCATGGACGTGGTCGCGGAGGGCGCCGAGACGGATTCCGACGCCGTCGAGCTCTATCACCTCGGCTGCGAATACGCGCAGGGCTACGCCTTCGGCGAGCCGATGACCCCCGAAGCGGCCCGAGACCTGCTCGCCGGACGGCCGACGGCGCGGCCGCGCACCGCCCTCAAGATTGCATCGGAATAGCAGACGCCGGTCAGGCGTGGCCGGCTTCGCTCGACAGCATGGCGAGGTCGATACCGAGCTTGCGCAGCGCCTGTTCGTATTTGTGCTCGATGTCCCTGCCGAAGATCAGATCCTGATCGGCGGCACAGTGCAGCCAGCCGTTCTGCTGGATTTCCTGCTCGAGCTGGCCCGGCGCCCAGCCCGCATAGCCGAGCGCCAGCACGGCCTCGTGCGGTCCGGCCCCCCGCGCGATCGCCTTGAGGATGTCGAGCGTCGCCGTAAGGCAAATGCCCTCATCGATCGGCAAGGTCGAATTCTCGATAAAGAAGTCCGCCGAATGAAGCACGAAGCCGCGGCCGGTCTCGACCGGCCCGCCTTTGAGCACCTTGACCGTCTCCGCAGAGTTCGGCAGCTGGATTCGCTCGGCCGCCGGAATGACTTCGAGCTGCACCAGAAGGTCGGGGAATTTGATATTCTGCGCCGCCTGATTGACGACGATGCCCATGGCGCCCTCCGACGAATGCGCGCACACGTAGATCACGGTGCGGGCGAAGCGTTCGTCGGACATCGCCGGCATGGCGATCAGCATCTGCCCGTCCAGGAAACTGCGGGCAGGCGCCCGTTTGCCGGATTTGCGCGGTGTTTTCATGGGTAAAAGATTATCCGATCGGCGTGTCCTTGAAAACGACGCTTGCGCGCAAAAGTTCAATGGCGCCGCCCAACTTTCGTGCCATTTCGCGCGAAAGACGGGCATCCAGCGTCATAATTGCGGCCGACCCGGACTGCGATCGCGCGCAGCTCACGATGAATTCAGTGGCAGTACAGTGCGTTAATCGCTACCAGCAGGCCATGATGACCTCGCGCCCGCGCTCCTTCTGTTTTGCCATCGTCTCGGCCATCATGGTCGCCGGCATTGTCGCGGCGCAGGCCGACGATGTCTCGCCGTGGAGCAACGATAGCCGCTCGTCGGTGCGCCTCATCGCCGGCACCGATGCGGCCGGCCAGACCACGCTCCACGCTGGCATCGAGATGAAGCTGCTTTCGGGCTGGCACACCTATTGGCGCTATCCCGGCGATTCCGGCGTGCCGCCGCGGTTCGATTTTGCCGGGTCCGGCAACCTCAAGAATACGAAGGTGCTTTACCCGGCGCCGCAATTGCACAGCGACGAGGCAGGCCAGACCATCGGCTATGAAGGCAGCGTCGTGTTTCCGGTCGAGGTGACGCCGAAGGAGCCGGGCAAGCCCGTCGAGCTCAAGCTCAAGATCGATTATGCGGTATGCGAGAAATTGTGCGTGCCGGCGGAAGGCAGTGCGTCGCTTACGCTCTCGCCCGGAGCCAGCACGCAGGATGCGGCCGTTAGAGCTGCGTTCGCGCGCGTGCCGCAGCGCGTCGACGCGGCGGCTTCCGGCCTGACCGCCAAGCGCGTCGGCGGTGGCTCCAAACCGCTGGTCATGGTCGACCTGCCGGCGCCAGCCGGCGTCCCCGTCTCGATCTTCGTCGAGGGGCCGACGGCGGAATGGGCCCTGCCCATCCCGAAAGCTGCGCAGGGCGCTCCGTCCGGGCACCGCCATTTCTCGTTCGAGCTCGACGGGTTGCCGCCGGGCGTCGATCCGAACAAGGGGCCGTTCGACCTGACGTTTACGGTGGTCGAGGGCCAGCGCGCCTACGAGGTCACGACCCGCCTCGACTAACCGCGCCCGAGGGCGTAAGTACCCGCTCCGGAGAAACGAAAGCGCTTTTCAAACGGGGAGCATCCATGCCCATCAAAGTCGGCGACAAATTGCCCAACGTCACCTTCCGCGTCATGACCTCGGAAGGCCCGAAGCCGCGGACCACCGACGAGGTGTTCAAGGGCAAGAAGGTCGCGCTGTTCGCGGTGCCCGGCGCCTTCACGCCGACCTGCTCGAACCTGCACATGCCGAGCTTCCTCAACAATCTCGACGGCTTCAAGAAGAAGGGCGTCGACACGGTCGCGGTCGTCTCGGTCAACGACGCCTTCGTCATGAAGAAGTGGGCGGAAGCGAGCGGCGGCGACGGCAAGATCGACTTCCTCGCCGACGGCAGCGCCGATTTCGCCAAGGGCGTCGACATGGTGCTCGACGCGTCGGCCAACGGGCTTGGGCTTCGTTCCAAGCGCTATTCGATGCTGGTCGAAGACGGCGTCGTGAAGAAGCTCAACATCGAGGAAGCGCCGGGCAAATGCGAGGTCTCCGGCGGCCAGGCCCTGCTCGGGCAGATCTAGCCAATCGTTCATCGTCGAATTCGTCATGGCCGGGACTTGTCCCGGCCATTTCGTTTTCAGCTCGACATCGCCCCCTTGGCGCCGGCGCGGGCCGCGATGAGGCCGTCGCGGGCGAGCTGATCGGCGCGCTCGTTCATCGTGTGGCCTGCGTGGCCCTTCACCCAGTGCCAGTGCACGGTGTGGGCTTTCAGCGCCTCGTCGAGGCGCTTCCACAGGTCGACGTTCTTGACCGGGCTCTTGTCGGCGGTGCGCCAGCCATTGCGCTTCCATGAATGGATCCAGCTCATGATGCCGTTGCGCAGGTACTGGCTGTCCGTGTGGATGTCGACGATGCAGGGCCGCTTGAGCGCCTCGAGCGCCGCGATCGCCGCCATCAACTCCATGCGGTGGTTGGTGGTGTGCGCCTCGCCGCCCATCAACTCTTTCTGATGCTCGCCGAAGGACAGGATCGCGCCCCAGCCGCCGGGGCCTGGATTGCCCGAGCAGGCGCCGTCGGTGTGCACCGTGACCTTCTGCTCGCTCATGGATCGACGCCGTAGTCTGCCGCGCGCGACACCGACTGGTGAAAGCGCAGCTTGCGGTAATATTCGAGCGGATCTTTCGGCTTGACGAGCGCGCCCTCCGGCACCGCCAGCCAGTCGACGAGCCGCGTCAGCAGGAAACGGATCGCTGCGCCGCGCGCCAGCACCGGCAACGCATCGCGCTCGGGCCCCGAGAGCGGCCGCACGGCCTCGTACGCCTTCAAGAGCGCGCGGCCCTTGGTCATGTTGTACGAATGGTCCGGCTCGAAGCACCAGGCGTTGAGGCAGACCGCGACGTCGTAGGCGAGCATGTCGGTGCAGGCGAAATAGAAATCGATCAGCCCCGACAGCTCGTCGTGCAGAAAGAAGACGTTGTCGGGAAACAGGTCGGCGTGAATGACGCCAACCGGCAGATCGCGCGGCCAAGTCGTATCGAGCCTGTTCAGCTCGGACGCGATCTCCGCACACAATCCGTCGCGCACGCTGTCGCCGCGCGGCCGCGCCGTCTCGTAGAGCGGCCGCCAGGCGTCGATGGTGAGCGCGTTTTTGCGCGTCATCGAAAAATCGCGACCGGCCAGATGCAATTTCGCCAGCGCCTCACCGAGCGCAGCGCAGTGACCGGCGCTCGGCCGGCGGACCCAGAGGCCGTCGAGGAACGTGACAATCGCCGCCGGCCGCCCGGCGACGCGGCCGAGCGCGCCGCCTTCTCTGTTGACCACCGGCTGCGGGCAATTGATGCCGCGCGCGGCAAGATGCCCCATCAGCGCGATGAAGAACGGCAGATCGGCTTCCGCGACGCGCTTCTCGTAGAGCGTGAGGATGTAATTGCCGGTCGCGGTATGGACGAGAAAATTGGAATTCTCGACGCCCTCGGCGATGCCCTTGTAGGACAGGAGCTCGCCGAGATCGTAACCGGACAGAAAGCGCGTGAGGTCGTCGGTGGTGACGTCGGTGTAGACGGCCATCTAACGGCTCATTCGGCCGCCTGCTCCCGGAGGGGGCGGGGGAGCGGGAAGAACATGTCCTCCGTCGCGGCGGAGACGGTCTCGACGCTCAGCGCGAAGCGCTTGGCGAAGGCGTCGAGCACCTCCTCGACCAGCACTTCCGGGGCGGAGGCGCCGGCGGTGACGCCGAGCCGGGTGACGTTCTCGAACTTCTTCCAGTCGATGTCGGCGGCGCGCTGCACCAGCACGGCGAAGGCGCAGCCGGATTTCTCCGCCACTTCCTTGAGCCGCTGGGAATTCGACGAATTCGGCGCGCCGACCACGACCATGGCGTCGACGATGGGGGCGACGCGGCGCACCGCTTCCTGCCGGTTGGTGGTGGCGTAGCAGATGTCTTCCTTGTGCGGCCCGACGATCTCGGGGAAGCGGCCCTTGAGCCGCTCGACCATGCCGAGCGTGTCCTGCACCGACAGCGTCGTCTGCGTCACGTAAGCGAGATTGTGGACGTCCTTCGGGACGAACTTGTCGACGTCTTCCGGGGTCTCGACCAAGGTGATGGAGCCTGCCGGCAACTGCCCCATCGTGCCGACCACCTCCGGGTGCCCGGCATGGCCGATCAGGACGATCTCGCGGCCCTTGCGGTGGTGGATCTCGGCTTCCCGGTGCACCTTGGTGACCAGCGGACAGGTCGCGTCCAGCGCGAACAGGTTGCGCCGCCCGGCCTCGGCCGGGACCGTGCGCGGCACGCCATGCGCCGAGAAGATGACCGGCTGTCCATCGTCAGGAACTTCGTCCAGTTCCTCGACGAAAATGGCGCCCTTTTTGCGCAGGCCATCGACCACGTAGCGGTTATGGACAATTTCGTGGCGGACATAGACCGGGGCGCCGTGGATTTCGAGCGCCCGTTCGACGCTCTCGATGGCCCGCACCACGCCGGCGCAGAAGCCGCGCGGGGAGCATAGAAGCACCTGAAGAAGGGGTTTTTCCGAGCTCTCGGCCACGTCCGGCGTCCTCGAATGCGCGGATAAGCGACGCGCCTTGTCCAAGCCCCGACATGGGGCGCGCCGCCCGCATCTGTCAAGGTCTGGACGGTTGCGTGACACGGTCGCGCGGCCTATATTCCGGGCATCCCAGATCATCATCGATGATCCACCTGCTTCGCCCGTCGGGCGGGCGAAGCGTAGAGGAGATTTATTTATGGCGACCGCAGCTCCCCTTATGCCGAAAGCCACGGCCGTCTGGCTGCTGGACAATACGGCGCTGTCGTTCGACCAGATTGCCGACTTCTGCAAGCTGCACCCGCTGGAAGTGAAGGCCATCGCCGACGGCGACTCCGCGCAGGGCATCAAGGGTCTCGACCCGATCCTGACCGGCCAGCTCACGCGCGAGCAGATCGAAAACGCCGAGGCCAATCCGGAGATTCGCCTCGCCCTGAGCACGCCGAAAGTGCCGCTCGCGGGCCACGACCGCAGCAAGAAGGGCCCGCGATATACGCCCGTGTCGCGCCGCCAAGACCGCCCGAACGCGATCCTGTGGCTGGTGCGCAACCATCCGGAACTCAAGGACGCGGCGATCATGCGGCTGGTGGGCACGACCAAGTCGACCATCGCCTCGATCCGCGACCGCAGCCACTGGAATTCGGCGGCGCTCGCGCCGATGGACCCGGTGACGCTCGGCCTGTGCTCGCAGATCGACCTCGATCTCGAGGTGCAGCGCGCCAACACGGAGAAGCCCGTGCCGGTCGAGACCGGCGCGACGCTCCTGCCGGCGTCCGAGACGACCGCGCGCAAGGAAGCGGAAGAGGCGGCCGCGGCCGCCGAAGCCGAGGGCAAGCCCGGCGGCGATCTCGACGTCTCGGCCGTGTTCGCCAAGCTCAAGCAGCTCGGCGGCGGCAAGAAGAACGAGGAGGAGGAGTAAGCGCCTTCGCCTGTTCGGATTTGGATTTGAAACGGCCGGGCAATGTCCCGGCCGTTTTCTTTCCGCCTCATCCTGAGGAGCGGCCGCAGGCTGCGTCTCGAAGGATGAGCGGCCAACCCGATCTCGGGTTTACCCGAGATCGGCATGACAGCACGCAAGTCGGCTATAGCCGACTTGCGGTGGTTCGAGACGCGCTGCTGCGCAGCGCTCCTCACCATGAGGCCGCTCATCAATATCTCCTTGTCCCCTCGATCGCGGCGATATAGCGCGCGACGGATTTCTCCAGCACCGACTTTGCATCCGCCGCAATCACGCGGTCGAAGTAATGGCCGTAAAGACGCGCGAAGGAGAACGGCGCCATCGCCTTGCCGATCCCCTCCACCTCGCGCCGCGACAGCGGAATCATGTTCGGATAGCTGCGCATGAAGGTGAGCCATTTGCGGTCGGTCGCGACGGTGAGGATATCGCCGGAGCAGACGATGCCGCGGCCGTCGGCGCCGCCGGCCCAGTGCAGCACCGTGCCGCCGGGGAAATGCCCGCCGCAGCGCACGAGCGTGACGCCGTCCCACAGCTTCAGCGTCTCGCCGTCCCAGTGCCTGATCGCATCGCCCTTGCGCATGACCCAGTCGCGATCTGCGGCGTGCAGATGGATCGGGCAATCGAAGGCCTGCGCCCATTCGATCATGGTCGTGTAGAAATGCGGATGCGAGATGGCGATGGCCTTGAGCCCGCCGAGGCCCTTGATCAAGGCGATGGTCGCGTCGTCGAGCGGCGCGATGCAGTCCCACAGGATGTTGCCGCCGCCCGTCTGCACCAGGATCGCGCGCTGGCCGATGGCGAAATTCGGTGTCGCGCCGATGCCGACGACGCCGGGCTCGTGCATGTGAAAGGCGTTCATGTGGCTCGCCTTGAGCGCGGCGAGTGTCGTCCACGTCTGGCCGCGCGGCGGCACGTATTGCCGCTCTTCCTCGCAGATGACGCATTGCGCCGGAGCTGTCGCAGACTCTGGATATTGCGTGCCGCAGGCCGTGCAGATGGAAAGGGGCATGATCTTCGCTGGTTCGGTTTGATGGATGAGTGCGGAGTATAGCCAACGCTCCGCCGCCCGTATTCTTTGCGGCGCCGGGTACGCCGTAGGCCCGTTCCCCCTCTCCAAACCGTGAGGGGATGGAGCGCCGAATGGCGCTACCTTCAGTTTGCCGCCTTGTGGGCGGCAGCGCGCCTTGCGATCGGCGCGCTCGCCACCCGGCGCTCCACGTGCGGCGGTTTTGGGCACCCTCGGCCGCGCTTCCGGGCGGAGACGGAGCCCGCCAGTGGGCCCCCGATCCGGAGCAGCTCCCGCCGCTCCTTCGTCTCCGCCACGTGCAGCCCCTGACATGGGGCAGCCGGTCCTAATGCCGGCGGGCGGCTGTGCGGGGCCTCCCGAGGACGTGCGTGCGAAGCACGCCCGCGGGCGCCGCGCTCACCGGAACGGGTCGCCCCGCGCCGGCCCCGGTCGGATTTCATGGCGCCGCATCTCCAGCGCCTCCCCGACCGGGCTGCCCCACCTCAGGATCGCCTCTAGAAGCGCCCCTCATGAGCAGGTGGAAGGACTATAGGCATAGGTTTACACACCTGTCAACGGGATTTTTCGCTCCGCCCCTCCACTTGGTCATTGCCGGGCTTGACCCGGCAATCCATGAGGCGATTCAGCGAATTCCGCAGTAGTGTCGCTCGTCCGGGAGATTCATCATGGATGCGCGGGTCAAGCCCGCGCATGACCGGAGATTGTGGATGCGACGGGGTTCAAAGGCAGTCACCAAGCCAGAGATCGGTCGGGTTCGTGTGGTCGAAGACTTCCTGCCGTCGCCGGAAGCTCTGGTCGCGCGCGAGGACAATGTGAAGGTCACCCTGTCGCTGTCGCGGCGCAGCGTCGACTTCTTCAAGCGTGCGGCGAAGTCGCAGGATGTGCCATACCAGCGCATGATCCGGGCGCTGGTCGACGCCTATGCGGACAAGCAGGATAAGACGCGCTGACGCGCGCTAACGACATTCTGGGAGAACAGAGATGCCGAAAGCCTATTGGGTCGTCACCTATCGCTGGATCAAGAACCCCGACGCGTGGACGGCTTACGCCAAGGTCGCCGTGCCGGCGATCGAGGGCGCAGGAGGTCGCTTCCTCGCGCTCGGCATGCCGAAGAAGATCTGGGAAGCGGGCCTGGAGCAGCGCGTCGTGCTGGTCGAGTTCGATAGTCTCGACGCCGCGATCAAGTGCCACGACACGCCGGAATACAAGGAGGCGCTCAGGCTGCTGGGGACGGGGAATGTGGAGCGGGATATGCGGGTGGTGGAGGGGAAGTAAAGTAGAGATGAAGGTGCATTAACCATAAGTTCGGCAAAAAATGGCGCACGCGCCGGAGTTGCATTTTAGTGGCGATATCAACAACCGCCTGCGACTCCAATGGTTACAGACCATAGCTCCGAGCTCCGTAAAATAATCGAAGATCTGACGGGTCAAAAAATCCCGTTTGGCCACGATATCCCCGCGCCCGCAGTCAAGTTGTTCTCCGCGAAGAAAACGAAGGGTGTGGGCTACAGCCAGTTCAATGAATTACTCCTATATCTCGGCTACGATAGAGTTACGCATCCATTCTTTCAATTTATAGTCAATCAAAAGACCGAATATAAAACTGGAGCCGCGCTGAAATCGGTTGATGCGTTCCGACGCGGCGTTGACGAATTTCGCAAAGTCGCAATTCTGTTCTTTGGCAACGTCAAATTTGCGTTCAAGACACTATCCAGATACGCACCCACTCGGAATTCAGATGAACCTACAAACAGGGGTGGCGAACGGCGTTCTGGTAGTTAACACCGTCGATCAATGTGCTCGGCTTGTACGATGTCTTTTGCTACGTCAAATGGCATTCGAAATCGACACCCAACAGAAGCCGGAGGGCGAATATCTTCTCTTGCGAGAAACGATAAGCGACTCAATATTTAGAGTGGTGAGCGGCGACCCGTTCCTGACAAATGCATTCTGGAATTTCTATTTGAACCCATCGGAACGCGTTCCGGCGCTCGCGGGAAAAAATGATGCCGATTACAAAAAGGCTAGGAACGACCCATATGACCTGAACAGATCGCGGGCGACAGCTGCACCTAAGGACGCATGATTTTCGGTCCCACCCTCCCCTTCAACGCCGCGCCGAGCTACTTCACGAGTCCGTGGCCCTTCAACGCATCCCCAATCTCCTCCAGCACCGCCGGATCGTCGATGGTCGCCGGCATGGTCCACGGATCGCCGTCGGCCATCTTCTTGATCGTGCCGCGCAGAATTTTTCCCGAACGCGTCTTCGGCAGGCGCTGCACCGTGATCGCTAGCTTGAATGCCGCGACCGGGCCGATCTTCTCGCGCACCAGCGCGACGATCTCCTTCTCGATCGCCTCGTGCGAGCGCGCGACGCCGGCCTTGAGCACGATCAAGCCGCACGGCACCTCGCCCTTCAGATCGTCCTTGATGCCGAGCACGGCGCATTCGGCGACGTCGGGGTGCGCGGCCAGCACCTCCTCCATGCCGCCGGTCGACAGGCGGTGGCCGGCGACGTTGATGATGTCGTCGGTGCGGCTCATCACGTAGACGTAGCCGTCGGCGTCCTTGAAGCCAGCGTCGGCCGTCTTGTAGTAGCCGGGGAATTCGTCGAGGTAGGCCTCGCGGAAGCGCTTGTCCTGATGCCAGAGCGTCGGGAAGCAGCCCGGCGGCAGCGGCAATTTGACGACGATCGAGCCGATCTTGTCGGCGGGCAGCACGTGATTGGCCTCGTCGACGACGTCGATATGGTAGCCCGGCATCGGCACGGTCGCCGAGCCGTAGCGCACCGGCAGCGCGCCAAGCCCCACCGGATTGCCGGCGATGCACCAGCCGGTCTCGGTCTGCCACCAATGATCGATCACCGGCACGTGCAGCATCTCTTCGGCCCATTGGATGGTCGGCGGATCGGCACGCTCGCCGGCGAGGAACAGCGTGCGGAAGCGCGACAGGTCGTAGTGCGAGAGCTGCTTGCCGTCCGGGTCTTCCTTGCGGATGGCGCGGAAGGCGGTCGGCGCGGTGAACAGCGCCACCGCCTTGTGCTGCGCGATGACGCGCCAGAAGGCGCCGGCGTCGGGCGTGCCGACCGGCTTGCCCTCG
>DASTGR010000295.1:0-15982 GCA_035718885.1 Pseudolabrys sp. | reverse complement strand
GCGCGCGCTCTTCTGCTTGAAGAAGGCGTCGAGTACGCGGTTGACCTGACGTGGATCGCTCGCGCGCTCGAAGCGAACCTCGCCCATGGCGGCGAGCGCGCGCTCCTTCTTTTTCATCTTCTTGCGGGTCGCCGAATTGGTTCGGGCGCGGAACAGCGCCTCGAAATCGGGGATGAGGGTGCAGGAGAAACCGGCATTCGCCGAACGCTGGTGCGGCAGCAGCGCCAGCGGATTGGTGACCCCGCCCCAGGTCAGCGGCTGCGCCGTCAGCGTCAGAAGATCGGCGTGGCCGGCGAGTTCGCGCGTCATGCTGCGCAGATCGGAGGCGCCGATCGTCGCGGCAACGTCGCGCCGCCACAGGCCCATGTTGAAATTGGCGTGCTTGCCGCCGAGGAATTCCAAGGCGCGCAGCCCGCCGATGCGGCGCATTCCGAGCGGCAGCAGGAAGAGCGGGACCTTCGCCGGATTGAAGGCAACGACGATGGCCGGCGCCATACCGGAATCGGCGCCGAGATGCGCCTGCCAGTGATTCAGGAAGTCGTAACCCTGATAAGGGGTCGCAAGGCTGCCCGAGCCCTCGAGGGCCCGCCAGGGACGCTCGGCCGCGGCGATATCGTCGTAAACGACGACCTCGGCGACGGCGCCATCGACCGGAACTGGGCGGTTTTCGGCCGGAAAACGGCGTAACGCAACGACATTCATGGCCGCAGGAGGCTCCCCCGAGAAGGTTGAGAGGCTTGCAAAGATTCATCAACAATCCGTGTGAATAATGCGCGGGTTTCGGTGCGATCCGCCGGACGAAGGGCAGGGCAGGTGAAAAGAACCATCATCCGGACGGGGCTCGAGACGCTGTATTTCAGCGGCATGCATCACATGATGCGGCCGCTGCTCGGCGGCATCGGGTGCATTCTGACGCTGCACCACGTGCGCCCGCCGCGGCCGGAGGCGTTCCAGCCGAACCGCCTGCTCGAAGTGAGCCCTGTGTTCTTCGAGGGGCTTCTGCGCCGGCTCAAGCGCCGCCGCATCGATCTCGTATCGCTCGACGAGATGCACCGGCGCTTCGTCGCCGGCGACTTCAAGCGCCGCTTCGTCTGCGTCACCTTCGACGACGGCTACAAGGATGTGATGCGCTGGGCCTGGCCTCTGCTGAAGCAGTATGAAGTGCCATTCGCGATGTACATTCCGACCAGCTTTCCGGATCGCCTCGGCGAATTGTGGTGGCTGGGCCTCGAAGCGGTGATCGCGCAGAACGAGCAGATCGGCATGTCGATCAACGGCGAGCAGCGCTTCTTCGAGTGCAGAAGCGTGCGCGCCAAGCGCGAGTTGTACGACGGGCTTTACGGCTATCTGCGCAGCATGAAGACCGACGAGGAAGTACGCGCCACCGTGCGCGACCTATGCGCCTGCTACAAGGTCGACATGGCGGCGCTCTGTCGCGACCTGTGCATGGACTGGGACGAGCTGTCGCAGATGGCCGCCGACCCTTTGTGCACGATCGGCGCCCACACCGTGAACCACCCGATGCTCAAGAAGGTCAAGGACGACGCCGCGGTGCGCGCCGAGATGGAGCAGAGTCGCGCCGTGCTGCACGCGGCGCTCGGCGTCCGGCCGGATCATCTGGCATACCCGGTTGGCGATCCGACCTCGGCCGGCCCGCGCGAATTCCGCATCGCCGCCGAGCTCGGCTTCAAGACGGCGGTGACGACGCGGCCGGGCGTGCTGTTCCGCGCGCATCGCGATCACCTCACGGCGCTGCCGCGCATCTCGGTCAATGGCGAGTACCAGCAGCAGCGCTATCTCAAGGTGCTGATGTCGGGCGCCGGCACCGCGATGTGGAACGGCTTCCGCCGGGTGAACGCGGCCTGAGGCGCTACGCGCGCGGCGCGTCCGGCCGCTGCATCCACTTGATCAGCGGCATGGCCGGCAGTACCCAGCCGAGGCCTGCGACGACGTAGTAGAGCGTCGCCACAAATCCGTTGATATTGGTCAGCACGGACTGGGCGAGTGCCATGGCCACGAGCCCCCACACGACCACCAGCGCCAGCAGCGCGATGGTGCCGATGAGCTTGCGGGTGCGGATTCCCATGGCGGTCCTTGTCTCGCCGCCATTTGCCGGGCGGCGGGCCGGACTATATGGTCCGCGCCGTCTCCCGAGAAGCCGAACGCCGAATAATGTCTGACGTGCCCGTGTCCCGTCTCCGCCCCGTGCGGCTGTGGCTCCTTGCCGCTGCCGCCATGATCTTCCTGACGCTCGTCGTCGGCGGCGCGACGCGACTGACCGAGAGCGGCCTGTCGATCACCGAATGGAAGCCGGTCACCGGCGTCTTGCCGCCGATGTCGCAAGGCGCGTGGCAGGCGGAGTTCGACGGCTACAAGCAGATCCCGCAATACCGCGAGCTGAACAAGGGCATGAGCCTCGATCAGTTCAAGACGATCTATTGGTGGGAGTGGACGCACCGGCTGCTCGCCCGCACGGTCGGCATGGTGTTCCTGCTGCCATTCCTGTTCTTTCTCTGGCGCGGCATGATCCCGAGCCCGCTCAAGTGGCGGCTGTGGGGCATTTTCGCCGGCGGCGCCGCGCTCGGCGTGGTCGGCTGGTGGATGGTGTCCTCGGGGCTTGCCGGCACGGACCGCGTCAGCGTGTCGCAATACCGCCTCGCATTCCATCTGACGCTTGCCTGCGCCATTTTCGCGGCGATCCTCTGGACCGCGCAGCAACTCCGCCCGCAAACGCCGCGCGAAATGCCCGCGCGCCTGCGCCTGGGCGCCTCGGCGATCATGTGGCTCGTGCTTCTTCAGATCTATCTCGGCGCGCTGGTCGCCGGGTCCGGAGCCGGGCTCGCCTACAATACCTGGCCGCTGATCGACGGCTCGTTCATTCCGGCCGCCGGCAGCCTGCTGCACATGACGCCGGCGTGGCGCAACGCGTTCGAGAACATCCTCACCATCCAGTTCGACCATCGCATGGTCGCGTACACGATCTGGATTGTCGCGGTGCTGCACGCGATCGACGCCGTGCGTGCGGGCCACCGGATTGCCGGCGCGCTGACGGTCGCGCTTCTGGTGACGGCGCAGGCCGCGCTCGGCATCGTCACGTTGCTCTCCGTGGTGCCGCTCGATTTGGCGCTGTCGCATCAGATGTTCGCGATCGTCGTCTTCACCGCAGCGATCGTTCATGCCGAGCGGATGTCGCATCGTGACGTCGTGCGCTTGCCGCACGCATTGCCAGTGGAGCAGGGCGCATGATCGAGGTCGAGACCGTCGACGCTGTCGCGATCCTGCGCATGCAGCACGGCAAGGCGAATGCGCTGGACATCGAATTCTGCGAGGCGCTCGCCGCGCGCTTTCACGCGCTGCGCACCGATTCTGCGCGCGCCATCGTGCTCACCGGCACCGGCAAGATGTTCTCGGCCGGCGTCGATTTGAAGCGCCTGAGCGCCGGCGGCGCAGGCTACGTGCGGCAGTTCCTGCCGGCGCTGCACAAGCTCTATGAGGAGGTCTTCTTCCATCCGAAACCGGTCATCGCCGCGATCAATGGCCATGCGGTGGCCGGCGGCGCGATCCTCGCCTGCTGCGCCGACCGCCGCATCATGGGTCACGAGGCGGGCCGCATCGGTGTGACCGAGCTGCTCGTCGGGGTGCCATTTCCCGCCCTGGCCTTCGAAGTGCTGCGCGCCGCGGTCCCCGCCGAATATCTCGCCGAGTTCGCCTATAGCGGCGCGACCTACATGACCGACGACGCGGTCGAGTCCGGCTGGATCGACGAGATCGCCGAGCCGGAGGAGTTGATCGAGGACGCGCTCGCGGTGGCGGAGGAGTTGGCGACGCTGTCGCCGAAAGCCTTCGCGATGACCAAGGCGCAGATCCGGGGCCCCGTCGCGGAGCGGCTGGCCGTGAGCGGCGAGGAGATCGACCGCGAGGCGATGGCCTTGTGGTCCGCCGACGATACGCTCGCGCGCGTGCGCGCCTATGTGACGCAACACCTGACGAAGTAACTAGCGCACTGGAAAATCGTAGGCCCGCCTTTGATCCGCGGCGGGAAACGAGTAGTGCCACCATTCGCGCTTGTAATTGACGAAGCCGTGACGGGCCATGGCGGCGACCAGATGGGCGCGCCGCGCCTGTTCGTCTTTGGTGAGGCGTGCGGCGCGGGTGTAGCTCCTGGCGTCGAAGCAGTCGTAGCCCGTGCCCATGTCGAGGCTGTTGTCCGGCGCGCGCTCAGCCGCCGGACCGGCGCACGAGCCGTAATGCGCGTTCGCATCGAACGGCGGCTGGGGTGAGCCCTTCGGCACGAGCGTGAGATCGACGGCGACGCCGCGCGAATGCGCGGAATGCGCAGCAATCCAGCCGAGCGCGAACAGCCGCTCCTTCCTGATCGCCGGATAGAAGCGGCGCGTGTCCGGCGCGGCGTGGGCATCGGCGGCCCAGCGCGCCATCGCCGTCACGGCGCGCGTCGGCCGGTAGCAGTCATAGACCTTCAGAGACAGGTTTTCGCGCGCGAGGTCGGCTTGCACGCGCTTGAGCGCCTCGGCCGCCGCGCGGGCGAGGATACATTCGCCCGCGTCGTAACCGGGCAGACGGCGGCCGGTGAAATTGTTGCCCGTCGCATAGCGTATGTCCTGCGCGATCGTTCGATCGACCTCGCGCAGGTGGACGAAGCCATCGGGAAATCCGGTCGCGTGCGCCGGCGCGCCCAAGGTCGCGGCGAGCACGGCCGCCAGGACGCCGCCTCGAACACTACAAGTTATAGTTGCATATAACATAAGGTTCGCATACCGCTACGCATGGGAAGCCGGGCCACCGGATTGCATGAGCCCGGTTTAGGGGGGCGATCACATGGCAAGCAAACCGAAATCTACCGCTGGTTCGCAAGATGCTCTTGAAGGACGGGCGCCGTCCGGCCCGTGCAGCGTCGACCTGCCGGTGCACGACGATTGCTGCGTCTCACCGTGCGATCCCCCGTGGCTGCCCGACAAGGCGTGCCTCATCTGGTACGAGTACCGATATTTCCGCGTGCCGTTCCGGTCCGAGACCAAGAGCGCCACGACGCTTCGTCTCGGTGAAGAGCGGTACATCGAATTCCGCATCCTCTACCAGCACCGGATGTGCCTCGTCGGCAAGCAGCACGGGCCGCTGCTCTACACGGTCACGCTGCTGCCGGGCGAGAAGGTGACGCTTTATCACAGCGACCGCTACCGCCAGATCACCAGCGTGCAGGACCGCTATTCGGTCCAGACGACGTTCATGCAGTTCCTGTCGACGGTGCACGAGGCACGCGTGACCAATACGCTCAGCCAATTGAGCGACAAGCTCGTCAAGGCCGACACCTCCTTCTCGAGCTCGGTGTCTCTCGACATTGGCGTGGGGTCCGGCAGCATGAGCAACTCTGCCTCCGCAAGCTACAGCGATCACAATGCCGTGCAGATCGGTTCGGTATCTGATCAGTTCCAGCAGTCGATCGCGCAGGCCTCGTTGCTGACGCATGCTGAGCGCTCGGTGGTCGTCAGCACCTATGCCGAAAAGGATTCGCTCGACACGAGCGCGCGCACGATCCAGAACGACAATGCCTGCCGCGCGGTCACCTATTTTGTCCGCAAGGTCATGGAGCTTTACAACTTCAGCACCGTCGTCGCCGAGATTTCCTACCGTGTCATTGCGCCGAACGTGCCGTCCGACTGGCATCCGCTCGACGACATCGCTTGGTTGCCGTCCTCGATTCAGACGCAGATCAAGGATGCCGTGAAGCTGCTGCCGAAGGTGGGGACGGTGGTCGAAGCTGCGAGGCCGTTCTCGCTGCCGACCGACGGCACGGTCTACGATCCGGAGCTCGCGCATTGCTGCTCCTGCGAGCCGCAGCGCGAGGCGGCGATGCAGATCTCGCTCGAGAAGCAGAAGGCGGACGCGCTCAAGGCCTGCCTCGAGGCGCAATTGCTCGAGGCCGAACTGAAACGGCGCCAGATGCTGCTCGATCAGGGGCAACTCGCCCCGTTCGAGCCCGCACCGGCACCGGTTCCGGCATCGCCCTGAACGAAGTCGGCGTTACTTCAGCGCCTGCTCCAGGTCGGCGATGATGTCGGCCTTGTCCTCGATGCCGATCGAGAGCCGCACCACGTCGGGGCCGGCGCCCGCCTGCACCTTCTGCGCATCGGAGAGCTGCCGGTGCGTGGTCGAGGCGGGATGGATGATCAGCGATTTCGTGTCGCCGATATTGGCGAGGTGCGAGAACAGCTTCACGTTCGAGACGAGCTTCACGCCGGCGTCGTAGCCGCCCTTCAAGCCGAAAGTGAACACGGCGCCGGCGCCTTTCGGCGAATATTTCTTGGCGAGCGCGTGATACTTGTCACCCGGCAAGCCCGGATAGCTGACCCAGGCGACCTCGGGCCGCTTCGACAGCCACTCGGCGACGGCGAGCGCGTTGTCGCAGTGCCGCTGCATGCGCAGCGCCAGCGTCTCGGTGCCGTTGAGGATCAGGAAGGCGTTGAACGGCGACAGCGCCGGGCCGAGATCGCGCAGGCCAAGCACGCGGCACGCGATCGCGAAGGCGAAGTTGCCGAAGGTCTCGTGCAGCACCATGCCTGAATATTCCGGCCGGGGCTCGCACAGCATTGGGTACTTCTTGTCGCGCGACCAGTTGAACGTGCCGCCGTCGACGATCATGCCGCCGATCGAGTTGCCGTGGCCGCCGAGGAACTTGGTGAGCGAGTGAACGATGACGTCGGCGCCGTAGTCGATCGGCTTGCACAGGTAAGGCGTGGCGAGCGTGTTGTCGACGACAAGCGGGACGCCGGCCTTACGCGCGATGTTGGCGATGCCTTCGATGTCGGTGATGACCCCGCCGGGGTTCGCGATCGACTCGATGAAGATGGCCTTGGTCTTGGGCGTGATCGCTTTCTCGAAGGTCGAGAGATCGTCCGGATCGGCCCAGGCGACGTTCCAGCCGAAGTTTTTGTACGAATGGTTGAACTGGTTGATCGAGCCGCCATAGAGCTTCTTCGACGCGACGAACTCGTCGCCCGGCGTCATCATTGCGTGCATCACCAGCACCTGCGCGGCGTGGCCGGATGCGACCGCGAGCCCCGCGGTGCCGCCTTCGAGCGCGGCAATGCGTTCTTCAAGCACGGCGCAGGTCGGATTGCCAATGCGGGTGTAGATGTTGCCGAAGGCCTGAAGGCCGAACAGTGAGGCCGCGTGATCGACGTCGTCGAACACGAAGGACGTCGTCTGGTAGATCGGCGTCGCGCGCGCGCCGGTGGTGGGATCGGGCTTGGCGCCGGCGTGGATCGCCAGCGTGTCGAAGCCCGGTGTGCGTTCGCCGTCCGCCATGGTGTGCCCCTGTCGTTGATGCGGCGTCCTGACGCCGTTTTGCCGCGTTGGGCGGGATTAAACGGGGAGGGTGGGCAAAAGGTCAAGCGCGCGGCAATGTTGGAATGAAATGCCACCGTCGGCGTATACGGCACGATGCGCGTCGCGCATCAGGACAATCAGAGGGATTGATACGCCGCGTCGCGGCGAGCGCTAGGCTGGCTTATTGGGCGTCTCCCCGCCGAGCCCCATCTTCTGCACGCCCTTGCCGAGTCCGACCGGCTTCTTCGACGACAATGTCCGGGAATTGACGCCGATCCACGAAATTTCGCTCGACAGGCGGCCATACTCGATCTTCGGGCAGCGGTTCATCACCACCTTCATCCCGGCATCCTTGGCGCGCCGCGCCGCTTCGTCGTTGCGCACGGTAAGCTGCATCCAGATCACCGAGGGCTTTGGCGTCAGCGTAAGCGCCTCCTCGACGATCGGCGGCACGTTCTCCGAGCCGCGGAAAATGTCGACCATGTCGATCGGCTCGGGAATGTCCGAGAGCGAGGCATAGACCTTCTGGCCAAGCACCTCCTTACCGGCCTGCCCGGGATTGACCGGGATGACGCGGTAGCCGCGCTCGAGGAGATATTTGAACACGAAGTAGCTCGGCCGGTTCTCTTTGGGCGAGAAGCCGACCATCGCCACGGTCTTCACCGTGTTGAGGATGCCGCGAATATAGCTGTCCGGATACGCGTCGTGGTTCATTGCGTCTGGTGTTGCTGCGCCAGTTGCGCGCGCAGCCGTGCGTTCTCGGCCTCGAGCGTGGCGATGTGCTTGCGCACGTCGTTGAAGGCGTCCTCGAGCTGCGCTTCGGTGTAACGCGTGACGATGTGCTGCGAGCAGTTCACGTCCCAGGCCTCGATGGTGAACAGGATCGCCCGTTCGGGCTTCGCCTTGTAGCCCTCGTCGAACAGTTTGGCCACCAGCGCGGCATCGTCCTCGATAACGCGGGCGCGGCCCCAGATCTTGATGCGCTGCCGCCGCGCCGGATCGAGCAGGAACAGGTAGGCGCGGTCATTCTCCGAGAGATTGGCGAGCGTGATGTATTGCCGGTTGCCGCGATAGTCGGCGAAGCCGAGCGTCTTCTCGTCGATGACCTTGATGAAGCCTTTCGGTCCGCCGCGATGCTGAATGTAAGGCGCGCCGGCGCCGCTCGCGGTGCCGAGAAACGCCATGTCCTGCTCGGCGATGAATTTGGCGAGCTCCGGCGTCACCGTGTCGGGGAAGCCTTCTTCGACGCGGCGGGCGTAGGAGGCGGCCGCGCCGCGCTCGGCCTGCGCCTTTTGCGCGGCCGGGGTGAACACGATCGACGAATTGTTCATGTGACTGATGTCCGGCGATTGAGGCCGCCGAACATAGGGCTTCAAATCGGGGCCGCAAAGGGCCGATCAACCGCGTGTGATTGTGTACGCGCGATCCATCAACGGTCCTGCCATTTCGGATCGCGTTTTTCGATGAATGCGCAGATGCCTTCCTCCGCGTCGCGCGCCATCATGTTCTCGGTCATCACTTCCGAGGCGTAGGCGTAGGCTTGCGCCAGCGGCAATTCGAGCTGGCGGTAGAACGCTTCCTTGCCGACCTTGAGCGTGTAGGACGACTTCGAGGCGATCTGCTTGGCCAGCGCGAGCGCGGCGGCGCGCTCTTCACCGGCGGGCACGACGCGGTTGACGAGGCCGATCTCGGCGGCGCGTTTCGCCTCCACCATGTCGCCGGTGAGCAGCATCTCCATCGCAGCTTTGCGCGAGACGTTGCGCGACAGGGCGACCATCGGCGTCGAGCAGAAGAGGCCGATGTCGACGCCGGGCGTCGCGAATTTCGCCGCGTCGGAGGCGACGGCGAGGTCGCAGCTTGCGACCAATTGGCAGCCGGCGGCGCTGGCGGGTCCCTGCACGGCGGCGATCACCGGCTGCGGCAGTGTGACGATCTGCTGCATCATGGCGCTGCACGTGGTCATGATGTGACGGAAGTACGCGCGGCCGCCATCCGCGTCGGCCCTGCGCGCGGTCAACTCCTTCAGGTCGTGCCCGGCGCAGAAGGCCGGTCCGTTGGCCGCCAGAACGACCGAGCGTACGCTTGTGTCGTCCTTGATGTCGCGCAGCGCCGAGGAGAGTGCCTGAAGCAGGGCTTCGGACAGGCTGTTGCGCGGATGCGGCCGGTTGAGCACCAGCATGGCGATTTCGCCGTCGCGCTCGCGCAGGAGGACAGGGACGTCGACCGGCTTGTTCATGCGCCGAGGATAGACCCCTCACGCCACCACGCAAAGCCGGGAACGCCGCATTCCTCCGGCACGTTTCGTGGATAAGGAGAACGCTATGGCCAAACGCAAGCGCCGCTGGTCGCAGCGCGTCACCGAGACGAGCGACGCGCTGACCCTCAAGGAAGGCGTGTTCAAGAAGGAGTCGCCGAAGGCGATCGCGTCGTCGCTGAAACGCTCGGCCGAGCACAGCCGGCGGCGCAAGACGGACCCGTACCGCTCGGCGATGTCGATGCTGACATTCTACATCAACCGCGCCGGCAAGGGCCTGCCGAAGGCAAGCCAAGCCAAGCCAAGCCAAGCTCGAGAAAGCCAAGGACGAGCTGCGCGCCCTCTACGGCCGCAAACGCAGCCACGGTTGACGCCTCGCATCCCCGGCTTATGACGGGGGCGGGCCGGCCGTTGCCGGCGGGGGTGTGTGACATGCGAGCGCCGGCGCTGAACGCAGACGAGATCGCCGAGATCCTGCGCAAGGAGTTTCCGCAGGCCTTCTACGAGGGCTGCGGCCTGACCATCGAGCGCGTCGACCACGGCAGCATCCGCGTCCGGCGCCACTTCCATGAGGACTACATCCGTCCCGGCGGCACCATCTCGGGGCCGACCATGATGGAGCTCGCCGATTTCGCCATGTACGTCGCGGTTTTTTCCGCGGTCGGGCCGATGCCGCTCGCCGTGACGACCAACCTCAACATCAACTTCCTGCGCAAGCCGGCGCCCTCGGACCTCTTGGCCGACGCGAAATTGCTCAAGGTTGGCAAGCGCTTGGCGGTCGGGGAGGTGTCGATCTACTCGGACGGGATGGATGAGCCCGTTGCGCATGTGACGTCGACCTATTCGCTCCCGGTCAGCGCCAATTAGGCAATGGTAATATAACACCAGTTACTGGTGCTAAAATACCATTCTAATAAACCATTGATATAGATAGCCAATCGGCCACTGAAGGCCATTGACCGCAGCGGATTGCTCCATTAGACAACCGCCACCTTCGGAGCGCGTCGTTCAGCGCCCGGCCTATTCCAAGGATTTGTCATGAAGACCTATTCGGCCAAGGCCGCCGACATCGAGAAGAAGTGGGTTACGATCGACGCGACCGGGCTCATCGTCGGCCGTCTCGCCTCGATCGTCGCCATGCGGCTGCGCGGCAAGCACAAGCCGTCCTACACCCCGCACGTCGATGACGGCGACAACGTCATCGTCGTCAATGCCGCCAAGGCCGTGTTCACCGGCCGCAAGCGCGACCAGAAGATCTATCACCACCACACCGGCTTCATCGGCGGCATCAAGGATCGGACTGCGAAGTCGATCTTCGAGGGCCGTTTCCCCGAGCGCATCGTCGAGAAGGCTGTGGAGCGCATGCTGCCGCGTGGCCCGCTCGGCCGCGTGCAGCTCGGCAATCTGCGCGTCTATCCGGGCGGCGAGCATCCGCACGAAGCGCAGAAGCCCGAGAAGCTCGACGTCGCCTCGATGAACCGCAAGAACGTGAGGAGCGCCTGATCATGGCCGAGACCGTACAGTCCATGGAAGGCCTGGCGAGCCTGAAGTCGGCTTCGCCCGAGGCGCCCAAGTACGAGAAGAAGGTCGACGCCCAGGGTCGCGCTTACGCGACCGGCAAGCGCAAGAACGCGGTCGCCCGCGTCTGGATCAAGCCGGGCTCCGGCAAGATCACCGTCAACACCCGCACTGTCGAGGTGTTCTTCGCGCGTCCGGTGCTCCGCATGCTGATCCAGCAGCCGCTCGTCGCGGCTGGCCGCAACGGCCAGTACGACGTCGTCTGCACGGTGTCGGGCGGCGGCCTCTCCGGACAGGCGGGCGCGGTGCGCCATGGCCTCGCCAAGGCGCTCACCTACTTCGAGCCGGAACTGCGCGGCGCGCTCAAGCGCGGCGGCTTCCTGACCCGCGACTCGCGCGTGGTCGAGCGCAAGAAGTACGGCCGGGCCAAGGCGCGTCGTTCCTTCCAGTTCTCGAAGCGCTAAGACCCGCTTCGTTGGCGATTACGAAGGGCGCGCCTCGCCGGCGCGCCCTTTCTCTTTTTGGAAGTTCTAATTCGCGGAATTGCCTTTACCTTTCGTCAAGGCTCTCGCGCGAGTTCATGCATCCGGTAACCCCCGTCAAACCTTGCCCCTTCTAAGTTGGACACGGGTGAGGGAGAGGGATGCAGCTCGACGTCCAGACGCTGTCTGTTGTGACGGTTTTCGTCACGGCGCTGCTCGGCGCCCTGCTGGTCTTTGCCGGCCTGCAGAACCGAGCCGTCAAAGCGCAGATGGTGTGGGGCGGCGCCTACGTCGTGAGCGCCACCGGGCAGGGCCTTCTCACCACCCACGGATCGATGCCGGACTGGGTCTCGGTCACGATCGCCAATGAGCTCATCCTGCTCGGCGCCGCCTGCATCTGGGCGGGTTCGCGCATGTTCGGGGGCTGCGACGTACGGCCGATCCCGGTGCTCGCGGCGCCCGGTCTCTGGCTCGCCGCGTCGATGCTGCCGTCCTTCGTCGCCGGCCCGAATTTCCACGTGCTGCTCGTTTCGACGCTGATGGCCATGCTCACCGCCGCCACGGCTGAAGAGTTCTGGCGCGGCCGCGCCGAGCCGTTGATGTCGCGCTGGCCGACGGTCTGCGCGCTTCTGGCCTATGCCGCGGCCCTGCTGGCGCGCATTCCGGCGACGCTCCTGTCGCCGATCCTGCAAGGCCAGTCGATCATGAGCGGCATCTCGTTCGCGCTCATCGCATTCGGCACGCTCCTGTTCACGGTGGTGCTGGCGTTCCTGCTGCTCAACATGACGAAAGAGCGCACCGAATTGCAGCACAAGATCGCCTCGCTGATAGATCCGTTGAGCGGTGTGCCGAACCGCCGCGCCTTCCTCGACGGCGCCGCACGCCTCCAAGCGCAGCAGCGCCTCGACCCCGAGCCGCTCGCTGTGATGCTGTTCGACCTCGACCGCTTCAAGGCGATCAACGACCGGCTCGGCCATGGCACCGGCGACGCCGTGTTGCAGATCTTTGCCGGCGCCGCGACGCGCACGCTCGGCGCCGATGTCTTGTTCGGTCGCATCGGAGGCGAGGAATTCGCGGCGATGCTGCCCGCCGGGGACATTGGCGAGGCCGAGGCGATCGCCGACCGCGTCCGGCGCAATTTCGTCGCAGCGGCGGCATCACACGCGAAGGATGACCTCGTGCCGAGCGTCAGCGCCGGCGTCACGATCTCCGACGATCCAGACGCGCCGGTCGCGCAGCTGCTTGCAGCCGCCGACCAGGCGCTCTATCGCGCCAAGGCGAACGGCCGCAATCGCGTCGAGTGCGCGATCGCACCCGAGCCGGCCGCGCCGCCCGAAAATCTCGGGGAGCGCCGCCGCTGGCGCAAAGTGGCAAGCGCCTGAACCGCGCCGCGGCCGCCCGGATTTTTAAGTCCAATTCTTCCCAGTGTTTCGTCGAAAGGCGCGATTCCGCGCAATATTTCGCGCACGCCTGAGCGGTACCCTTTGCCCGCTCGCCCAAGAAGGATCCGGGCCGAGCGGAGGACGAATGCTCTCCACCGGCGGCCCCCCGACATTCCTCGACCTGCCGACGCTCGCCTTCGTATCGATTGCGCTCGCCGGCCTGCTCGGCCTGTTTCTGCTCCTGTGCTGGATGCAGGAACGCGACGTACGTCCGCTGGCCTGGTGGGGCTCGGCCTATCTGATCGGTGCCGCCTCGATGGCGCTTTGGCTGATGCCGCAGCCGCGCCTGCCGGTGCCGCGCGAGGTGCCGGAAGCGATGACGCTTCTGGCCTGCGGTGTGGTCTGGAGCGGCATCCGTCTCTTTTACGGCCGCGAGCTGCGCCCGCTCGCCGCACTCGCAGGCGCGATCGTGTGGCCGGTATTCTGCGCCATGCCCGGTGTCGGCGAGGGCGGCAATGCGCGCGTGACGCTCGCCGCGCTGCTCGTCGCCGCCTATACGTTCCTGATCGCCTGCGAACTCCGGCGCGAGCGGCGCAAGTCGCGGGGCTCACGTGCTGCCGGGGTGATTGTGCCCTGCCTGCACGCCGCAATTTTTATCCTGCCGCTGGTGATGCAGCGCGCCATCCCGGCCGAGACCGCGCCGCAATGGGTCACGGTGTTCGTGCTCGAGACCATCATCTACGCCGTCGGCACGGCCTTCATCGTGCTGCTGCTGGTCAAGGATCATCACCTCTACGTTTACCGTCGCGCCGCGACCACCGATCACCTGACCGGGCTGCCGAACCGCCGCGCATTCCTGCAAGGCGCAGCCGATCTGTGCGCACGGCAGGCGCGCAAGCGTGAGCCGGTCACGCTGATGATGTTCGACCTCGATCACTTCAAGTCGATCAATGACCGCTTCGGTCATGCGACAGGCGACGAGGCGCTGAAGGTTTTCGCCGGCGTGCTCAATACCGGCATGCGCACCGACGACATTATCGGCCGGCTCGGCGGCGAGGAATTCGCCGTGATCGTGCCCGGTCACATCGACATCGCCGAAAAGATCGCCGAACGCATCCGGTCGGGATTCGAGCAGGCAGGGCAGGTGATTGCCGGCCACGTGGTGCACGGAACGGTGAGCATCGGCGCGGCGGCCTCCCGTGCGCCAGTCGCTGACCTCGACGCGCTGATCAACCGCGCCGATGAGGCGCTCTATGTGGCCAAACGCAGCGGACGCAATCGCATGTGCGCCGCGCCGGAGGTGGCGCCGGATGACACGGTTGTGTCGCTGCAAAGGCGCGCGCCCGCCAAACGTCTTGCCGGGCCTGCCGCCGCGCGGACCGCCTGAACACTAAAGAAAAAGGGCGCCGGTGAGGGCGCCCTTCTCTTTCTTGCCATGTGGCCCGGATCAGGCTGAGTAATACATCTCGTACTCGACCGGGTGCGGCGTGTGCTCGAAGCGGATGACTTCCGTCATCTTCAACTCGATGTAGCTGTCGATGAAGTCGTCGTCGAACACGCCGCCCGCCTTGAGGATGTCGCGGTCCTTGTCGAGATTCTCGAGTGCCTCGCGCAACGAGCCGCAGACGGTCGGGATCTGCTTGAGCTCCGCCGGCGGCAGGTCGTACAGGTCCTTGTCCATCGCGTCGCCAGGATGGAGCTTGTTCTTGACGCCGTCGAGGCCGGCCATCAGGAGCGCGGCGAAGCCGAGATACGGGTTGGCGAGCGGATCGGGGAAACGGACCTCGACGCGCTTGGCCTTCGGGCTCTCGGTGTAGGGGATGCGGCAGGATGCCGAACGGTTGCGCGCCGAGTAGGCGAGCAGCACCGGCGCCTCGTAGCCCGGCACCAGACGCTTGTAGGAGTTGGTGGTCGGGTTGGTGAAGGCGTTGATCGCCTTGGCGTGCTTGATGACGCCGGCGATGTAGGACAGGCACATGTCGGAGAGACCGGCGTACTTGTCGCCGGCGAACATCGGCTTGCCGCCCTTCCAGATCGATTGGTGGCAGTGCATGCCCGACCCGTTGTCGCCATAGATCGGCTTCGGCATGAACGTTGCCGTCTTGCCGTAGATCTGCGCGACCTGCTGGATGCAGTACTTATAGATCTGCAACTGGTCGGCCATGAAGGTCATCGGCGAGAACTTCAGGCCCAGCTCGTGCTGCGCCGAAGCGACCTCGTGGTGATGCTTCTCGACCTTCGCGCCCATCTTGGCCATGGCCGCGAGCATCTCCGAACGCATGTCCTGCGCCGAATCCTGCGGTGGCACCGGGAAGTAGCCCTTCTTGATGCCGATGCGGTGGCCGAGGTTGCCGCCTTCGTAGTCAGTGTCGGAGTTGGTCGGCAGTTCGATCGAGTCGAGCTTGAAGCCCGTGTTGTAGGGGTCGGCCTTGTACTTGACGTCGTCGAACACGAAGAACTCGGCCTCGGGGCCGAAGTAGATCACGTCGCCATAGCCGAGCGACTTGACGAGCGCTTCCGCCTTCTTGGCCATGCCGCGCGGATCGCGGTTATAGGGCTCGCCGGTGGTCGGCTCGAGCACGTCGCAGACGAGGACGAGGGTCGTCTCGGCGAAGAACGGATCGATGCAGGCCGTCGCCGGGTCGGGCATCAGGCACATGTCGGACTCGTTGATCGCCTTCCAGCCGGCGATCGAGGAGCCGTCGAACATCTGGCCCTCGGCGAACGTGTCTTCCTCGATCATCGTGACGTCGAAGGTGACGTGCTGCCACTTGCCGCGCGGATCGGTGAAACGGAAATCGACGTATTTGACGTCGTTGTCCTTGATCATCTTCATGACGTCTTTGGCTGTAGTCATGGGTTCCTTTATCCCCCTTGTTTACTGAAATGTCCGCGCGACGGGCGTCCGCGTCCTGTTAGATGGCATCGACCCCGGACTCGCCGGTTCTGATGCGGATGGCCTCTTCGATGTTGGAGACGAATATCTTGCCGTCACCAATCCG
>DASTGR010000294.1:0-8788 GCA_035718885.1 Pseudolabrys sp. | reverse complement strand
CCTACAGCCAGGCGTCCGGGATCGGGCGGATCCTGTCCGCCCATCGGGCAAGCGGCGATGCGATGGCGAACATGCAAGTGGCGTTCACCTCACATCTCGCCGCCGCGCTGATGACCATGGCGCGAGAGGGGCATGGGCTGGCCTGGCTTCCTTGCACGCTTGCCGGCGACGAGGTGACGTCCGGGCGGCTCGTCCGCGCCGGGCCCGAGCAGTTCGATGTCCCGGTCGAGGTCAGATTGTTCCGGTCGCCCGACTGCCGCAATCGCACGGCCGACGAATTATGGGGCGCCGTGACCGGAAACGCTTGATTGTGAGTCGGGCGGTTCCGGTGCATAAGCGTCAGCGATGCGCGCGTGCCCGGAATTGTGTTGTCGGTCGGCGAGCGATCAAATCTCGCGCTTCATCCATCGCCGATCTGCGGGCAGCTATCGACCACCGCCTTGACGCTCGCCACGCAGAGCGATCAGTCGGTGCTGCGCCTGTTCGGCTGAGGCGCTGCGCGCGGCGCGCAAAGTTCCCGATGTAGGTTTCCCGCGCGCGGCATTCATCTCCCGGTCATCGCGCGTTCCGTATAGCGGTCGCATGACAAGCGACCAAGCCATCAGTTGTCCAAGCTGCGGCAAGCCGATGCGTCTGCGGCAGGTCTTGCCGAGCTTCGGCCGCGAGCCGGAACTTCGCACCTACGAGTGCGTGTCGTGCAGCGTCGTGAAGACGCAGAAGGTCGACTCGTAAGCAGCAAAAGGGCGGGCGAGGGGACTTACTCGCCTTTCCACTGCGGCGCGCGCTTGTTCAGGAACGCGTCCATGCCCTCACGGAAGTCGCGGCTCATGTAGCACATAAGGATGAGGTCCTCGCCTTCCTCGCGGGTCAGGCGGGTCATCAGGCGAGCGAGCCCCTGCTTGATTGCGGTCATCGTGAGCGGCGCGTGCGTGGCGATGAGTGCGGCCATCTCGGCCGCGCGTGTCTGCAAGGCTGCGCCGTCTTCGACCACTTCGGTGAGCAGGCCGACGCTGGCGGCTTCCTCGGCCCCGACGAGGCGCGCGGTGAAGATGAGATCCTTGACGCGGGCCGGGCCGACCAGCGCGGTGAGCCGCGACAGGTTCGACATGGACAGGCAGTTGCCGAGCGTGCGTGCGATCGGGAAGCCGAGACGCGCCGTCTTCGTGCCGATGCGAATGTCGCAGCAGGCTGCGATGCCGGCGCCGCCGCCGGTGCAGGCGCCGTTGATGGCCGCGATGGTCGGCACGCGGCAGGTCTCGAGCACGCCGAGCACGCGATCGATGCGGCTTTCGTATTCGAGCGCATCCTCCGGCGACTTGAAGGCGCGGAACTGGTTGATGTCGGTGCCCGAGGCGAAGGCCTTGTCGCCGGCGCCCTGGAAGACCAGCACCTTAATCGCCTTGTTCTCGTTTGCCTCTTTGGCGATTTCGGCGAGGCGCTCGTACATCGCGAAGGTGAAGGCGTTGCGCGCCTGCGGACGGTTGAAGGTCACCCAGCCGACGCCGTCCTTGATCTCGTAGAGCATGTCCTGTGAGGTGCTGGCGTCCACGGGCGTTGTCCTTTCAAGTTCGCGCGAGGCCGCCTTTCGCCGCGGCCGCCCGGGTGATAAGCCGGGCGCGCGGTTCGTGTCCAGCCGGCACAGGCTTTCGCGGGCGGAAACGTTGAATGCAAAAGCGCCGGCGGCAGGCCGCGGGCGCGCCGGTACGGAGGTGTTCGATGCACAAGCTCATCGCAATCCTGGCGGTCGCGGGCGGCGCGGCACTGATCGCCCAGCCGGCGCCGGCCAAGGCCGAGACCATCTATCCCTGGTGCGCGATCTACAGCGGCGGCCTCGAGGGCAATGGCGGCACCAATTGCGGCTTCGAGACCCACAAGCAATGCTGGGACACGGTCGCGCAGGGCCGCATCGGCGACTGCTTCCCGAACAGCGCCTATCAGGGCGCGGCGGCGGCGCCGCAGCGCCCGCACAAGCGGCACCATGTGCGCGCCTATCCGGGCTGAATGCCCGTCGTCCTGAGGGGCGCGACCGCAGGCCGATCGCGTCAGGATGACGGACAGGGCGAAGTCGCTACAATGCGCGCGAAGCCAATCGGGGGATTCGCGCCATGACCGAAACCGTTGTCGCCGCGCCGGGCGCGGCACCCGCCCCGGCGATCGCCTCGCCGCTGCGGCCCGTCTACCTGATCCCGGCGCTCGCCGCGCTCGGCGTCATGATCGCTGCGATCAACGGGCCGAGCCTCTGGTTCCTCAATTTCGTGCACGTCATGGCCGGCGTGCTGTGGACCGGCATCGACCTGTTCATGGGGTTCGTCGTCGGTCCGGTGCTGCGCCGCGTCTCGCCTGAGACGCGCAAGACGATGATGTCCGGCATCATCCCGCGCACCTTGATCCTGATGCCGACGCTCTCGACCATTACCTCGACCGCGGGCTGGTTTCTTGCCAAGCGGCTCGGCTTCCTCGATCTCGGCTATCCGGAGTTCTGGTGGGTCATCGCGGCGCTGACGATCGTCACCATCCTGACGGTGCAGGGCCTCGGCTATCTTCTGCCGGTCAACCTAAGGCTCTATTTCGAGATGCAGAAGCCGCAACCGGACGGCGCCAAGATCGCGCGCTGGATGAAAACTTATGTGCGGGTCGTCGCGGTGCAGGGCACGATGCAGGTCGCGATCATCGTGGTGATGTCGCGGTTCGCGACGGGGTTCTAGCGGCGCGTCGCCGGTCGCCGGCCTGCCTTCAGAATCGCATCAGGTCTTTTGCCACCACGACCTCGCCCGAAAAGTGCTTCTTCACCTCCGGCACGAAGCGCTGATAATCGTCGTTCTCGGTCACCGTCAGCAGGAGATGTGTCAGCACCACCTTCTTGACGCCGGCCCGCGCCGCCAGTTTGCCGACTTCTTCGGGCGTGAGGTGCTCCTCGGTCAGGTGGCGCATGAAGGCGGTCTGCTGCTCCGGCGACATGCCCTGCCATGATCCATTCCTGATCAGCACCTGTTTGACGTCGTCCGCCGAGCCCACCTCGGACACCAGGATGTCCGCGCCCTTCGCAAGGTCGGCAACAGCGTCGCTGGGCCCGGTGTCGCCGGTGAACACGATCACGCGGTCGGGCGTCTCGAACCGGTAGGCGTAGGATTTGTACTTGCCGAAATAGGGCGAGCCCTCGGGGATGTGGAAATGCGTGTTCTCGGCGGCCGTCACGCGGACCTTGTCATCGCTGTAGACTGCTCCGGTGCCGGCGTCGTGACCGACGAACACGTTTGCCAGCGGCGTGCGGCGGCCCTCGATCCAGCGTATTTCCGCGTTCACCGTGAAATACTGTTTTGCGCCCGCGACGAGCGCAGCGGTGCCGGGCGGACCGTAGACATCGATCGGGTCGCGCCGCTGGAAGTCCCACGACACCGACAGGAGTGTCGCCAGTCCGGCCGTATGGTCGTCGTGGTCGTGGGTGATGAAGACCTTTCCGATTTTGCGGAAGTCCGCGTTCGCCTGGGCGAGGCGGCGGAGCACGCCGTCGCCCGCATCGATCAGGTAATACGTCCCGTCGACGATGAGCAGATTCGACGACTGCGCGCGGTCCTTGCTCGGGATCGGTCCGCCGCGCGTGCCGAGCGTGATGAGTTGGGTGTGGCCCGGCGCCTGCGCCGCGGCACCGCCGGCAGCAATGCCGCCGGTCAATGCCAGCATGAGCGGAAAGATGACCCAGACAGATCGACGCATGACACCCCCCGACCGGTTGATCCGACGCCATTTCGCGACCGCGGGATTGTGCCCTAACCCGCGAGCCGCGGGATAAATTGCGGATAAATTGCGTGAGTTGGCCGGACCGGAGGGCAGGCAGGCACGGCGCGCCCACGCGCACATCCCGGCGTTGCGCGCGGCCCGCCCTTCGATTGCGCCAGATCAAGGGCTGCCTCCCTCCGACGCCTAGCCTTGTTGAGAACGGATGCCACCGGGGGCGACCATGCCGACACAGATTCGCTCGCTTGCACTGACCATCGCCATTCTCTGGACTTGCCATAGCACAGCCCTTGCGCAGGACAGCACCATCGTGTCCGCCGGCGCAGTCGAGTTCTTCAATTCCTGCTCGGCCTGCCATGGCACCGACGCGCGCGGCAGCGGTCCGATTGCCAATTCGCTGAAGGTCAAGCCGGCTGACCTGACGCAGCTCGCAAAGCAGAACCAGGGCGCGTTCCCGTTCCTGAAGGTCGTGCAGACCATCGACGGCCGCTCGGCGGGCGCGCATGGCAGCCGCGAAATGCCGGTGTGGGGCGACCGCTATCAGGCGCAGGTCGGCCTCAAATACGGACCGTATGGCGGCGAGACGGTCGTGCGCGCGCGGATCCTCGAGCTCGTCTACTACCTGCAATCGGTGCAGCAGTAGACCGGGCGCCGTCGCGCGCTAATGCGCGACGACCTTGGCGATCTCGGGCGCGAGGTCGCCAGCCTTGCATTTGTGGCCGGCGCGGATCTCGGTGATGTAGTAGGTCGGTACGCTTTCGGCGTCGGACAGGCCGTCGACCACCGACGCATCGACATTGCAATGCGCGTAATAGCGGCCGGCGACTTCGGCGACGAGTGTGCGGCGCGCCTCGTCATAGCAAAGGCGCTTCAAAAGCTTGCTCTGCGTCACGTCGGTGCAGTCATAGGCCGACAGGTCGGGGTCCGGCTGCCCTCGCACCGGCGCCATGCGCAATTGCAATATTGCCGTTGCTGCGATCAGCACGGCCGCGATCCAAAGGCGGTGCATCGCGCGCGCTCCTCTGACTGACGCTCACATTATCGACCGAACCGTCCGGATTCGCGTGCCCGAATGTTCGGCGCGCTGCCCGCGAAAACGGCGGCTGTTTGATGATTCAACGCGCGGCGCGCGACTTCCGGCGTAAAACGTCCGTATAAAACACGGGAAATTGGTTGCCTACGGCAACTGTCGCGACGCCCCGCGCGATCGAAATCAAATCGTTCTGCAATGCGCGGGAGTGGGTGAGGGGCTGAGCCCTCACCCGCTCCGCTCTTACTTCTTGGCCGTCGGAAGGCGCATGTCGGCGCCGGTGACGCGATCGACCGCGGGCTACACCGGGGTGGCGAGCGGTTTGCCCTTCTGTACAATATAATTGATCATCAGCCGGCACTTCGCGTTCGACGCTTTGCCGCCGGCATGCGGCGTTTCCGGCGGAATCTGGAACGCGTCGCCCGCTTTCATCACGCGCGTCGGCTGGCCCTGTACCGGAAGTTCGATGTCGCCCTCCATCACATAGGTCGACTCGATTCCCGGATGAGTGTGGCGTCCGACGGTGGCGCCCGCGTCGAGCGTCACGTCCATGATGATGGTCTCGTAGCCGGCGGCGGGACCATCGGTGCGCGACAGGATTTTTCGCGTTACCCCGTTCACCGTCGTCGCCGGCGCAGCCTGCGCCAACACCTCGGTTGCCGCAAATCCCGTCAAGCTGCAGATCGCGCAGCCCGCTACGCCTGCGAAACCTCTTCGCGTGAGCATTGTCGACCCCTTTCGAATTTATTCGCCGTTTATACGGCTTTTCAATTCTGCCAGAGGTGCAACGCGGTGGAAAGAGAGGGTTACCGCCCCTGATAGGACGGCGTGTAGACGATCAGGCCGTCGAGCGCCTCGGTGACCTTGATCTGGCAGGAGAGACGGGACGTCGGCTTCAATTCGAAGGCGGCGTCGAGCATCTGGTCTTCTTCAGAAGACGGCGGGCCGACGATCGGGCTCCATTTTTCGTCGACATGCACGAGGCACGTCGCGCAGGTACAGCCGCCGCCGCATTCGGCGACGATGCCGCCAATGTCGTTCTTGAGCGCGGCTTCCATGACGGTCGAGCCGATCTCGGCCTCGACCTCGTGCCTGGTGCCGTCGTGCTCGATGAAGGTGATCCTGGGCATCTCTCTACTTTCTTATCCCTTCCCCGCAGGGGAGGGTGGCGAGCGCTTTGCGAGCCGGGTGGGGGAGTGTTTTCAATTTCGACGTGACCCCACCCCCGGCGCTGACGCGCCGGACCCTCCCCTTTCAGGGGAGGGATAAAGCAGCGTCAGGCCACCCCCAGCTTCTTCTGCAAATTGGTGGACGAGGTCGTGTACTGGAACACCAGACGCTTGTCCGGATAGACGTAGTGATAGATCTTCTGCGCCATCAGCGCGCCTTCGTGGAAACCGGACAGGATGAGTTTCAATTTGCCCGGATAGGTGTTGATGTCGCCGATGGCGAAGATGCCGGGGATATTGGTCTCGAACGCCGCGGTGTCGACCGGGATCAGCTCGTCCTCCATCTTGATGCCCCACTCGGCGACCGGGCCGAGCTTCATGGTCAGGCCGAAGAAGGGCAGCATGGCGTCGCACGCGATGCGGTCGCTGGTGTCCTTGCCTTTCACGGTGGCGGCGACGAGCTGGCCGTCGGTGCCTTCGAGTTCGGTGACCTGGCCGATCTTCAGATCCATCTCGCCCGCCGCGACCAGCGCGCGCATCTTGTTGACGCTGTCGGGCGCGCCGCGGAATTCATCGCGTCGATGCACCAGCGTCAGCCGCTTGGCGATCGGCTGGAGATTGAGCGTCCAGTCGAGCGCGCTATCGCCGCCGCCAACGACGAGCAGGTTCTTGCCGCGGAAGGCGTCCATCTTGCGCACGGCGTAGTGCACCGACTTCGCCTCGTAGGGCTCGATGCCGGCGATCGGCGGGCGCTTGGGCTGGAACGAGCCGCCGCCGGCCGCGATCACCACGCATTTGCACTCGAAGGTCTTGTCGCGGTCGGTTGTGACGCGGAACGAGGCGTCGCCGAGCTTCTCGACCTTGAGCACCATCTCGCCGAGGTGGAAGTTCGGGTGGAACGGCTTGATCTGTTCCATCAGCGCTTCGGTCAGCCCGTGGCCGGTGACCATCGGAATGCCCGGGATGTCGTAGATCGGCTTCTCCGGATAGAGCTCGGCGCACTGGCCGCCGACCTTGTCGAGAATGTCGATCAGGTGCGCTTTGATGTCGAGGAGGCCGAGTTCGAACACGGCGAAGAGGCCGCAGGGGCCGGCGCCGATGATGACAACGTCGGTCTTGATCGTCTCGCTCATGCCTTGCCCGGCTTGTCGCCGGCTCCTTATCGGGGATTGCAGGGGTGCCTCACGCCGAACGGCGCGAGATGCGATTATCGGGAACTGCGACGGCGCGCAACAGGTCCGCGGCGACCTCGTCCGGGGTCTTGCCCGTGGTCGTGACGGTAATGTCGGCCTTGGCGTAAAGCGGCTTGCGGCTGTCGAGAATTGAGTTGAGGTCGGCCATGGCGCGCGGCGAGCCCGCCATCGGCCGCATGTCGCCCTGGCTCATGACGCGCTGCATGTGCTCCGCCGGTTCCGCCTTGACCCAGACGGTGAGGCACGAGGAGAGCAGGCGCTCCAGTGTCGCGGCCTCGGTGACGATCGAGCCCGAGGTCGCCATGACGAAGGCCGGGTGCTTGGCGAGCACGTCTTCGAGCGCCTCGCGCTCGGCGCGGCGGAAGGTCTGCTGGCCGAACATGTCGAAGATTTCGGAGAGCGAGGCGCCGGCGCGCCGCTCGATCTCGCGGTCGAGCTCGATGAAGGGCACGCCCAGCGCCTGCGCCGCCAGCGGGCCGAGCGTCGATTTGCCGCCGCCGCGCAAGCCGATCAGCGCGATGCGGCGCGAACGGTCGGCCTCGGCCGGAGAGCGGAAACGCTCGGTGACGAGTTTGCGCACTTCGGCCAGCGTTTCGGCGGGCAGTCGCTCGAGATATTGCGTGAGCAAAGTGAGTTCGATCGCGGGTTCCGGCCCTTCGCGCACGAGTTCCGCCACCGACGTGCCAATGGCGCGGGCGACGCGGCGCAGTAGCACGATCGAGCCATTGCCCTTGCCGGCTTCGAGCTGGGCCAGATAGCGCTCCGACACTTTCGCGTGCAGCGACAGCGCCTTGCGGGTCATACCGCGCTGGCTGCGCAAGAGCCGCACGCGCTCGCCGAGCCTGGCCAGATAGGCCTCGGAGTCGCGAACGCCGGGGGTGGAAAGTGGGTTGGTCATCGTCATGTGCACTATATTTCCAAGCACTATGACCGCTCAGGATTTCTAAAGCAACACGTTTTGTGGGACTTTTGCGCGAGATTCGCGTTTTGCCCGTTGCCGGGTCCGCGCCCGGGTGGTAGGTGATCTGCATAATAATGCATAGGGGCTTTTACGTAGGCCCATCCGGCAGGACACACTCAAGGACTGGGATCGGAATGAGCGCGATCGACTTCCGCACCGAGCCATCCCGCTATCGCCACTGGCGGATCGAGACCGAGGGCGAGATCGCGTATCTGATCATGGACGTCGATCCGGCCGGCGGGCTGTCGAGCGACTACGAGCTCAAGCTCAATTCTTACGACTTGTCCGTCGACATCGAATTGAACGACGCCGTGCAGCGGCTGCGCTTCGAGCACCCGGAAGTGCGTTGCGTCGTGCTCAAGTCCGGCAAGGACAATGTGTTCTGCGCCGGCGCCAATATCCGCATGCTCGGCAAGGCGACGCACGGCCACAAGGTGAACTTCTGCAAGTTCACCAACGAGACGCGGCTCGCCATGGAAGACGCCAGCGAGAACTCGCGGCAGATCTACATGAGCGCGGTCAACGGCTCCTGCGCCGGCGGCGGCTACGAGCTTGCGCTCGCCACCGACCACATCATGCTGATCGACGACCGGCGCTCGACCGTGTCTCTGCCGGAGACGCCTTTGCTCGGCGTGCTGCCCGGGACGGGCGGGCTGACGCGCGTTACCGACAAGAGAAAAGTGCGGCGCGACCGCGCCGA
>DASTGR010000293.1:0-3589 GCA_035718885.1 Pseudolabrys sp. | reverse complement strand
GCGTGCCGACTCGGTGGAGCGCTCCTGCGCGCGAGCGTGCGGCAACGGCGGCGAGGCCGGGGCCGAGGCTCGGTGCGGGTCGGGATTGTCAGACGGTCAGTCGGCGCTGGCTGGGGCGCCTGGATTCGAACCAGGGAATGGCGGAATCAAAATCCGCTGCCTTACCACTTGGCTACGCCCCAACACGGCACGGGAGTACGCCGCGGGGCCTTCCAAAAGGCGGCGCGGCGGGCGGACCATAGCGGCGGGACCGGGAGCGATCAACGTCCGCCGCCAGGCGGTCACTCTCTATACATAGGCAGCGCCGATCCGCCGCCCCCGCCGGCTTTGACGGGAACCGACCCGCCGCTAGATTAGCGCCATGACCTACCGCGCGCCCGTTTCCGACATCGCTTTTGCCCTCAAGCACACGTCGGGCCTGAAAGAGGCCCTCGCCGAAGGGCTCTACGGCGAGATGGACGAGGACACGATCGACGCCGTCCTCGAGGAAGCCGGAAAGTTCGCCTCCGACGTGATCGCGCCGCTCAACCGTGTCGGCGACACGTTCGGCACGCCGTTCAAGGACGGCAAGGTGACGACCCCGCCCGGCTGGAAGGACGCCTACACGTCCTGGGCCGCCGCCGGCTGGAACGGGCTTGCCGCGCCGAGCGACTTCGGCGGCCAGGACCTGCCGCAGGCGGTCAACGCCGCCTGCATCGAGATGTGGAACGCGGCGTCGATGGCCTTCGGCATCGGCCCCGTTCTGACCATGGCCGCCGTCGACGCGCTGCATGCCTACGGCTCGGACGCGCTCAAGCGGCAGTACCTCGAAAAGCTCGTCACCGGCGAATGGATGGGCACGATGCAGTTGACCGAGCCGCAGGCAGGCTCGGACGTCGGCGCGCTGCGTACCCGCGCGACGCGCGCGGCCGACGGCACCTACCGCCTCACCGGCTCGAAGATCTTCATCACCTATGGCGAGCACGACCTGACCGACAACATCATCCACTTCGTGCTGGCGCGTCTGCCCGATGCGCCCGAAGGCACCAAGGGCATCTCACTCTTCCTCGTGCCGAAGGTCATGCCGGACGGGACGCGCAACGACGTGCGCGCGCATTCGCTCGAGCACAAGATGGGCATCCACGCCTCGCCGACCTGCACCATGGTCTATGGCGACAAGGGCGGCGCGATCGGCTTCCTCATCGGCGAAGAACACAAGGGCATGGCCTGCATGTTCACGATGATGAACCGCGCGCGGCTCGCGGTCGGATTGCAGGGCGTCGGCATCGCCGAGCGCGCGACGCAGCAGGCGCTTGGCTATGCGCGCGAGCGCAAGCAGGGCTCAGGCGGCGCCATCGTTCATTATCCCGACGTCAAGCGCATGCTGCTGACGATGCGGGCGCTTACGGGCGCGGCGCGCGCCATCTGCTACGCCACCGGCGTCGCGCTCGACCGGTCGCTGCGCGGCAAGGACGAGGCAACCCGCAAGGCCGCGCACGAGCGCTGCTCGCTGCTGACGCCCGTCGCCAAAGCCTTTTCCACCGACATCGGCATTGAGGTCGCATCGCTCGGCGTGCAGGTGCACGGCGGCATGGGTTTCATCGAGGAGACCGGCGCCGCGCAGCACTACCGCGACGCGCGCATTGCTGCGATCTACGAGGGCACGAACGGCATCCAGGCGCTCGACCTCGTCACGCGCAAGGTGCCGCTCGAAGGCGGCAAGACCATTGCGCTCTACATCGACGAACTGCGCCGGACCGTGTCGAACGTGAAGGCCAGCAATGCGCCGGCCTTCGGCGAGACCGCTGCGCGCCTCGGCGACGCCATCGACGGCCTCGAACGCGCAACCACCTGGCTGCTCGCCCAGAAGGGTTCGCAAGCCGCGCTCGCCGGCGCGACGCCCTATCTCCGGCTGTTCGGCAACGCCGCCGGCGGCTGCATGCTGGCCGAGCAGGCGCTCGGCGCGCTGCGCGGCGCGGGCGATTCCGCCGCGCGTGTGTCGCTGGCGCGGTTCTTCGCCGAGAATATCGCGGTCGCCGTGAACGGCCTCGAGCGGAACGTCACTGAAGGCGGCGACAGCGTGATCAACGCGGAAGCGGCGCTGCTTTAGCTGTCATGGCCGGGCCTGTCCCGGCCATCCCGCTTATCAGGGCACGGTGCCATCCTTATCGGGATCACCGGGACAAGCCCGGTGATGACAGATAGGAGAAGCCGCAATGTCGCTCAAAGGCAAAACTCTCTTCATCACCGGCGGCTCGCGCGGCATTGGCCTCGCCATCGGACTGAGAGCCGCCGCCGACGGCGCCAATGTCGCCCTTGCCGCGAAGACGGTCGACCCGCATCCCAAGCTCGAAGGCACGATCCACACCGCCGCCGCCGAGATCGAGAAGGCCGGCGGCCGTGCGCTCGCGCTTCAGGTCGACGTGCGCGAGAAGGATCAGGTGAAGGCGGCGCTGGAAAAGACCGCCGAGACATTCGGCGGCATCGACATCGTCGTCAACAATGCCAGCGCCATCCAGTTGAAGCCGGTCGCCGAAACGAACATGAACCGCTTCGACCTGATGCACGGGATCAATGCGCGCGGCACCTTCATGGTGTCGAAATATGCGCTGCCCTATCTGCTGAAGTCGCCGCAGCCGCACATATTGATGCTGTCGCCGCCGCTCGACATGCAGGAGAAGTGGTTCGCGCCGTCGACCGCCTATTCCATGGCGAAGTTCGGCATGAGTCTCGTCGTGCTCGGCCTGGCCGGCGAGATGCGCGGCAAGATCGCAGTCAACGCGCTGTGGCCGCGCACGACGATCGCCACCGCCGCGATCCGGAACCTGCTCGGCGGCGACACGGTGATGCGCATGTCGCGCAAGCCGGAGATCCTCGCCGAATGCGCCTGGCGCATCTTCCAGAAGCCGGTCGGCTTCACCGGCAATTTCCTGATCGACGACATCTTCCTCGCCGGCGAAGGCGTCACGGATTTCGACCAGTACCGCGTCGATCCGACCCAGCCGCTGCAATTGGACTTTTTCGTGCCGGACACGATGCCGCCGCCGAAGGGTGTGAGCTTGGCGAGGAAGGACTGAGCAGGCGCGCGTCATCGCCCGTATTCTTTGGTCGGCGCCGGGTACGCCGCAGTCCGCATTCTCGGTTCCGCCTCGCCCTCGAAGTACCGAGGGCGCGCGGGACGCATTTGGTCCGGGGCGCACACAAGTTTACGCAGTGTGCGCAAACCATAGTGCTCGGACCCACGGACCTCGACGCCTCGCAGCATCGAGGCATGCTGAGATTCTGTAGTGCCGCAAGTCCGCCAAACCCAAGGCGTCCCGCGCACGGTGTTTAATCGGTCTGCTCCGCGCCGCCCCCGGTGGACTTCCCTTTCAGGCGTCCCTGCTCGCGCAAGGATCGCCTATCCACCGCTGCGGGCCCAAAGGGTCGTGGTGCACCTTCGACCGGCACCACGGCCCCCGTCGATGGGGCCCAGCGGCGTGCGGTAGGCACGCCGGGACGAGCGCGGCTTGAACCGCCGGGAGGAGAAAGAACGCGCCGCATCTCCGACGCTTCCCCCCGGCCACCGCATCCCGCCCCGCGTCTGGAGACGCTTGATCAGACGCCCCTC
>DASTGR010000292.1:0-10647 GCA_035718885.1 Pseudolabrys sp. | reverse complement strand
AGACAAAATCGGCTTCGCGCAGGAGGTCGTCGAAGCTTCGATGGGACGCCTCGAACTTGGCTTCCTCTTCGGCCGGCAGGCGGCACGGATCGGAGTAGATGACCGTCATGCCAAAGCCCCGAGCACGCCGCTGCCGAGATGCGGCGTCAGCACCACGTTCGGCATGGCGACGAGATCGGCCGAGACCTGCGGCTCGAATTCGTAGACGTCGAGGCCGGCGCCGGCGATCTGCTTCGCTTTCAGAGCACGCACCAGCGCCGCCTCGTCGATCACCGGCCCACGCGCCGTGTTGACGACGAAGGCCGTCTTCTTCATCAGCGCGAACTGCGCGTCGCTCATCAGGTGCCGCGTCTCGCGCGACAATTGCGGATGCAGCGACACGAAATCGGCCTCGCCGAGCAGTTGCTCGAAGCTGCGATAGCCGGCGTCGAACTTCGCCTCCTCCTCGGCCGGCAGGCGGCGCGGATCGCTGTAGATGATCGTCATGCCGAAGCCGCGGCCGCGGCGCGCCACCGCCTGGCCGATGCGGCCGAAGCCGACGAGGCCGAGCGTCTTGCCCGAGACGGCGTAGCCGGCGAGATGGTTCGACTGCGAGCCGGGATAGACGCCTTGCCGGAAAAGCCTGTCGCCGAGCACAATGTTGCGCGCTGCCGAGAGGAGCAGCCCGAAGGCGATGTCAGCGGTGGCGTCGGTGACCATTGCCGTAATGTTGGTGACCGGAATGCCGAGCTCGGTCGCCGCCGCAAGATCGATGCGATCCTGCGTGATGTTCATCGACGACACCGCCTTGAGCTTCGGATTGGCGGTGAGCACGTCGCGGTCGACGGTATCGTGCAGCAGCGACAGCAAAATGTCGGCGCGCTTGACGCCTTCGATGAGCTGTTCCTTCGGCAGGACGCGGCTCGAATCCGGATTGACCTCGACGTCGGCGACGGCGCGCAGACGCGCGAGCGCGCTCTCGGCGATCGGCTGGGTGACGAAGACGCGCGGCCGGCTCATGACTTGGTCGCAGCGTTGACCTTCGGCAGCACCTTCTCGGCCAGGAGAATCATCGAGCGGCGGCCGAGCTCGCGATCTTTCCAGTCCTTACCGGCATAGAGCAGCGTGCCGAAGTCGCCGACCGTCTCGCGATATTTCAGGACCTCGTCGGCGACCTTGTCCGGCGTACCGTAGGTGATGAGCTGATCGCAGATCGTATCGAGCGTGACCTCGTCGTCGGGCTGGTCGCGGCGCGTCTTGAACAGTTCGATGCGGCCGTTCTTCTTCAGCTTGGTGTAGAGCTGGCTGTAGTAATAACGATACGGCCCGTTCGGATCGGTGGCGTAAGCCTTCGCCGTCTTCTCGTCGTCGGCGACGAAGATCGAGCGTGCGACGCGCCAGTTGGCGGGATCGGCCTTGCGTCCTGCCCGCTCGCAGCCCTCGACATATTTCGGCCAGTGACTCTTGACCCATTGCGGCATCAGGAAGTTCGCCGAGATCGGATCCCAGCCGCGCGCCGCCGCTTCGGTGACGCCCTTCGAGAACGGCGCCACCGCAGTGACGACGATCGGCGGATGCGGCCGCTGCAAAGGCTTGGCGACGAAGCCCTGGCCCAGGTCGGGCAGAAATTGCCGCTCGACCGAGATATTCCAGAACTTGCCCTTGAGATTGTATGGCGGCTCGCTCTCCCAGATCGCCAGCACCTGGTTGATCGCTTCGAGGAACATGGCGTTGCGGTCGGCGTCGAGGTTGCCGAAGATTTCGGCGTCGGACAGCAGGCCGCCCGGGCTGATGCCGAAGATGAAGCGACCGTCGAGCAGATGGTCGAGCATCGCGATCTGCGATGCGACCGCGGCCGGATGCGCGTTCGGCATGTTGATCGTGCCGGTGCCGAGCTTCATCGTCTTCACGGCATCGACCAAGGTCGACAGGAACATCGCGCAGGAGGTGATGTTCTCGGCGCGGTCGGTGACGTGCTCGCCGCAATAGCCTTCGACGAAGCCGAGCTCGTCCGCCAGCACGAACGCCTCGCGGTCCTCGCGCAGCGACTGCCGCCAGTCCTTGGCGAGCGGATGGATTGGCATGGTGAAGAAGCCGAGCTTCATCTGACGCGTATCTCCAGTACCTAAACATGCGCGCTGCTTCGCCGCGCAAAGGACATGCTAGGCGGCTTAGCCGCCCTGTCCACACAATACAACGGTCAACGTCATATCGGTCACTCGGAATTTGGTCGAAGCGCGTGCTTCAGATTTCGCCATGGGCAATTTTCGATACGCAAAATGCCGCGGCCGCCGGAGCATGCCCCGACGACCGTAACGACAAAGGCATCACATGGAGGCGCGCGCCTGACGGCGCTGGAACCGAGTGCCCGGATACTGAAAGCGAGTCGAGCCCGTCCTAGGCCGAGGCCGGTGCGCCGGGCTGCTTCAATGGATGTGCGCGGGCGAAAGCGTCGATCTTGCTCAGCTCGTCGACGATGCGCTTGACCGTCGGGAACGGCGCGAGGTCCGCCTTGAAGTAGGAGGCGCCAGCCGCCTGTCCGGCCAGACAGATGTCGGCGATCGTGACCTGGTCGCCCTGGCAGTAGCGGCCGGTCTCGCGCGAGCCGGAAAGAACCGTCTCCAGCGCTTTCAGCGACACGTTATGCCAGTGGTTGCCCCACTTGAGCACGCCAGGCTCGTCGATCTTGTATTCGTGCGCGAGATATTCGCGCACGCGCGGCACGATCAGAGGATGCGTATCGGCGGCGATGATCTGTGCGATGGCGCGAACGCGCGCGCGCGCCTTTGGCTCCTTCGGCAGCAGCGGCGGATTGGGGTGGGTCTCGTCGAGATATTCGAGGATGGCGAGCGACTCGATCAGCACCGTGCCGTCGTCCTCGACCAGCGCCGGGATCGCCATCATCGGGTTGATCTTTGCGAAGTCGGCTTCGCGCTGCTTGCCCTGCGGCAAATTGACCTCGAACACCTCGGGCGCGATACCCTTGAGGTTGAGCGCAATGCGCACGCGATAGGTCGCGAGCGAGCGCCAGAAGGAAAAGAGTTTCATCGCCGCCTCCCCCGTTGTGCCGTCACTTCTTCTTCCTTGACGACCAGAAGGCCGTCATCGCCGCGCCGTCGCTGCCGCCCTCGCCGCTGCGCACCGCCTCCTCGAAGCCGGCCAGCGTCGCTTTCGTCGCCAGCATCTCGGCGCCGAGCGCCTCGCCGGCCGTCACCATGGTGCGCAGGTCCTTCAGGCCGTTGGCGATCGAGAACGTAGTCGCGCCGGGATCCTCGCCATCGAGCAGCTTCGCAATCATCTCGGCGCGCGCATTGAGCGCCTTGTTGCCGCCGTTGCTCTCGTTGAACAGTGCGACCAGGCGCTTCGAATCCCAACCGACCGAGCGGGCAATGGCGAAGGCCTCGCCATAGGCCTGCCAGGCGACCATCAGCGGCAGATTGATCGCGAGCTTCATGGCCGAACCGGCGCCGACCTTGCCGCAATGCTCGACCTTGCGGCACACCTGCTCGAGCAGCGGCCGCGCGCGCTCAGCGTCCGCGTCGTCCGCACCCATTAGGCCGAGCAACTGGCCCTTGCGCGCCGGCGTCGTCGAGCCACCGACCGGGCATTCGACGAAGCTCGCACCTTTTGCGCGTACCTTCGGCGCGAGATCGGTCTCGACCTTCGGCGCCACCGTGCTCATCTCGATGAGCAGCTTGCCCTTCACGTCGCCCGACAGGAGCCCGTTGGGACCGTTATAGACGTCCTCGATCGCCTTGCCGTCGGTGAGGATGGTCAGCACCGCCTCGCAGGACGCGGCAAGCGCTGCTGGGCTCGCGGCGACCTTGGCGCCGGCTTCGGCCAGCGGCTTCGCTTTGTCCGCCGAACGATTCCAGACGAAGACCTCATGGCCTACTTCCATCAGGCGCGCGGCCAGCGCACTGCCCATCGCACCGAGACCCGCCACTCCGACCTTCATCGCACGCATCCTCCGTGAACTTCCGCGGCAAAGATATGCGATCGGCGGCGCGCATGAAAGCCGGGAGGCACTCGACAAGCAGAGCCCGCGACCATAAGAGGGACGCCGAACGCAGGCGATCGGGATCGCGCGCACGGGAGAATTCGATGGCAGGAAAAAGCAAGGGCACGGTAGGCGTGATCGGCCTCGGCATCATGGGCGGCGCATTCGCGCGGAACCTCGCCGCCGCCGGCTGGCGCGTCGTCGGCTATGACATTTCGGCCGCGCGCCGCCGAGAGGCGCAAGCTGCTGGCGTCGAGATCGCGGATAGCCCCGCCGACGTTGCCGCCAAAACGCCGACCATCATCACCAGCCTGCCCAAGCCGGCAGCGCTGATGGACGTGGCGGGCGCGATCGCAAAGGCCAAGCTCAAAACAAAGACGATCGTGGAAATGAGCACCTTCACGATTTCGGACAAGGAAAAGGCCGCGAAGGTCTTCACCAAGGCCGGCCACACGATGCTCGATTGCCCGGTCAGCGGCACCGGGTCGCAAGCCAAGGCGCGCGATCTCGTCTTCTACGCGAGCGGCAACACCGCGACGATCCGCAAGCTCAAGCCGATGTTCGAGGCCTTCGGCCGCCAGGTCTATGACGTCGGCCAGTTCGGCAATGGCAGCAAGATGAAGTACGTCGCGAACCTGCTCGTTGCGATCAACAACGTCGCCAGCGCCGAGGCGATGGTGCTCGGCATGAAGGCGGGCCTTCCCCCGCAGGCGATTTTCGATCTCGTGAAAGCGGGTGCCGGCAATTCACGCGTGTTCGAATTGCGCGCGCCGATGATGGTGAAGGGCAAGTACGACGACGTCACCATGAAGATCGACGTCTGGGACAAGGACATGCAGGTGATCGGCGATTACGCGAAAAAGATCCGCGTCAAGACGCCGCTGTTTGACGCCACCAAGCCGATCTACGTCAAGGCGCAGAAGCGCGGTCTCGGCGCCAAGGATACCGCCGCCGTGTGCGCCGTGCTCGAAGACATGGCGAAGCTCAAGCGCGGCAAGGGCAAGCGCGCATAGCGCCTCCCCTCCACTTTCATTCATGCGTTGCGGTGGCCGGCCTTGTGCCGGCCATTTGCGTTCTGCAAGATCGCGCCCGACAAGAAACGACGGGAGGCGTTGCATGGCCGCATTGCACGAGCGCACGGAAGATCGCGACGGCATGCGCATCGACTGGAACGTGCCGATCGAAGTGGACGATGGCCTCGTTCTGCGCGCCGACGTCTTTCGGCCGATGAAAGACGGCAAGTTCCCCGTCCTCCTCACCTACGGTCCCTACGCCAAGAACCTCGCCTTCCAGGACGGCTATCCGAGCGCATGGCAGCGCATGGTCGACAAGCATCCCGACGTCGCCGCCAACTCGACCAACAAGTACCAGAACTGGGAAGTGGTCGATCCTGAGAAGTGGGTGCCGCACGATTACGTCTGCGTGCGCGTCGATTCACGCGGCACCGGCTGCTCGCCCGGCTACATCGATCACTTCTCGCCGCGCGAGACCAAGGATTTCCACGACTGCATCGAATGGGCCGGCGTGCAATCCTGGTCGAACGGCAAAGTGGGCCTCAACGGCATCTCCTATTACGGCATCAATCAGTGGCACGTCGCTTCGCTGCAGCCGAAGCATCTCGCCGCGATGTGCGTGTGGGAAGGTGCGGCCGACTGGTACCGCGACATGACGCATCACGGCGGCATTCTCTCGACGTTCTGGGAGAACTGGTACGACATGCAGGTGAAGACCGTGCAGTACGGCGCCGGCGAGCGCGGCAAGCGCAGCCGCGTGCACGGCGAGCTCGTGTGCGGACCGGAGACGCTGAGCGAGGAAGAGCTGAAGAAGAACCGCTGCGACTTCGGCGCCGAGATCGCCGCGCATCCGATGGACGACGACTATCACCGCGCGCGCTCGCCGCAGTGGGACAAGATCACCGTGCCGGTATTCTCCGCGGCCAACTGGGGTGGCCAGGGCCTGCACCCGCGCGGCAATTTCGAGGGCTTCACGCGCGCCGCATCGAAGCAGAAATGGCTCGAGGCGCACGGCATCGAACATTGGACGCACTTCTATACCGACTACGGCCGCGAACAGCAGCTCAAGTTCTTCGACTATTTCCTGCACGGCAAGGATACCGGCTGGCGCAAGCAGCCGAAGGTCAATCTGCAAGTGCGGCATCCCGGCGAAAGGTTCGTGGCGCGCGCCGAGAGCGAATGGCCGATCGCGCGGACGAAATGGACGAAGTTCTATCTCGACCCGAAAGCGATGGCACTGACGCCGAAGAAGCCGTCGGGCAACGCCAAGCTGTCCTTCGCCGCAATGGGCGACGGTCTCACCTTCATCACGCCACCGCTCGCCGAGGATACCGAGATCACCGGACCTTCGGCGCTGAAGCTGTTTGCATCCTCGTCGACGGCCGATGCCGATTTCTTCATCGTGCTGCGCATCTTCACCGCCGACCTCAAGGAGATTGTCTTCCAGGGCGCGATCGATCCGCACACGCCGGTGGCGCAGGGCTGGCTGCGCGCCTCGCATCGCAAGCTCGACAAGACGTTGTCGAAGCCCTACCGCCCCTATCACACGCATGACGAGCGGCAGATGCTCAAGAAGGGCGAGAAGGTCGAACTCGATATCGAGCTCTGGCCGGCGTCGATCGTGGCGCCTGCCGGTTACCGCATCGCGCTCTCGTTGCGCGGCAAGGACTACGTCTATGGCGGCGGCTCCGGCGGCAAATTGTCGAATTTCAAGAACGAACTGACGGGATGCGGCCCATTCCTGCACGACGATCCACGCAACAGGCCGAAGGCGCTGTTCGACGGCACAACGACGCTGCATTTCAGCGGGTCGAAGGCGCCCTATCTGCTGCTGCCGGTCATTCCGCCGAAAAAATCCACACCGAAGCGGACGGCGAAGCGCCGCTGAGGTGTTCGTCACCTCGGGCGCGCCGTGAAATAGGCGCTTCGTCGGCTCCATAGCCGGTGTGCGATGCAACGACGCGCAATCCGGGCTTTACATCCGGCAAGCGCTTGAACGATGATGAGAAAGCCGACGGTGCGCACCGCAACAGAGGCGCCCGGCTTCGCTTTCTTCAGATGAAATGGCCGATCAAGGCCGTTCAAAAAACCCCGCGTGGGCACTCAGGGAGGACTGCAATGGCTCGCAAGATTTCACGTCGCACCATGATGGCCGGAACGGCCGCAGGCCTCGCCGCCGCGACGTTCCGATTTCCGACGCCGGCGATCGCGCAGGCCGCGCCGTTCAAGCTCGGCCTGCTGACGGTGAAGACCGGCCCGCTCGCGCAGGGCGGCATTCAGATGGAACAGGGCATCTCCGTCTATCTGAAAGAGAAGAACAACACCTTCGCCGGGCGCAAGGTTGAGTTCATCTCCGCCGATACGGGCGGCAACCCGGCCGGCGCCAAGACCAAGGCGCAGGAGCTCATCGAACGCGACAAGGTCGACGCCATCGTCGGCCCGCTCGCCGCGTTCGAACTGCTGGCGATCACCGACTACGTCGCGCAGCACAAGACGCCGATGATGAGCCTCGCCGCCGCCGAGGACATGACGCAGCGCAAGCCGAACCCGTACTTCGTGCGCGCGTCGGCGACCTCGTCGCAAGCCATGCACCCGATGGCCGACTTCGCCGCCAAGGAGCTCAAGCTCAAGCGCGTGGTCACCATCTCGGAAGACTTCGCCTTCGGCTACGAGCAAATGGGCGGCTTCCAACAGACCTTCGAGGACGCGGGCGGCAAGATCGTCAAGAAGCTGTGGCCGCCGATCGTCACGCCCGACTACACGCCGTATCTGGCGCAGATCGGCGATTGCGACGGCGTCTGCCAGGGCTTCGCCGGCTCCAACCCGCTGCGCTTCATGAAGCAGTATGCGGCGGCCGGCCTGAAGTTCCCGGTCGTGTCGGGCGAGACCGGCGGCGACGATGCGCTGCTGCGCGCCTTCGGCGACGAGGCGGTCGGCATGTACAGCTGCTGCCCGTACACGCTCGATCTGAATACCGACAGCAACAAGCGCTTCATCGCCGCGATGAACAAGGACTACAACGTCGATCCCGGCTTCTACTGCGCCGGTCTCTACGTCAACGGCATGGTCATCAACGCCGCGCTGGAGAAGCTCGGTGGCAAGTCTGACGACAAGGACGCGATGATCAAGGCGATGCGGGCGGTCGAGCTCAAGGACACGCCGCGTGGCCCGATCAAGTTCGACCACTTCGGCAACGTCGTCGGCAGCTTCTTCGTCCGCCGCGTCGAAAAGGCTAACGGCAAGTTCATCAACAAGACCGTGAAGACGTATGACAACGTCAGCCAGTTCTGGACCTACGACGAGAAGAAGTTCTTGTCGCAGCCGGTCTACTCGCGCGACTATCCGCCGCTGAAGTCGTAAAGGACGGCGGCACGGATCCCGCGGGCGCTTCCGGCCAGGAGGCGCCCGCGGCCTCACAAATCGCGAACACGAGAACACGGCGGATGAGCTTCTATCTCGTGCTGACCGTGAACAGCATCACCTTCGGTGGGCTGCTGTTCCTGCTGTCGGCCGGCTTTTCCCTCATCTTCGGGCTGATGCGCATCCCGAACCTGACGCACGGCTCGCTATTCATGATCGGCGCCTATGTCGGCGCGACACTGGTCATCGGCCTCGTCGGATACAAGTTCAATTTCTGGTTGGCGGCGCTGCTCGCGACGCTCGTCGTCGCCTTCGTCGGCGCGCTGACCGAGCGACTCTTGCTGCGCCGCCTGCCCGGCAACGAAATGGCGCAGGTGCTGGTCACGCTCGGCCTCTCCTTCATGGCAGCCGATTTCTGCCTGATGGTCTGGGGCGGCGATCCGCTGTCCGTGCCCACTCCGGCTGGGCTCGGCGGCTTCGCCCGGCTTGGCGTGATGGTGTTCCCGCTCTACCGCCTGGCCATCATTGCCATTGCCGTGGTGATCGCGGTCGCGCTGTGGCTCCTGCTCGATCGCACGCGAATCGGCGCCATGATCCGCGCCGGCGTCGACGACCCGGACATGGCGCGTGTCGTCGGCATCCGAGTCTCACAGCTCTTCACGCTCGTGTTCGCGCTCGGCGCCGGGCTCGCCGGGTTTGCCGGCATCATCGGCGGCCCGATCCTGTCGGTCTATCCAGGGCTCGACCAGGACATGCTGCCGCTGGCGCTGGTCGTGGTCATCCTCGGCGGCTCGGGCTCGCTGCTCGGCTCCTTCGTCGGCAGCCTGATCGTCGGCTTCATCTATAATTTCGGCCAGGCGCTGCTCCCCGAGCTCGCCTATTTCGTCCTCTTCCTGCCCATGCTGCTGGTGCTGCTCATGCGGCCGCAGGGCTTGTTCGGCAGGCACGTCCCGTGAACGCGCGCACCATCAGCCTCGTCATTGCGGTCCTGCTGCTGGCCACCGTGCCGCTGTGGATCCCGGGCATCTATTACGTCAACGTCGCGAGCCAGGTGTTGATCTACGCGGTGTTCGCGCTCGGCCTGAACATCCTCGCTGGCTATGGCGGCCTTGTCTCGCTCGGCCATGCCGGCCTGTTCGGCATCTCCTGCTATGCGACAGGCTACCTGCTTCAGGCGGGCTTCGGCCACTCGTTCGCCATCATCGCCGCGCTCGTCGCAGGCGTCGCCGCCACCGCCGTGTTCGCCGTCCTGTCGCTGCGCTCGTCCGGCATCGGCTTCATCATGATCACCCTGGCGCTCGGGCAGATCCTCTGGGGCCTCGCCTATCGCTGGATCAGCCTCACCGGCGGCGACAACGGCATCAACATCAAGTCCCGGCCCGAGCCGTTCGGCTACTCACTCGCCGACGCCAACCATTTCTATTATGCGGCGCTCATCGTCTTCCTCATCGCCATCGTCATGGTAACGATCTTCGCCCGCTCGCCGCTCGGCGCGGCGCTCATGGGTACGCGCGACCAGCCGCGGCGCATGAATGCGCTCGGCTACCACGTGCTCGCGATCCGCTTCTGGGCATGCCTGTTTTCCGGCCTGCTCACGGCCGGCTCCGGCATCCTGTTTGTCTACTACACACAATTCATCAGTCCGCAGACCCTGTCCCTCACCTCCTCGGCGGAGGTGCTGCTGATGGTCATTTCCGGCGGCGCCGGCACGCTGCTGGGCCCTGTCGTCGGCGCGGCGCTGGTCGTGGTCGTGAAGACCGTCGTGTCCGGCTTCATCGAGCGCTGGAATTTCCTGCTCGGCGCGATCTTCGTCGCCATCGTCATCCTGATGCCGGAAGGACTGGTGCCCGGATCGGCGCGGCTGTGGCGCCTCGCCACGCGCCGCCGCGGGCAGAAGGCAGCACCGGTGAAGGAGACGGCACCATGAGCGCCCTCACCATCTCCGGCCTGCGCAAGTCCTTCGGCGGCCTCAACGTCACCCGTGACGTCAATCTCAGCGTCGAGCCGGGCGAGCGGCGACTGATCATCGGTCCGAATGGCGCCGGCAAGACGACGCTCTTCAACCTGATTACCGGCGACCTCTCGCCCGACGCCGGCACGATCAACCTGCTCGGCCGCGACATCACGGCTGTGCCGAGCCGCCGCCGTGCACATCTCGGCATGGCGCGCACCTACCAGATCATCACGCTGTTCGGGCGCAACTCGATCTTGCACAACGTGTCCCTGGCGCTGCTTGGCCTGTCGCCGCTGCGCTGGAACCCGTTCATCGACATGAAGCGGCAGGGCCACATCGTC
>DASTGR010000291.1:0-3981 GCA_035718885.1 Pseudolabrys sp. | reverse complement strand
GCCTTGCCGGCGCGCAGCACGAATTTCTGCACCTTGCCGGTCGCCGTCTTCGGCAGATCGTCGACGAAGCTGATCCATTGCGGCGTCTTGAAGTGCGCGATGGTGTCGCGCACGTGCTGCTTCAGTTCGTCCTCGGTTGCGGATGCGCCCTTGCGGAGCACGACGAAGGCATGCGGGCTCTCGCCCCACCGCTCGTGCGGCATGCCGACCACCGCGACTTCCTGTACCGCCGCGTGGCGCAACAGGCAGCCCTCGATCTCGACCGAGGAGATGTTCTCGCCGCCGGAGATGATGACGTCCTTGAACCGGTCGCGGATCTCGACATAACCGTCCGGGTGTACCACGGCGGCGTCGCCGGAATAGAACCAGCCATTGCGGATCGCCGCGTTGGTCGCGTCGGGATCGTTGTAATACCCCTTCATGACGACATTGCCGCGGACCTTGATCTCGCCGAGCGTCTGCCCGTCGTGCGGCACTTCCTCGTCGTTGTCGTCGACCACGATCAATTCACCGGACGACACCAGCTCGACGCCCTGGCGCGCCTTGATCTTGGCACGCTCTTCAAGCGTGAGCGACTTGTGCTCGGGCAGCGGCTCGGAGATCGTGATCAGCGGTGACGTCTCGGTGAGACCGTAGACGTGCGTCAATTCCCAGCCGAGCTCGCGCTCGATCAATTCGATCGTGGCCGCGGCCGGCGGCGCACCCGCCGTGAACAGCCGCACGCCGCGCGGCGCGCCGGCGCGCACGTCGGCGGGTGCGTTGGCGATGCCGATCAGCACCGTCGGCGCCGCGCAGAACATGGTGATCTTCTCGTCCTTGATCAGCTGGAAGACGAGCTTTGGCTCGACGCGGCGCAGGCAGACATGCGTCATGCCGCGCGCGGTGTTGATCCAGGTGAAGGTCCAGCCATTGGCGTGGAACATCGGCAGCGTCCACAGATAGCGGTCGCCCGGGTCGAGGTGATGGTGCGCGAGCGTGCCGATGACATTCATGTAGGCGTTGCGGTGCGTGATCATCACGCCCTTGGGCCGCGCCGTCGTGCCGCTGGTGTAGTTGATGGTGAGCAGATCGTTTTCGCCGATCTCTGGCCTGTCGAAGGCTGGCTTGTGCTTCGCCAGCGTCGCCTCGTAATCGCTCCAGCCGGCCTTCTCACCTTCCAGCGCGACGAAGTGACGGACGTTCGTCAGCTTGCCGCGGATGCTCTCGATCGCCTCGATATGGTCCGCATGCGCGCACACGACCTCGGCACCGCAGTGGTTGATGATGTAGGCGAAATCGTCGCTCAGCAGCCGATAGTTGATCGGCACGAGCACGGCGCCGATCTGCGGCACGGCGTAATAACCCTCCAGGTGCCCGTGCGTGTTCGGCGCGATGTAGGCGACCCGGTCGCCCTGGCGGACGCCCATGGCCTGGAGCGCCGCCGACCAGCGGTCGCAGCGGTCGAAGAATTGCGCATAGGTCAGGCGCAGATCGCCGTCGACGACGGCCTCGCGGTCGGCATAGACGCGGCGCGCGCGGCGCGCGAATTCCATCGGAGAAAGGGCGATTTCCATTGCGGCAGTCCTTGGGCGGGACGCGCGTCCCGGCAAGGAGCGCGCGATGGTTTGGCTATACTACCCGCGCAGGATCGTCCGGCAAGAATTTCAAGCCGCGCGCGCGGCGAGTCCGAGCCCGACGAGCGAGGCGCCGCCGAACAGCATGTTGATGCCGACGAGCACGCCGAGCGCCCACAGCGCCGTGCCCGGCAGACCGGCGATGATGATCGCGGCGAGGACGAGGTCGACGACGCCGCTCAGGAGCATGAAGCCCCAGCGGCCTGTGAGTTCGCGCTTGTGCTCGAAGGCGTACATGATCGAGGCGACGCCCTCGACGATGAAGAAGGCGGTCAGCACCAGCGTCAGCGACAGCGCGCCGCTCAGCGGCGACACCAGGAGCATCAGGCCAACGGCAATGCCGAGCAAGGCCGACACGAGCGACCATGCAAAGCCGGGCGCGCCTCGCGTCATGAAGGTCATGACCAGACCGACGACGCCGCTGACAAGCAGGAGCCAGCCGAGGAAGATGGTGACGCCGAGCGTGGCGAGCGCCGGCACGACGATCGCCAGTGCGCCGAGGACGAGCAGCACCACACCTTCGATCACGAACAGCAGCCAGTGATCGCGCATCGTGCGGCCGAGCGGCCCGCCGGTCGACGTCGGCTGAGTGGACAAGGTCATGGTCTGCTCCCGCGTGCCGCTATTCGCCCCACCGGACGATAGCAGGTTTTCACGGACGGGAGTTCCCACGGCGCATTGATGGCGCTACGCGGATCAGAAGCCCTTGAGCAAGCGCTCGATATAATCGAGCTCCATTTGCGGCCTGTCGGTCTCACCGTACCGCTTGCGCAGCTCTTCCAGGATGCGGCGGGCGCGCTGGGCGTCGATCTCGCCGGGTACCTTCACCGTCGGATCAGTGTCATAGCCGCGGCCGCGCAAGGGCCGGCCGAGCGGGTCGGTGTCGGAGTTCGCCCGCTGGCGTCCATTCGGATTGGGCTGGCCGTTAGGTCCCTGACCGACCTGCCCCTGACCTTGCTGCTGCTGGAGCTGCTGCGCCAGCCCCTGCGCGCCCTTGCGCATGGCGTCGAGCGCGCGGCCCTGGCTGCCGACGGCGTTGTCGGCGTCGCCCTCGCCGAGCTGCCCCTCGGCGTCGCCCATGGCCTCGCCGGCGTCGCCGAGCTGGTCCATGCCGTCGCCTTGCTCGCCCTGCTCGCCTTGTTGCCCCTGCTGCCCGCGCTGGCCCTTCTGGCCTTGCTGCTGTTTGCCCTGCTGCTGGCCGAGGCCGCGCTTCTTGAGCTGCTCGAGCAGCTTGCTCATGCGGTCCTTGAGCGCCTGCTGGTCCTGTTGCAGATCGCCCATGTTCGGCTTCTTGCCGCCGAGCTGCCGGTCGCGGCGGGAATCCTGGCCTTCCTTGTAGGTGCGGTCGCGCAATTGCTGCTGCTTGCGAATCATGTCGCCGAGTTCATCGAGCGCCTGATTCATCTCGTCGTCGCCCTGATTGGGCTGAGCGCCGGGACGAGCCATTTGCAGGTTCTCGAGCATGGACTGGAGCTGGTCGAGCAGTTGCTGCGCGGCTTCGCGGTTGCCGGAGCGCGCGAGGTTCTCCAGCCGGTCGAGCATGCTGTTCAAATCGCGCTGCGACAACGTGCGCGTATTGCGGTCGAGCGGCCGCGCCAGTTGCTGCGGGTTCTTGCGCATTTCGTCCGCCAGCGCCTGCATGAACTTGTCCATGGCGGCGCGCAGATCCTGCATCAGCTTCTTGATTTCCTCGTCGGACGCGCCGCGCTCCAGCGCCTGCCGCAGGTTTTCCTGCGCCTGCCGGAGCGCCTGCTCGGCCTGGCTGACATTGCCGTCCTCGACCTGAAGCGCCATGTCCCAGAGTCGGCCAACGACGTCGCGCAACTGGTCGTCGCTGCGGGCCGAGTCGAGCGCGAAGTAGATCGAGCGCAGGCCGAGATAGATGCCCGCCTCCGGCGTGAATTTCTCCGGCGCGATCGTGAGCGCGTCGAGCGCTTCGAGCACGACCGGCTTGGCGCCGGCGTCGAGCGCGAGATTACGCCGCTGCTCGATCAGCGCGCGCGCCAGCGGCTTGACGAAGATGCGCTGCGGCAGAGTCAATTCTTTCGGCTCGCTCTCGCCGACATTGCCCGCTTCGTCCTTGGCGGTGAGCGTCACGGTCACCTCGGCGCCGGCCCACGGATTGTCGGACAGGTCGCGCGTCGTCTGCGCCGCGCCCGAGCGTGTGCGCAGTTGCGGCAGCGTCAGCGGAAACTCCGGCGGGCCATAGAGCGGATGCTTGCCGGCGGCGTCGGCGTCCTTGAGCGCGAAGACCGCCTTGCCTTCGATGACGCCGTAATCGTCGTCGACCTTGTATTCGAGCTTGAGCGCGCCGCGCGCCTGCCGCTCCGGCTCCTTGACGAAGGCGATGGTCGGCACGCGGTCGGGG
>DASTGR010000290.1:0-2582 GCA_035718885.1 Pseudolabrys sp. | reverse complement strand
GCGGCGGCGAACCATCATCACGAGGGCGCCGAGCACTTCATGTACGTGCTGCGCGGCCGCGGCACCGTCTATGCGAACGAGAAGCCGTTCGCGGTGCGCGCCGGTGACGTCATCTATTATCCCGATCGCGAGCGTCACTATCTCGAAGCGGCGAAGGACGACGAATTGGTGTTCGCGGAATTTTTCGCGCCGGCGGAATTCAAGACGATCTGGGTCGACGAATCTCAAGTGTGCACGTGGCTGCCGACCGGCCGCGACATCGAAGGCCGCTTGCCGGTGCGCGAGATCGCCGCGCATTCCTCGGCGCAAGTCGCTTCGCCGCTCGACGTGTAATGTTCGGCGCGAAAGATGTGATTACGCCGTGCTTGACTCGTCTGCGCATCGGCGCAGACTTCGTGCGTGTCCTTCTGGCGCGGAGGTCTGAATGCTTCCACCGGGTCAACGGGCCGCGTAGACGTTAACGTCGTTCGTTCGGCGCGTAACGGAGCGGCATCATCACGAACGGTTCGCCGGGCGCGGCCCGCGCGGGTCGCATCAGTCAGGCAAGACCCCATTTCGGCCGCCCCCGGCGTGCTCTCTTGAGCGGCGTGCGATGATGCGCGCGATTTTCAATTTCAAATCTGGTTTGGCTTCCGCTCGCAGCGAGACGTATCGGCGCGCGGCGTTTGTTGTCGTGCCCTCTCCCCCTGTGGGAGAGGGCATTGGGGGCTTGTCCCAGCTTGATGATGGGTGAGGGGGCTTCGCTATCCCCCTCACCCATCCATTTCGTGTGCAGCGCTGCGGCTGCCCTCTCCCAGCCGAAGTCGGATGTTTCCGACTTCGGCCATTTTGAATGCCGAACTTGGGCAAGCCCGAGTTCGGGTAGGGAGAGGGCGCAACAACGAGCGCCGCGTCTGAATTCCGTTTGTGTGAGGCTGGTGCCGGCGGAGGGATTTGAACCCCCGACCCCCCGCTTACGAAGCGGATGCTCTACCACTGAGCTACGCCGGCCAAAACCGCGCCTCTGATATCGGCGCGCGCCCCCGAAGGCAAGCAATCTACTTGAACAGGTCTCGGATCTTGCGCGGCTGCGCGTCGGGGGCCACGGCCGCTTCCGGCGTCTCGCCGTCGAGCGCCGGCCCGCCCGGTCCCGGATCGTCCGGCGCGTGGACCAGCGGGATCACGGGCTCCGCAGGCCGCGGCTTGACCGGCTTCGAGAATTCGGCGGCTGCGGCCGCCGGTTCCATCGTGGCCGGCCCCGGCGCCGTGGTGGCTTCGACCGCAGGGGCGGCGGCAGGCGCAGGCCGACCCTCGCGCACGATCTCGATCACGGGCCGGGTGACGCCGATCTCGGCCAGCGGCACCCGCCATTCGAAGCCGTCGAGCCGGCCAGCCGGCGACACCGGCAGCCACTTGTCGGAGACGACGCCGTCTGCGGTCCAGACCGGATCGCCGGAGGCGCGCACCGCCCGCGCCATCCATTCGCGCACGCGACCGGTATCGCCGTGCTCGGCCTCCTCGACGCCCGCCATCAGCGCGGCGACGCGCTGCGTGGGGGCGGCGGCAAACGCGGCAAGTGCATCGCGCGCGGTCGCGAATTCGCGCGCATCGCGCGCGGCGCGGGCGACCGCGAGTGCGCTCTCGATATGGCCGGGCGCCATACCGGACAGCTTCTGCATGCGGCCAAGCCGCTCGCGCGCCGAATCGCCGAGCCGCACGTCGGCATAGGCCTCCGCAAGATCGGGATGTGGGCTCGCAACCCAGGCGCGCTCGAGGATGCGGCGCGCCTTGCGCGCTTCGCCGGCTTCGGCCAGGTGCCTGCCGGCGAGCGCCGCCGCGGGCACGAATTCGGGCGCGAGCTTGACGGCTTCGAGCACGTCGGCACGCGCGCCGTCGCGGTCGTTCTCGTCGCGCTCCTGCGCCCGTGCCGTGAGCAGCACCGCGCGCTTGCGGCGATACTCGGCTTTTTCGAGCCCGCCCTTCATGTTTTCCAGTGCGGCCAGCGCGCCGGTCCAGTCGCCGACAGCGCAGCGCTCGTCGAGTACGGCCTGGCCGGCCCAGCCGAGCGCGGGCGCGGCCAGCGCCGCTTCGGCGGCGACGCGTTGCGCCGCGACGTGATCGTTGCGCCGCTGCGCCTCGATGTAGAGGCCGCGCAGGCCGAGCAACTTGGTGTCGGGATTGCGCGTCATGGCGCGGAAGGCGCGCTCCGCGCCGGCGCGGTCGCCGGCGAGTTGCGCCGCCTGCGCGGTGAGCAGCAGCGCCAGGGGCTCGCCGGGCGACAGCCTGCCCGCGTCGTCCGCGGAGCGGCGCGCCAGCTTGAGGTCGCCCGAGCCGACCGCGACCAATCCGCGCGAGATCGCGAGGTAGCCCTTCATGGCGCGGCGATGCCGGAAGAAGAGAGAGACCTGCTCGGGCGCGCGCCAGATGCCGCGCACGATCGACCAGATCAGGATCGCGACGACGACGAGAACGAGCAGCGCCACCAGCGCGACCATCAGCGACGTTTCGATCCGGTAGCCCATCCAGGTGAGGACGAGGTCGCCCGGACGGTCGGCGAACCATGCAAAGCCGCTCGCGATCAGCGCCAGCGCGATGAGGAAGAC
>DASTGR010000289.1:0-4503 GCA_035718885.1 Pseudolabrys sp. | reverse complement strand
CGGTAACCGCTCAGCTATGAATCTTCGGCATGCCGACCGGCGGCGCGAACGACGTCGGCGTCATCAGGACGTTGCGCTGCGCGGCGATGTTGCCCGCCTTGCCGTTCTCGGCGAGATACGTCTTCCACGCCGGGTCCTTGGCCATGCGTGCGCGCTTTTCCTCGCGGTCGGCGGCGCTGGCATAGACCCAGACGTGAGTCATCGTGTTGAGCTCGCCGGTCTCGGCGACCGCATACATCAAGGGCTCGCCCATGTAGCGCAGCTGCACCGGATAACCGTATTTCTGATAAAGCTCGAGCTGCGCCGCGAGGCGGCCCGGGTGGCAGGTATAAGTCCGAACGTCGAGTAACACGCGCTCCTCCTTGGAAGGATTGGCCGCCCTGTCGCGGCGGCGAGCGCGGACTTTCCACGGCGAAGCGCCGGACGGTCAAGAGACCTTGGCTTTTTCCTTGCTCTCGCCGTGGCCGTTGACCTTCACTTCGGCGCGCTGTTCGGCCGGCTTTTCACCGTGCGCAAGATTGCTGGCGCAATTGACCAGCGCGAGATGCGAGAAGGCCTGCGGGAAATTGCCGACCAGCCGCTTCGACTCTGGCGCATATTCCTCGCTCAGCAGCCCGACATCGTTGCGCAACGCCAGGAGCTTCTCGAACAACGCTTCTGCCTCCTTGCGCCGCCCGAGCATGAGCCAGGCGTCGGCAAGCCAGAAGCTGCACGCGATGAACACGCCCTCTCCTCCCCGGAGCCCGTCTTCCGAGATGGCGGTGTCATAACGCTGCACCAGCCCGTCGGCGACCAGGTCGCGCTCGATCGCCGCGACCGTGCCGACGATGCGCGGATCGTCCGGCGGCAGAAAACCGATCGCCGGCAGCAGCAGCAGGCTCGCATCGAGCTCCTTCGAGCCATAGGCGCGAACGAACGAGTTCATCTCCCCGTCGAAGCCGCGCGTGCACACGTCACTGTGAATCTCGTCGCGCACGCGGCGCCAGTGCGCCAGCGGTCCCGGCAAGTCGTACATCTCCGCGCTCTTGATCGCGCGGTCGAAGGCGACCCAGGCCATGGCCTTGGAATAAGTGAAGTGCTCGCGGCCCGAGCGCACCTCCCAGATGCCCTCGTCGCGCCGCGGCCAGACGCGCTCGACGTGTTTCAAGATCTCCTGCTGCAAGTCCCAGCCGGCTTCGTTGGTGCCGAGACCGCCCGCGCGCGCCTGGTGCAGCGCGTCCATGACCTCGCCGAACACGTCGATCTGGCGCTGGTTGTGCGCGGCGTTGCCGATGCGCACCGGCTTCGAATTGTCGTAGCCTGGCAGCCACGGCACCTCCCATTCCGTCAGCCGCCGTTCGCCGGAGAGCCCGTACATGATCTGGATTTGCTGCGGCGTGCCGGCGGCGGCGCGCAGGAGCCAGTCGCGCCATTTGTGCGCCTCGTCGTAATAGCCGGCGTTCATCAGCGCCAGCAGCGTCAGCGTCGCGTCCCGCAGCCAGCAGAACCGGTAATCCCAGTTGCGCTCGCCGCCGATGCATTCCGGCAGCGACGTGGTCGGCGCCGCGACCATGCCGCCGGTCGGCAGGTAAGTGAGCGCCTTGAGCGTGATCAGCGAGCGCGTCACGGCGTCCTTGTGCGGCCCGGCGATCTTGTTGCGTTGCGCCCAATCACGCCAACCCGCTTCCGTCGCCGCCAGACATTCCGGTACGTCGCATTCTTCCGGCAGCGCCATGTGAGAGGCGGCGTAGGACAGAACGAACGGCACCTCGTCGCCGGCATTGACCGTGACCTCGCCGACCGTCTTCAAGTTTTCGCCGCGGACCTTCACCTGTGAGCGCAGCACAAGCATATCCGGTCCGGCCACGATGCGGATCGTCTGCGGGTCGATGCGCGTCACCCACGGCACGACGGCGCCATAGCCGAAGCGCACGACGAGCTCGGTGCAGAATGTCAGGCTGCCGCGCTCGCCCTTGAGGATGCGAATGATGTGCGAATTGCCGCGGCGCTCGGGCATGAAGTCGATCAGCGTCGCCGCGCCCTCGTCGGTTTCGAACCGCGTCTCGAGGATCAGCGTGTCCGGCCTGTACCTGCGCGTGACGCGCGCGCCGTGCTGCTTCGGCGCGATCTGCCAGCGGCCGTGCTCGGATGTACCGAGCAACGCCGCCATGCAGGCGTCGGAATCGAAGCGCGGCCAGCACAGCCAGTCGATCGAGCCGTCGCGCGATACCAGCGCGGCGGTGCCGAGGTCGCCGATCATGGCGTAGTCTTCGATATGCGATGGGGCCGCCGCTTGCTCGCTCATGCCGTAAAATCCACGACCACCTTGATGTCGTTCTCCCGGCCGGTGAACGCTTCGCGCCAGTCCTTGAGCGGAACGCGGCGCGTGATGACGCCGGCAAGCCAGTCGCGGTCGGCGCGCGCCAGTGCATCCGCCGCCGCCGCATAGTGATCGCGGTTGGCGTTGACCGAGCCGAACACGACGTGGTTTTCGAGCACCATGCTGCGGTTCAGGTTGCCGATGTCGAGCGGAAACTTCCGTCCGCCGGATGAAACGCCGGCAAGACAGATAATCCCGTCCGGGGCTGTGCGGCCGAACAAATCGACGATGAGGCCGGGCGCGCCGGTGCATTCGATGACGACGTCCGGACAGGGCACGTCGTCGAGACTTGTGTAAAATTTGGCGCCGAGCGCGGCGACCAGTTTCGGCTTCGGCCCGTGATCGTTGCGGTCGAGCACGTGCACGTCCAGCCCCATCTGCGCGCCGATCAGCGCCGCGAGCAGGCCGACCGGCCCCGCGCCGGTCACCAGCGCGACGCGCGGCTTCCACGCCGGCGCGCGCTCGCCGATGCGGCGCACATGCTCCCAAGCTTTCGCCACGATGCTGGTCGGCTCCATCAGGACGCCGAGCAGGCCGAGCGATTGGTCGAGCTTGATCAGGAAATCCGCCTCGACGCGGAAATACTCCGAACCGTAGCCGTTTCGCTCCTTGATGCCGCGCTCCGTGTACTGGCCGTTGCGGCACATGTCCCAGACGCCGGCGGCGCAGGCCGGACACGGCACCGGATCGGGCCGGCGCACGATGCCGGCGACCAGATCGCCCGGCTTGAAGCGGGAGCCCGCCGGCGCCTCTTCGACCCGGCCGAGCGATTCATGGCCGAGGATCAGGCGCTCCTCGCCCGGAGGGGCGGTACCGTAGTCGCCGCGGATAATTTCGCGGTCGGTGCCGCAGACGCCGAGCGCCAGCGCCTTGACCAGCACGTCGCCATCGCTCTCCGGCGGCTCCGGGACGGTCGTCAAGGCAATGGAATTCGGCGTCCCGGGCAGGACGGTGAGCGCAAGCATGCCGGTCCGTTCTCGTGCTGAAGCCTAGGCGACGCCCCCTGGCCTCAACGCGCGAACGGTTCCCGAGTTCGATCGCTCACATTACCGCTTTGTAGGGTCGTCAGGTCGCGGCCTCGACCGCGGCGACCTGAAAGGTGTGCAGGACGCCCTCCTCGTCGCGGATCGAGACATATTCGCCTGGCCGGAATACGTGCGTGCCGAAGCGGTAACCGCTCTCATCGTCGTCCTCGGCGCTCTGGTCGTAATCGAACACCCAGCGCGCGTGCTCGGGCCCGCCCGGCTTGTGCACGAGAAAGCCGATTTCGTCCTCCTCGCCGCCCCAGAATCGGCGGACCCGGCAGTGGCCGCGGTCCTTCTTCCACTGCGCCTCGTCGATGTGGCCGTCGGCCTTGAGCGGCGCGACGAATTCGTAGCCGTGACGCGCGGACCCTTGCGGAAACTCCTTCGAGCGGGCGAGGTTGAGCCGGATGCGCTTGAAATTGTGCGGCAGCGTCGTCACGGAACGGTCTCCATCGTCTAGACTGCCCCCATCTTGTGTCATGCCGGCCCGCCCGGTCCTTTGATTTATATCAGGTCCGCCCTGCCCTTCATGAGCGACCAGCAAGCCGTCATCGACTACCTCGCGGCGCCGTCGACACATGGCGGCGCGAAGGTCACTCGCATCGACACGCATGCGGCGTCGGTTTTCCTGGCGGGCGAGCGGGCCCTCAAGATCAAGCGCGCGGTGCGCTTTCCGTTTCTCGATTTCACGACGCTCGATAAGCGCAAGGCCGCCTGCGAGGCAGAACTCGCGGTCAACCGGCCTTACGCGCCGGCGATCTACAGGCGCGTGGTCGCGATAACGCGCGAGGCGGATGGACGCCTAGCCCTTGGCGGTACAGGCGAGCCGGTCGAGTGGGCGGTCGAGATGGCGCGCTTCGACGAGAATGCGACGCTCGACCGTCTCGCGACCCGCGGTGCAATCGACGACGCACTTGCCGACAAACTTGGCCGCGCCGCCGCAGTGGCGCACGCCGCGGCGGCGCCGGCATCAGGCTCCCGCTTCGCCGGTACGCTCGCCGAGATCGTGACGCAGAACGACAATGAGCTGCGCGAGACGCCGGCGCTGTTTCCGCCGGACGAAGTCGCCGCGCTGACGCAGAAGACCCGCGCCATGCTCGACCGCGTGCGGCCGCTGCT
>DASTGR010000288.1:0-10936 GCA_035718885.1 Pseudolabrys sp. | reverse complement strand
AGGACCGCTCAGTGGCGGACGAGGCCTATGCCGGCGACGTCGTCGGCATTCCGAACCACGGCACCTTGCGCATCGGCGACACCTTCACCGAGGGCGAGGAATTGTCCTTTCTCGGCGTGCCGAATTTCGCGCCGGAAATATTGCGCCGCGTGAAACTCGGCGATCCGATGAAAGCGAAGAAATTGAAAGAGGCGCTCCAGCAGATGGCCGAGGAGGGCGTCGTTCAGGTGTTCCGCCCGCTCGACGGCGCGCCCGCGCTGGTCGGCGTGGTCGGTCCGCTGCAACTCGACGTGCTCAAGGTTCGTCTCGCGGAAGAATACGGCCTTGAGATCGGCTTCGAGCAGCCGGAATTCCAGTTGGCGCGCTGGATGGCGGCGGAGGAGCGCAAGACGCTCGACGAGTTCGTGACCGCGAATTATTCGTCGGTCGCCGAAGACCTCGACGGCGACAAGGTGTTCATGGCGCGCAACCAGTTCACCCTCGACTACACGCGCGAGCGCGCGCCGGGCATCACGTTCACGGACATCAAGGACGTGAAGAAGGCGTGAGCCGCATTCCCGACTTAGGCAATGGGGCGAGGAATGACGGCACTACGTAAGCCCCGCTGACCTAGTTCCCGCCGCCCCGTGCTAGCCTCGCTGTCGCTCAGGGGGAGGGCACACAATGGCGGAAAAGCTCACACAGCGCGATACGATCAATCTCGCTCTTGCCGGCATCATGACGGTCGGCTTCGTCGTCGCGATCGTTGCCGGTCTCGTCGCGATCGTTCGGTTCGGTCAGCCGGACGGCGCCACGGCGACGCTCGTGGCTGAGACCGGCGCCTGGGCCTTCGCCGCCGCGTTCCTGGTCAGTTTCGTGTTGGCGCTCAGGGATTCGATCACGGCGCCGCACAGCGCGGTGTGACGATCTCTCCGTCACCCTGAGGAGCGCGCCGGCAGGCGCGCCTCGAAGGGTCTGTAATTCTCCGTAAGGTGACGCTAGAGATTCAAAGGTCCTTCGAGGCCCGGCGCTAAATGCGCCGGGCGCCTCAGGACGACGGCGATGTTTAATTCACCTTTACGTCGGCGGCCTTGATCACCGGGCCCCAGCGGTCGACCTCGCCATTGATCACCGCGCGGAAAGCTTCCGGCGACGAGCCGACCGGCTCCATCAAGGTCTTGCCGAGCTTCTCCTTGACGTCCGGCTGCTTGATGATCGCGACGACGTCGTGATTGATCTTGTCGACCATCGCCTTCGGCATGCCGCCCGGTGCGATCAGGCCCATCCACGCATCGGCCTCGACGTCGATGCCGCTCTCCTTCAGCGTCGGCACGTCGGGCAGGTAGGGCGAGCGCTTCGCCGTCGACACGGCGATGATCTTCACCTTGCCGTCCTTGGCGAGCGGCACGACGGAGATCGCCGGCAGGCAGCCCATCTGGGCGTCGCCGCGGATGATCGCCGTCATCGCCTGCGGCGAGGACGGATAGGGCACGTGCACGAGCTTGGTGCCGGCCTTCAGCGCGATCGCCTCCATGGCAAGATGCGACAGCGAGCCGTTGCCGATCGAGGCAAAATTGTACTTGCCCGGGTTCGCCTTGATCAGCGCGACGAGATCCTTGACCGAATTGACCTTGAGGTCGTTGTTGACCGCAAGGGCGCTCGGCTGCGTGATGAGCTGCGTGACCGCGGTGATGTCCTTTTTCGGATCGTAGGGCAGCTTCGAAAAGAGCAGCGTGTTGATGGCGAGCGGGCCGCCGATCGAAACGCCGATCGTGCCGCCGTCGGGCGCGGCCTTGGCGACCGCTTCGGTGCCGATATTGCCGGACGCGCCGGGCTTGTTCTCGACGATGAAGGCCGAGTCCGGATACTGCTTCTTCAGGCCGTCGGCGATGATGCGCGCGACGATGTCAGGCGTCGAGCCGGCGCCGAACGGCACCATGATGTGCACGGCCTTGGCCGGCCAGGTCTGCGCCATTGACGGCGCGGCGGCGAGCGCGAGCGCGGCGGCGAGCGCCAAACGTTTCAACATGTCTCGAATCCTCCCGTTCAGGTGGCGGTTCGGCCGAGAAAGACGCCGCCGCGTTCCAATGTTTGCTGTAGTTTAGGGACGGCAATATCGGCGCAGCCCGTGTTGCCGGCAAGCGAAAGATGCGCCGCTACGCCCGCGGCTTCACCCATCACGAAGCAGGCGCCGGAGACGCGCGCCGCCGACTGGCCTTCGTGCGTCATCGATGCGCAGCGGCCGGCGACCAGCAGATTGTCGAACGCCTTTCCGGCGGCGCCGGTCGGTACCAGCATGCGATAGGGCAGGTGGTTATAGCCGCGCGAGCCGGGAATGTCGGGCCAGCGCCAGACGACGTCGCCGGCGACGTGCATTTCGAGCGGCCAGCCATTGACGCCGATCGTGTCGTCGAAATCCGCGCAGGATGTCACGTCGTCGGCGGTCATCGTCGCGAGCCCGACAATGCGGCGCGTCTCGCGAATTCCGAGCTGCGGCGGAATGTCGACGATGTAGGCGTCCGAGAAGCCCGGCGCCTCGCGCTTGAGGAATTCAAAGAAGCCGCGCGCCTGTCTGCGGCCGTCGATCTCGCCGGCGCTGAGCGCCCGCGCATCGGTGCCGTCGATTGCATGACCGTCCGCGTCCTTGACCTGTGTGACGTTGACGCGCCATTCGGTGGTGTGCTTCTGCGGCCGGATGATCGCGCCCTTGCGCGGGAATTGTTCGCCGCGGGCTTCCGCTTCCGTCATCAGCGCCGGCACGGTCTTCCACGCTTCGCCGGCCTTGGCCGGATCGACGTTGTTGAGCCGGAACATCATGCTCGGATAGAGCATCTCACCTTTCTCGAAACGCGCGCCGGCAAACGCGGCGAGATCGCCATCGCCGGAGCAGTCGATGAAGACCTTGCCCAGCATCGCCATGCGGCCGGACTTCGTCTCGACCATCAATGCGCGGATGCGGGCTTCGCCGTCCATGACGACGCCGACGGCGAGCGCGTGGAAGAGAATGTCCACGCCGTTCGATACGAGCAGGTCGTCGGCGGCGATCTTGTAGGCGGCGGTGTCGTAGGCCTGCGCGTGCGTCTTGCCGAAGATGAGATGCGGGTCGTTCAGCCCGCCGAGCCGGTCGATGCGGCCGAGCAGGTCGTCGGCGACGCCGTGCACGACCTGGCGGATGTCGCCGTAGACGTTGGCATGGAGGCCGCAGAAATTGGTGACGCCGGCGGCCGTGCCCATGCCGCCGAGGAAGCCGTAACGCTCGATCAGCAGCGTGCTGCGGCCATGTTTTGCGGCGGCAGCCGCCGCGGCGATGCCGGCCGGTCCGCCGCCGAGGACGACCACCTCGTAGTCGCCGCCGACCGGCGTCTCACGCGCGGGCTCGGTCAGGAATGCGGCATTCGTGCCTGCGGCCATTGGCACATGTCTCATGCGCTCGTCACGGCTTGCTTTGGCCGCGTCGATCCTTTACTGCGGCGCACAACGATTAGGCAATGGTAACGAGCGTCGGATGGGCTTGGGCATCCTCGTTCTCGGACTGGCGATCTTCATCGCCAACCATCTGTTTGTGACCTTCCGCGCGGCGCGGGCGGCCGCGATCGCGCGCCTCGGCAAGCCGCTTTATCATTCGCTGTTTGGGCTCGTGTCGCTGATCGGCCTCGCGCTGATCGTCTGGGGCTTCGCGCAGTACCGGGCCACCGGATGGGTGCAGATCTGGACGCCGCCGGCCTTCATGCGTCACATCACGATCGGCCTGATGCTGATCGCCTCGATCCTGATCGCGGCCTATCTCATCCCGAGCCACATCAAGGCGCGCGCGAAACATCCGCTGCTGGCCGCGGTGAAGGTCTGGGCCTTCGCGCACCTCCTCTCGAACGGCGATCTCGGCGGCATGATCCTGTTCGGCGCGCTGCTCGCCTGGGCGGTCTATGCCTTCGTTACTGCGAAGCACCGCACCGATGTTACGCTGCCGGTTGCGCCGCGCGGCTGGAAGAACGACGTTGCCGTGCTGATCGCCGGCATCGCCATCTTCCTGGCGCTCGGTTACTGGTTCCATCCGGTCGTGATCGGCGTGCCGGTGTTCACGAGGTAAGCCATGTCCGTGCAGAGCGACATCCGCCGCCTGACCGCGCCCGATATTCGTGCCCGCAAGAACGGCGAGCCGATCGTGATGCTCACCGCCTATCACGCGCACACGGCGGCGATCGCCGACAAGCATTGCGACGTCGTTCTCGTCGGCGATTCGCTCGGCATGGTGATGCACGGTTTCGAGAGCACCGTGCCGGTGACGCTCGACATGATGATCCTGCAAGGCCACGCGGTCATGCGCGGCTCGCGCCGTGCGCTCGTTGTTGTGGACATGCCGTTCGGCTCCTACGAGGCCTCGAAGGAGCAGGCCTTCATGAGCGCCGCGCGCGTTTTGAAGGAGACGGGCTGCGGCGCGATCAAGCTCGAAGGCGGCAAGCGCATGGCCGAGACCATCCGTTTTCTCGTCGAGCGCGGCGTGCCGGTGATGGCGCATGTCGGCCTGACGCCGCAGTCGATCAACACGATCGGCTCGTTCCGCGCTCAAGGCAGAAGCGAGGCCGACTGGGCCCCGATCGAGCAGGACGCGGTCGCGGTGTCCGACGCCGGCGCGTTCTCGGTCGTCATCGAGGCGGTGGCCGAGCCGCTCGCCCGCAAGATCACGCAAGCCGTGCCGATCCCGACCATCGGCATCGGCGCCAGCAATGCCTGCGACGGGCAGGTGCTGGTGATGGAGGACATGCTCGGCCTGTCGCCGCGCGTGCCGAAATTCGTCAAGCGCTACGGCGACCTCGGTCCGGGCATCGACAAGGCGATCGGCGATTATGCGGCCGAGGTGCGGTCCCGGGCCTTCCCGGGTCCAGAGCACGTCTATCCGATGAAGAAGCCGACCTGACCGGCACCGGCTGACGCTTCCGACCGAAGACCGAATTCGGCCCGCGCCGCAAAGCGCGGGCCGCGCGCGTTTTTGCGGTCCCGGTTGCAAGCCCATTGTGCTCGTCTATAGATTGTGTTAGAGACGTTATGCTCTGAGGGGTTGCATCGGCACATCGGCTCCCGCGAGGGTCTCGCGCCAGCCGCAGCCGGACGGCCCTTCCGATCCTCACATGACTGCTCAACCAGCGAACCAACAGGGCCCGCCGGCGTCCCCGGCGCGCGCGATGGCGCTCGGCCCGACAACGAGGAGGACGAGATGGCTGCACCAACCGCCGTAACCAACCTGCAAAACCAGTGGTACAACACGCTCGCCGCCGCCGTCGGCGGCAACGCGAACTTCCAGATCGTTCAGCCGAACAATCCGGTCTCGGGAATGTCGACCGACGATCAGGTCTGGCAGTACTTCAACAACCTGCCGCCTGCTTCCCTGAACAACAATCTCACGCTGTCCGGCGGCAACCAGTTCTTCGCCAACTATACCGGCGTGCTGTCGCAGCTCGTGTCGAACGCGCTGACGAACTTCCAGAGCGTGCTCGGCAGCTACTATCCGCTGTGGCAGCGCTATCTCGCGAGCGTCAATCCGCTGCCGCCGCTCAACCAGTTGCCCAACGTCTTCTACACCTGGGCGATGGTCAACGCTCCGACCGTGGCGGGGCCGGGGCGCTCCTCGCTTGCCGCGGCGCTGCTCGATCCGATCTTTGCCGCGCAGACGATGGCGCTCAACACGAACAACTTCGTCAACAATACGCCGAACTTCACGCAGGGCGTTCAGGCGCTGATACAGCAGGTCGCCAATGGCGGCTCGGTGCCGGCAATCAATTTCGACAGCGCCACCGCAAGCTCCAACGTCACCAACACGTGGGCGCAGGGCAATAGCGGCATCTTCTTCGGCATCTTCGGTCAAGGCGACCAGACGACGTCGCAGCTCACCCAGATGTTCGCGTCCGACCGGGTGACAGCGACTATATCGTTCCAGAAGCTCATCACCTTCGTCGCCGATCCGCCGGGGCCGCCGAACGGCTGGTACTCCTCCAGCGCGCTCGGGCAGGCGAATGCGGCCAACACCGGCGGCGCGCCGTGGCGATCGGGCGCGATGCCGAGCTGGCAGAGCACCTTCGGCCCGAACGGCAACATGCGCTACTTCCTGGCCTCGCTCGTCGTGGCGGACGGGATCAGCGCGACGATCACGTCCTATGCGAGTTACTCCTCCTCGCAGCAGACGCAGATCACGCAGAACTCGAGCTACGGCTTCTGGCCGTTCTACTGGGGCTCCGGCTCGAGCACCTACACCAACTCGGTGAGTTTCAACTCGAACTCGAACCTCACCTATACGATGACCTCGCAGGCGGGGAACCCGCTCATCATCGGAGCCTTCGTCCTGCCGGCCGGCCAGTATCTGGGCGGCAATCAGGAGATGGCGTCCTTCGTGATGCTGCGCTGAGCGGTCCGGACGGCCGGGACAGGGCGCGGTCCCGCGGGGGCCGCGCCCGTGGGGTCCGCCGTTCACACTTCGCATCCCTTCAAAATCAAAGACTTGCGGCCCCTGCCTTGCCTGTGCCACATGGCTGCCCTACGGGGAGCCCGCGCGGGGGGCCGATAGCGGCTGCGCGCGTAACGGGAGAGCGGCGTGGCCGATATCTTTCACGAAGTCGACGAGGAAGTCCGCCGGGAGCGGCTGGCCAAGATCTGGGAGCGCTACAGCGCCCTGATCATCGCGGCTTGCGTCCTGATCGTCGCCGCAGTCGGCGGCTGGCGCGGTTATGAATGGTACGTGGCGCGGCAGGCGGCGATCGCCGGCAGCCAGTTCGAGACCGCCGTGACGCTCGCCGAAGCCAACAAATCGGCCGAAGCGCAGGCGGCCTTCGACAAAGTCGCGGCCGAGGCGCCGGGCGGCTACGGTACGCTGGCGCGCTTCCGCGCGGCCGCGGAGCTTTCCAAGACCAAGAAGGACGACGCCGTGAAGGCCTATGACGCGCTCGCGTCGGACGGCTCGCTCGGCGCGCTGTGGCAGGATCTCGCGTCTATCCGCGCCGGCCTTCTCCTGGTCGACACTGCGCCGCTCGCCGAGATGCAGAGGCGGCTCGAGCCGCTGGCCGAGAGCGGCCGCGTCTATCGTCACAGCGCGCGCGACCTGCTGGCGCTGTCGGCCTGGCGCGCCAAGGACAACGCTGCCGCCAAGAAATATCTCGATATGATCTCCGGCGATCCCGAGACGCCGTCGGGCATCCGCTCGCGCGCCGATGTGCTGGCCGCGCTGATGGCCGGCAACGGCAAGAGCTGAGGGACCGCCATGCGTATCCATCGCGCCGTCCTCCTCGCGCTCCTGATCGGCAGCGGGCCGGTGATCGCCGGCTGCTCCGACGGCTTCGACATGGACAAGCTCGACGTGCTCGGCCTCAATCAGAAGAAGAAGCTGCCGGGAGAGCGCCACGACCTGTTTCCGGGCGGCGTGCCCGGCGTGCAGCAGGGCATCCCCGCCGAATACATGAAAGGCAATGTTGCCCAGCAGCAGCAGCCCGGCGCCGCCGTGCCGATAGACCCCCTGAAGCCCGAAGAGGTGCAGCCGGCGCAGACCGCCGAGAAGGCGGCCGAGGAAAAGCCCAAGCCGAAGCCGAAGAAGCGCGTGGCCGCCAAGCCGAAGCCGGTGCGCGTCAACGTCTCGCAGAAGCCGGCGCCGCAGCCTGCGGCAGCGCAGGGCGCGGCACCGTGGCCGTCATCCGCGCCGGCGCAGCAGCCCGCGCAGCAGGCGGGCGCGCCATGGCCGAATGAGCAGCAGGCGGCGCCCGCGCCGTGGCCGTCGGCCCCGCCGCCGGGCACCTTCAGCAAGCAATAGGCGCGACACGCCGCGCCAGCGGGCCGCCAACGCGCCGGAATGACGGTGCGTTTTTGCCGCGCAGCAGCTAGATAGGCCCGCATGAGCTTTTCCGTCGCCATTGTCGGCCGGCCGAATGTCGGCAAATCCACCTTGTTCAATCGGCTCGTCGGGCGGCGCCTGGCATTGGTCGACGACCGGCCGGGCGTCACGCGCGACCGCCGCGAGGGTGAAGGACGGCTCGGCGATCTCTCCTTCACGGTCATCGACACCGCCGGGCTCGAGGAGGCCGCGCCGGAATCGCTCTACGGGCGCATGCGCGCGCAGACCGAAACCGCGATCGGACAGGCCGACGCGATCTTCTTCATGATCGACGCGCGCGCCGGCGCGATCCCCGCCGACCGCGCCTTTGCCGAGGTCGCGCGCAAGTCCGGCAAGCCCGTCGTGCTGATCGCCAACAAGTGCGAAGGCCGTGCCGGCGAGGCCGGCCGCGTCGAGGCCTATTCGCTCGGCCTCGGCGAGCCGATCGGCATTTCCGCAGAGCACGACGAGGGCATGGTCGATCTCTACGACGCGCTGGTCGCGGCGCTGCCCGAGAAGACCGCGGCGGAGCGCGAGGCGGCGGCCGAGCGGGAGGGCCCGCATCCGATCCGGGTCGCCATTGTCGGCCGGCCGAATGCGGGCAAGTCGACGCTGATCAATCGCCTCATCGGCGAGGAGCGGCTGCTGACCGGACCCGAGGCCGGCATCACGCGCGATTCCATCTCCGTCGATCTCGACTGGCAGGGCACGGCGTTCAAGCTCTATGACACCGCCGGCATGCGGCGGAAATCGCGGATCGACGAGAAGCTGGAAAAGCTCTCGGTCGCCGACGCGCTCAACGCGATCCGTTTCGCCGAGGTCGTGGTCGTGCTGCTCGACGTCGACAATGCGTTCGAGGAGCAGGACCAGCGCATCGCCGATCTCGCCGAGCGCGAGGGCCGCGCCGTCGTCATCGCCGTCAACAAATGGGACCTGAAGGAGCACACGCCCGGCGCCATCGGCAGGCTGCGGACGCAGGCCGAAGAGAAGCTGATGCAGTTGAAGGGCGTGCCGGTGGTCGCCGTGTCGGGCCTTACCGGCGAGGGGCTCGACCGCCTGATGCAGGCGATCATGGACGCCTACGAGGTCTGGAACAGGCGCGTCTCGACCAGCGCGCTCAACCGCTGGTTCGAGGAGGCAGTCTCCGCCAATCCGCCGCCGGCCGTGTCCGGCCGCAGGCTCAGGCTCAATTACATCACACAGGTGAAGGCGCGGCCGCCGAGCTTTGCCGTGTTCTGCACGCGCGCCGACGCGTTGCCGGACAGCTACAAGCGCTATCTCGTCAATTCATTGCGCGAGGTGTTCGAGCTGCCGGGCACGCCGATCCGCCTGATGCTGCGCGAGAAGGCGAACCCGTTCGAGGGCCGGGCGAAGCGGAAGAATTGATAATTATTCCGGCATCCTGAACGACAGAAACTTCCCGTCCTTGTAATTCCACACCTTGCCGTTCTCCGTGCACGACGGCAGGCAGAGCGGCACCATCGCCTTCGCCACATCCTCGGGCGGCGTCAGCGTCGCCGGATCGACGCCCGGCCAGCCGCCGGCATACATGCGCGTGCGTGTCGGTCCCGGATTGAAGGCATTGACCTTCACGTTCGTATTGGCGCTCTCGGTCGCGTAGGTCTGCACCAGCATGTTGAGCGCGGCCTTCGCCGCCGCGTAGGGGCCGGTATAGGCCTTGCCGAGCCAGCCGAGCGCGGACGTGACGAACACGGCGCGGCCGGCGTCGGAGCGCTTGAGCAGCGCATCCATGGTGCGGATCAGCCACCAATTGGCGGTGAGGTTGAGGGCGATGTTGCTCTCGAAATCCTTGCGCTCGACATGGTCGAGCGGCGACAGCGGCCCGAGCACGCCGGCATTGCCGACCATGACGTCGAGCTTGCCGTAACGCTCGTTGATCGCCAGCGCGAGGCGGGCGATGCCGTCTGAATCCTTCATGTCGACAGGCACGAGCGTCGCCGATCCGCCGGCGGCCTTGATGCGGTCGTCGAGCTCTTCGAGGCCGCCCGCCGTGCGCGCCACCGCGACGACATGCGCGCCGGCCTCTGCCAGCTGCACGGCCAGCTCGGCGCCGATGCCGCGCGAGGCGCCGGTGACAAGCGCGATGCGATTATTGAGAGGCTTCGACGCGTTCATACTTCTATCCTCATCCTGAGGCGGCGCGCCCCTTCGGGGCGCTCCTCACCATGAGGAGCAGCGCAGGTCAAGGCCGGCGAATCCGCTCATAGAGCACCCGGCATGCGGGAAGGATCGCGCGCGCCATGGCGCACGGCATGCAGATGATTTCGTCGCCAGCGACCTCGAAAAAGACGAGATAGGGGTAAGGCGACGTTGTGATCCGCCGAACGGCGGGGTCGTCGGTCCGGCCGCCTATGTGGGGCTGCGACAGCAGCAGATCCACAGCGGCCTTGATCCGGGCCTGCACACGCGTGGCGCCTTGCGGCGAATGCGAAGCGATATAGTCCAGGATCGCGTCGAGATCAGCGAGGGCCGGCTGCGTATAGCGCAGCCTCATAGGCCGTGCTTGGCCCAGACAGCACGCACCTCGGCGTCGCTCGCGAATTCGCCGCGGGCGGCGGCGGCTTTCGATCTTCCGACCGCAGCGCGCTCGTCCGGGGTCAACGGTACCGGCGTCGTTTCAGCGCCGGTGAGTGCAATGATCGTCCGCGCGAGGTCATCCTGCTCGACATCGGAAAGTCGGCGGGCTGCTTCAATTGCCTGTTCGAGCAGTTTGGTCATGTCGATGACCTGTTAAATCGCCTCGGCCAAGAGCGACAATTGCCGCGGGCTCGCCTGCTGCGCGGTGAGATCGGACAGCGGCGTCGGGTAGTCGCCGGTGAAGCAATGGTCGGTGAATTGCGGCCGCGCATTGTCGCGGCCGGCAAAGCCCATGGCGCGGTAGATGCCGTCGACCGAGAGGAAGGCGAGACTGTCGGCGCCGATGAACTGGCGCATGCCTTCGAGGTCGTGCGTGGCGGCGAGCAGTTTCTCGGCGTCCGGCGTGTCGATGCCGTAATAATCCGGATGCTTGATCGGCGGCGAGGAGATGCGGAAGTGCACTTCGGTCGCGCCGGCGTCGCGCATCATCTGCACGATCTTGCGCGAGGT
>DASTGR010000287.1:0-2102 GCA_035718885.1 Pseudolabrys sp. | reverse complement strand
TGACCATCAGGTTCGGCGTCTGCGGCACCGCGATGCCCCACGGATGACCTTGGTCCGGGATTTTCACGTTGACCGGCGAGACGCCGATGAACGGCACCTTCAGTTCGTTGGCGACCGTCAACATCGCGTTGGTGCCCGGCGCGCTCGACGTGCCGATCATGAGATCGACGTGGTTCTGCTCGACGAGCTTGCGCGCGTTCTGCGTTGCCGCCGACGGATCGGAGCCGTCGTCGAGCTTCACGAGGTTGATCTTGTGGCCGTCGACTTCCGCCTGATAGGCGTAGGCGGCGTTGATGCCCTTCTCGTAGTTGAGGCCGATCGACGAGGCCGGGCCGCTGAGCGAGGTGACGAAGCCGACAGTGATATCCTGCGCGCTGGCCGCGGTGGCGCCGAGGGTCAATGCGAGTGCGGCGAGGCCGAGGGCTACTCTTCTCATGGTGCTCTCCATCCGGATGAACGCTGATGTCGCCCGTGCGCGGGCCTCGTCGAGAGAATTATTTCAATCTTAAAATGATCGGTTTCGGGCTGTCAACGCTGCGCCCGCCGCGGCCGCTTCAGGCGCGTTTGAGCGTGTAGCCGGCGGCCTCGCGGTCCCAGGTGGCGTCGCTCACGCCGCGTTCGCTGAGCTTGTATTTCTGCACCTTGCCGTTCTCGGTGGTCGGAAGGGCCTCGACGAATTCGACGTAACGCGGCACTGCGAAATAGGGCAGCAGCGGCTCGCAATATTTTATGAGGTCGAGCGCGGCGAGGCTCTGTCCGGGATGCAGCACGACCGCCACCATCACCTCGTCCTCGGCGAGCGACGAGCGCACCGGGAAGGCGGCGGCGATTGCAACCGCCGGATGGCTCAGGAGCACCTGCTCGACCTCGAAGGAGGAGATGTTCTCGCCGCGGCGGCGGATCGCGTCCTTGATACGGTCGACGAAGCGGTAATAGCCGTCGGCCTCGCGGATGACGCGGTCGCCGGTGTGAAACCACAGGTTCTGCCAGGCCTCGACCGTCTTCTCCGGCGCGCCGAAATAGCCGGTGGCGAAGGCGTAAGGCTCGTCGGCGCGCACCAGGAGTTCGCCCGGCGTGCCGTCCGGCACGTCGTTATCGTCGCCGTCGACGACGCGCGCCTGGAAGCCGTCGAACACCGGGCCCATCGTGCCGGGCCGTGTCTTGTCGGTGGTGGTGCCGAGCACGAAATTGGTTTCGGTCGAGCCCCAGCCGTCGATCAGGTGGATGCCGGTGCGTTCGGTGAATTCGGTGTGGAAGCGCGCCGGCACGCCCGGCGCCAGCGCGACCGTGACGCGGTGCGCGCGCTCTTCCGGGCCGCGCGGCCGCGACAGCAGGATCGGCACCATGGCGCCGAGGACGTAGGTCGCCGTCGCGTCGGAGCGCGTGAGCGCGGCGTAGAAGTCGGACGCGGAGAAGCGCTTCTCATAGGTGACGCTGACGCCCATCAGCAGCGCCTGGAAGAAGGTATTGAGCGCGTTGGTGTGGAACAGCGGCAGCGTCGATTGCAGCACGTCATTGCCGGACAGGCCGAGCAGCGCTGCGGTGTTGGCGCCCCACCAGAAATATTGCGCATGCGGACAGCACACGCCCTTCGATGGGCCGGTCGTGCCGGATGTGTAGAGGATGGTCAGCATGTCGCGCGGCCGCGTCGCCTCGGCCTCGCATGCTTGCCCGGAGGCCGGAACGGGCGCTGACATGATCGTGCCGACGCGCAGCGGGGCCTCGGCATCGATGGTCCAGATCGTCTCGAGCGGCAGCGCGGCGACGTCGAGATGGTCGAGATTGCCGGCGAAAGCGCCCTCGACGATCAACAGCCGCGCTGCGGAATTCGACAGGATATGCTGGAGTTGGTGTCCGCGCGACGCGGTGTTGATCGGCACCGAGACCGCGCCGATCCAGGCGCAGCCGAGGAAGGCGCGCAGGAAGTCGAGCCGGTTCGAGCAGATCAACGCGACGCGGTGGCCGCACTTGATGCCGGCGGCGCGCAAGGTGGCGCCGAAACGCGCGGCTTCGTCGCGCGCCTGCGCGTAGGTCCAGCTTTGCCCGCCGGATGAGACGAGGACCTTGCCGCCGAAGCGCTCCGCCTGCCGGGCGAGCATGGC
>DASTGR010000286.1:0-5973 GCA_035718885.1 Pseudolabrys sp. | reverse complement strand
AGCGTGACCACGCGGCGGCGGTTGATGCCCCACGGGATCTCGTGCTCGTTCTTGCAGGCGGTGACGCAGGCGTTGCACTCGATGCAGCGGTCCGCGTCGCAGAGGAACTTCATTCTGGCCATGGTGCCGCCTCCTTAAACCGCGCGGATCTGGCAGAGCGTGACCTTCGGCTCCTGCATGCCCGTCGCCGGGTCGTAGCCGTAGGTGGTGATGGTATTGGCGCTTTCGCCGAGCACCACGGGATCGGTGCCCGCGGGATAGTTCGCCCGCAAGTCATCGCCGCCGAACCAGCCGCCGAAGTGGAACGGCATCCAGGCGACGCCCTTGCCGACACGCTCGGTGACCAGCGCCTTGACCTTGGCCTTCGAGGCGTTCTCCGCGCCCGTCACCCAGACCCAGGCGCCGTCCTTGATGTTGCGCTCGTTGGCGTCGGACGGATTGATCTCGACGAACATCTCCTGCTGGAGCTCGGCGAGCCACTTGTTCGACCGCGTCTCCTCGCCGCCGCCTTCGTATTCGACGAGACGGCCGGACGACAGGATGATCGGGAATTGCTTGGCGATGCCCTTCTCGATCGCGGTCTTCTGCACCGTGAAGCCGATGTTCGGCAGCCGGAACTGCTTGGCGTCGGGTAGCGTCGGATATTTCTGCACCAATTCGACGCGCGGCGTGTAGATCGGCTCGCGGTGCACCGGGATCGGGTCCGGCAGACCGAACGCGTTCATGCGCGCCTTGCCGTTGCCGTACGGCACGCAGCCGTGCTTCATCGCCACCCGCTGGATGCCGCCCGACAAATCGGTCGACCACGACACCGCGTCCGGAGTCGTCGGATTGACCTTGTTGATCACGGCCAGCTCTTCCGGCGTGAGGTCGCCGTCCCAGCCGAGCTTCTTGAGCACGCCGTAGGTGAACTCGGGATAGCCGTCCTTGATCTCGCTATCCTTTGAGTACGAGCCTTCGGCCAGCAGGTTGACCTTGCGCGTGGTGCCGTCCGGCAGCTTTTCCTCGCGTTCGACGCCGAAGCGAGCGCGGAACACGCCGCCGCCGTCCATCACTGCGAGATTGGTGTTGTACAACAGCGGCGTCCCCGGATGCTTGACCTGCGGCGAACCCCAGCACGGCCACGGCAGCCCGTAATAGTCGCCGCCGACCTCCGGATCGTCCTTCGGCGCCCGCAGAGTGACCAGGTCGAACTTGGCCTGGTTCTTCATGTGCGCCTTGAGCCGCTCCGGCGACTGACCACAATAGCCGGTCGACCAAGACCCGCGGTTCATTTCACGCAGGATGTCCTCGGCCAGTGGCAGATTGTTCTCGACCTTGATGTTCTTGAACATCTCATCCGCGAACCCGCACTTCTTCGCGATGAGATACATGACCTCAAGATCGTCCTTGGACTCGAAGATCGGCTTGACGATCTGCTCGCCCCATTGCAAGGCGCGGCCGGTATTGACGCGCGAGCCCTTGCATTCGAACTGTGTCGCGACCGGCAGCAGATACATGTTGTCGGTGCGGCCCGCCTTGACCGCCAGCGAGGCCCAGGTGGTCGGATGCGGGTCGGCGACGACCAGCAATTCGAGCGCCTTCAATCCCTTCATCGACTCCGGCACGCGCGTAATCGAGTTCGAGGCGTGGCCTTGGACGAACATCGCCTTGACGTTGTCCTTCTGCGCCACCTGGTCTTTCGGCAGCAGCACCGCGTCGAACCACCGCGTCAGCGGAATGCCGGGCGTCTCCATGATCTTCTTGTCGTCGAAGCGGCCGACAAGGTAGTTGTAGTCGACCTCCCAGACGCGCGACCAATGCTTCCACGCGGCCTCGGTGAGGCCGTAGTAGAACGGCAGCGTCACGATATCGAGGCCGACGTCGGTCGCGCCCTGCACGTTGTCGTGGCCGCGCAGAATATTGGCGCCCGTGCCCGGAGCACCGACGTTCCCGGTCATCAGCAGCGCGATACAGCTCGCGCGCACGTTGGCGGTGCCGACGGTGTGCTGCGTCTGGCCCATGCACCAGATCAGCGTCGACGGCTTCTGCGTCGCGAAGGCTTTGGCGACGCGCTCGAGTTGCGCGCCGGGAATGCCCGTAACGCGCTCGACCTCGTCGGGGGTCCACTTCTCGACTTCCTTCTTGAGGTCGTCGAAACCGTATACCCGCTGCTTGATGAATTCCTTGTCTTCCCAGCCGTTCTTGAGAATGTGCCACATCATCCCGTACAGCACCGGGATATCGGTGCCGGGACGCATGCGCACATATTCGGTGGCGTGCGCGGCCGTCCGCGTCAGGCGCGGATCGATGACGATGAAGTTGCCCTTGTTGAGCTCGGCCGACTCCAGCATGTGCTGCATGGCGACGGGATGCGCTTCCGCTGCGTTGCTGCCCATGAACAGCAACGTCTTGGCGTTGCGCATGTCGTTGGGGTTGTTGGTCATCGCGCCGTAGCCCCAGGTGTTGGCGACGCCGGTAACCGTGGTCGAATGGCAGATGCGCGCCTGGTGGTCGGTGTTGTTGGTGCCCCAGAACGCCCCGAGCTTGCGGAAAAGATACGAGCCTTCGTTGGTCATCTTGGCCGAGCCGAGCCAGTAGACCGAATCGCCGCCGGACTTGGCGCGAACTGCCGCGAGCTTGTCGCCGATCTCGTTGATGGCCTGGTCCCACTTGATACGGGTCCATTTGCCGTTCTCGAGCTTCATCGGATATTTCAGCCGCCGCTCGCCCGACACGAGCTCGCGCACCGAGGCGCCCTTCGCGCAATGCGAGCCGCGATTGATCGGCGAGTCCCAGCTCGGCTCCTGGCCGACCCAAACGCCATTGGCGACTTCGGCCGTGACGGTGCAGCCGACTGCGCAGTGCGTGCAGATGCTCTTGCGGATGGTCGCGCCTTTGGTGAGCGGGCCAACTTCGGCGGCGTCCGCCTTGCGCACGGTGGTGAGCGGCAGCGCGCCGACCGCGGCGAGCGCGCCGGCGGCGAGGCCCGAGCGGCGCAGGAAGGCGCGGCGATCGACGCCGGTGGACGCGCTTGACAGAGCGGCCGTCAGCCGGCCCTGCCGTGCAGTGCGTTCTGATTTGCGGATGAGCACGGGCGCCTCCCCTTACTTCTTCGGGTAGCTGTTGACGCGGTAGAAGTTCTTCACGTCTTCGGAGTCGGCCTTGTAACGTGGCTTGCGCTCCTCCGACGGGCTCTCGTCCGCCTGTGCCTCGGTCACGAGCGGCGCGGCGGCGGTCACGGCAAGACCGGCCCCGGCGCCCATGGCGCGCAGAAAATCACGACGGCCGAATTTACCCTTGTCGTCCTGCTTCATCGCCGGTCCTCCTCGTATCTCAAAGCGTGTCTCTCGCCGCGATCCGGTGGATCACGACGGCAGTGCGAATGCTTCCGTCTCGAGCGCGATCAGGGTGCGCCCGAGCAGCCCGACGCTGCGGTAGAATTCGGCGGCCTCGGCGCGTTCGACATCGGCGAAGAAGCGGCCGATCCAACTCGCCATATGGTTTTCGAAGATGACGCGGTCGGACCCTTCCGGCGCCGGCAGCGCGCCGGAGCACAGCCCGGCCATGATCTCGCACAGAATGCCGGCGTGATCCTCGGGCTCGGAGACATCGTCGGCGCGTGCGACGCCGATGTTGGCGAGATCCTCGCGCAGGCGCGCCAGCGGCCGCTCGTGCAGAAAGCCGGTGAGATAATAGGAGCCGTAAGGCAGCACCTCGCCGCGGCCGATGCCGATGAACAGCGCGAAGAACTCGCGCTCGACATTTTCGACACGCACGCGCGTCGCAGCATCGGCGAGTGCGACATGAGCGAGCCCGAGCGGACTCGCATCGCCGCGCAATTCACTCAAACGCGACAGCAGCCCCGCATCCGGCGCGCGCAGCAGCAGGCTCGCGAGCAGCGCGTATTCCTGCGCGCGCGCGGCATCGACATCGTCGATCTCGGAATTCATCTTGCCTTCGCGGTAGAGGTCCGGCCGCAGGATGCTGCGGGACACGCCGGTCAAGGCTTCGACCGCAAGCACGCGCTCGGCGGGGACGCGATTCCAGTTCGAGATGGAAGGTTGGGAAATACCGATCTGACGCGCAAGTTCGCTGACGCCGCCGATGGCGCGAATGGCTTGTGCGAGTCCCGACTCCCGCATCGTCTTTGATTCTCTTGAACTGTTCCAATCAGCGTAGTGAGGCGCGCAGGGGCCGGCAATAGCCTTCGCCTATGGGCAGAACGAAACTTCGTGATGTTTATTGCGGCAAAGCGCCGCCATGCCGGCGCGCGGTAACGCGCTGCGTCGCAGCATCTTCGTCGTGCTGCACTGCCGTTGTATTTTTATTTTGCGGCCGGCTTTCCTCCACCAAGGCATAGGTGCTGTGATCTTTATCAAGACTTTCGTCGCGCTGTACCGATACTTCGGGTGAGGGCGCGCCGGCGGTATCATGCGGAGGCGGCTGCGGAAGCGGCTGTTCCTCCGCGCTGTCGGGACCGAACAGGCGCTGCGCCAGCGCCTTGATCTCCTCGTCCGATTTGAACGTGCCGAAGCCCGGCACGCCGTCGGGCGCATTGAAATCCCAGTCGTTCTCCTGAAGGCCGCGGAAGTCGCGGATCGCCGGATCGCTCGTCCAGGCGCGGCGAAGCGCCGCATGCCTGAGCGCGGCCGGCACGCCCGGCTTCATGAACATCGACATGTCCGTGTCGGCCGCAATCTCGTTGAGCGACGGCAACTGACTGAGGTCGAAGGCAGGCTCCTCCACCGGCGCGGCGGCCGTCTGGCCTACCGGCGGCGTCACCTCAGGCGCCTCGGCAGAAGCAGGCTTATCGGCCTCCGGCGTCGCATCGGCCTCGCGCTTCATCCGCGACCAGCGCGACAGGAAATTCTCCGGCTCGCTCATTCGACGTCTCCACCGCGGCTCATCGCCTGTGGATCGGCGCGATCCCGGACGCGCTTGGTGAATTTGCGGTCGACATGGTGCTCGGCAACGAAGGCCGCAATCTGCTCCTGGATCGCCGGCGGCATGGCGACCATCTCGACAATGTCGGTGCCGGTCTCGGTGAGGCCTTCGCCTTCGCCCGGGTCGGCGGTCACCTTGAACACGCGATAAGGCGGCTCGCCCTCGGCCGCACGCAGCACGACCCAGAGCGACGGCGCGTCGGTCAGGAGATTGATGCCGTAAAATTCCGTGTCGGTACGATGGAGCTCGATCTCCGCCTGACCGGCATAGAAGGACACACGATCCGCTTCCTCGCTCAGGACCGTCCATGGCGGCGTGTCGGGCGTCCCCGCCAGAACCGCGACCGGCGCCCAGACATGATCGACCCAGGGCGAAGCGCCCTTGCGGCATTCGACGACGACGCCGACGGCGATACGGGCGAGCGGCGGCGCGACGTTCATATCGCCGCCTCCAGATGCCGCACCGGCAAGCCGGTGACGAGGTTCTGCGGCTTCATGCGGATGATCTTGTCCGGCGTCATCGCCAGAATGAGGTAGACGGGCTCACCGCGCAGGTCGTCCTTGACCGCGGCGGCGTCGCGGAAGGTCAGGCGGAACAGGCCGACGATGCGCTCCATCATCTGCTGGTCGAGCGCCTCACCTTTCCAGACATGGTCGCCAATTCTGGTGCCTTCGGCGTCGAGGCCGACATACCAGGCGAGATCGACCTCTCGCATCTCCTTGAGCGCCTCGATATCGACGGCAACGCCGACGACATGTGCGATCCAGCGTTCCATCACCCGCGCGAGGGCGCCGAGACCGTCACGGCCGGCGGTGAGATCCAACGCCATGTCGAAGCGGTCGCTGCGCTCGAAATAGTCCGCGGCGTTGGCGTCACCGATAATGTCGATGTTCGCGGCGGCGGGAATGCCCAACATCGAAACCAGCGGCGAGACCGGCGCCGGATTGATGCCGCCGATCGTTTCTTCGTCAGCGGCAAGGAGCGCGCCCTCGTGCAAGGTCACGCGCTGCGGGCGGAAGAACAGTTCCGCCGCGCGCAGAACGCGCG
>DASTGR010000285.1:0-2402 GCA_035718885.1 Pseudolabrys sp. | reverse complement strand
TACCCGAAGGGCTCGGCCGCAACGCGGCCGAGCGGGTTGTCCCGGAGGCCGCCGCGGCAATCTCCCTCAAGCACGGGTGCGACGCCCGATGGAGATTGCTTCGTCGGTGCGCCAGGAAAGCTGGCGCGATCCAGCCGGTGGAAGTCCGGCCCGGGCAAGCCGTAGCGGGCGCCCGGTAGTGAGTGTTGCGGGGTCGTCGGCGACGGCGGCTGCGAAGCGTACACAACGATGCTGCGAGGGTGTGTATTGAGCCCCGAAAGGCAAAACATCGCGGAGGCCGAGACGGTCGACGACGTCGAAGGCAACATGTGCGGCACCGTCATGCGAGGGGCCGACGCTCCGCCGGGGTCGGAGACCACATCACGCAGCAAGGGATCGCGTCGGAACCTGGGATGTCTCGCGTCTGGCCGGCGGAACGAGAGAGCCACGCCGGCCTGCGCCGGGAAGGCGAGGAGCCGTAGCCGGCGATGAACGGGCGCGAGAAGTCAGACCCCGCCATAGTAGCTGCGAAGCGGCCGAACGAGGACGGGCGACCGTCGGCGGAGGCGGTGGAGCCAAGGGCGGGGGCCGAGGGGAATGCGGGCCGGCGAAGCACGCTCCGGGCACAGGACCGGGACGGCGTGGCCCAGAGCCTGGACCGCATACGGCAGGCAGCAAGGGCAAGGAAGGAAGAACGGTTCACTGCGCTCCTACACCATGTCAGCGTGGCTCATCTCCGGTCGGCGTTTTACGCGGTAAGGCGGGACGCCGCGCCGGGGGTGGACGGGGTGACATGGCAAGACTACGAGGCCGGTCTCGACGCTCGTCTCGCCGATCTGCACGATCGGGTCCACCGGGGCGGGCCGTATCATCCGCTTCCATCGCGGCGCCGGTACATACCGAAGCCGGATGGACGGCAGAGGCCGCTCGCGGTCGCCGCTCTTGAAGACAAGGTCGTCCAGAGGGCGGTGCAGGAGGTGCTGAGCGCGATCTACGAGGCAGACTTCCTCGGGTTCTCGTATGGGTTCCGACCTGGACGCGGCCAGCACGATGCGCTGGATGCGCTCACTGTCGGGATCACCAGCAGGAAGGTGAACTGGATCGTGGACGCCGACATCCGGTCGTTCTTCGACACGGTGAGCCATGACTGGCTCATCCGGTTCCTGGAGCACCGGATCGGCGATCGGCGCATCATCCGCCTGATCCAGAAATGGCTGAAGGCGGGCGTTGTCGAGGACGGCGTGGTGACGGCGAGCGACGCGGGGACGCCGCAAGGCGCGGTGATCTCGCCGCTGCTCGCCAATGTCTACCTGCACTACGTCCTCGACTTGTGGGCCGAGCAGTGGCGTCGGCGCGAGGCGACAGGCGACATGATCATCGTGCGCTATGCCGATGACGTGGTCGTCGGCTTCGAGCACGAAGCCGAGGCTCGACGCTTCCTGGACGCGATGCGTCGGCGGCTTGCAGGGTTCAGCCTGGCGCTGCACCCGGACAAGACCCGGATCATCGAGTTCGGCCGCCATGCGGCGGCGAACCGGGCGAAGCGGGGCCTTGGCAAGCCGGCCACCTTCAACTTCCTGGGCTTCACGCTCATCTGCGGCAGGACACGGCGGGGCAAGTTCCTCATCACGCGGAAGACCCGCCGCGACCGCCTGCGCGCGAAGCTCAAGGAAGTGAAGGACACGCTGCGGCGGCGGATGGATCAGCCCATCCCCGAGCTCGGGACGTGGCTGGGACAGGTCGTCAGAGGCTTCTTCAACTACCACGCCGTGCCGACCAATGGCGCTGCGCTGGTGCGGTTCCGGCAGCAGGTCATCCGTCTCTGGCAACGCGCCCTTCACCGGCGCGGTGACCGGGACGCGACGACCTGGCCGCGGATCGCGAAGCTCGCCTCCGATTATCTCCCACCGCCACGCATCCTCCATCCCTGGCCCTCGCACCGCTTCGCCGTCAGACACCCGAGGTGGGAGCCGTATGCGGGAAAGCCGCTCGTACGGATCTGTGCGGGGGGCGCGCAGTGATGCGCGTCCCTACCGCGATCGCTGCGCGCTCCTCGCAATGACAGTTCGTCAGTAGCGGCAGATCACATTGACCAGCGCCTGGCGCTTCTCGCGCGTCACCACGTCGACGGCGCGCTCGAGCGCTTGCGGCAGCTCGGCCGGCTTGTCGACGCGCACGCCATAGCCGCCGCTCGCCTCGACCAGCATCTCGAAGGCCGGGCTCGGCGACAGGTCGGCGAGCAGCTCGCCCTTGCCCTTGGCGGCGGCGCCCTGGCCGTACATGGCGAGGGTCGAGCTGCGCACTGCGCCATAGAGGCTGTTGTTGAACACCACGGCCAACACCGGCAGGTCATGCGCCCGCGCCACCCAGTGGCACGCGGTCGGATTGGCGAAGACATAGGAGCCGTCGCCGAGCGTGGCGAC
>DASTGR010000284.1:0-19222 GCA_035718885.1 Pseudolabrys sp. | reverse complement strand
CTCTCCTCTTCCTTCTCGATCGACTCGCCGATGATGTCGGTGACGTCGTCGTTGCCTTCCTCTTCTTCCTCGATGAAGGCAGCATCGTCGAGGCTCTCGTCGATCTCGACGTCTTCGTCCTCGGCGGGCTCGGGCTCGGCGCCGGCCACAGCAGGCTTCTTCTTGCCCTGCTGCTCGGCGTCCGCATCCTCGAGCGAAACCAGTTCGGCTTCCGCGGCCTCCGGCGCCACCTCGACTTCCTCGGGCACGGGAGCGCGCGCGGCCTCGGGCCGCGCACGGCTGACCGGGGCGGCCGCGATCGGGACGATCTTGCCGGTATAGGGGGAGACGACGGGCGTCTTGTTCAGGTCGTAGAACTTACGGCCCGTGTCGGGACAGACGCGCTTGGTGCCAAGCTCGGATTTAGCCACAGGTCAGGGTTCCTCGGGATGGCCGGAATGGTGCTTCACTTGGCTAGTTGAGGCGGCGCTGTCAATAGCGCAGGGAGACCTCCGCGGCCCGTGACGGGGGCCAAGGGCGCGTGGTAGGAGGGCCGCGTTTTCAAGGACCTCGCAGCCCGTGACCACCTCCGCACCTTCGCCACTGTCTGCCCGCCGCGGCGGCCCCATTTCGGGCCGGGCCCGGGTGCCGGGCGACAAATCGATCTCCCACCGCGCCCTCATCCTGTCGGCCATGGCCGTCGGCGAAAGCACGGTCGCGGGGCTTCTGGAGGGCGAGGACGTCCTCAACACGGCGCAGGCCATGCGCGATCTCGGCGCGCAGCTCGTCCGCGGCGAGGACGGCCTCTGGCGCATCCACGGGGTCGGCGTCGGCGGCTTCGCCGCGCCGGAGAAGCCGCTCGATTTCGGCAATTCCGGCACCGGATGCCGGCTCGTGCTCGGGGCGGTGGCCGGATGTCCGATCAGGGCGACGTTCGACGGCGACGCCAGCTTGCGCAAGCGTCCGATGCGGCGCGTGCTCGATCCGCTCGAACGAATGGGCGCGCGGGTCGTCACCGAGGCCGAAGGCGGCCGCCTGCCGCTGACGATCGAGGGTGCGCGCGATGCGATCCCGATCGAATACGAATCCCCGGTGCCGTCCGCGCAGCTTAAATCCGCGGTTCTCCTCGCCGGCCTTGCCGCGCCGGGCGAAACGATCGTCGTCGAGGCGGAAGCGAGCCGCGATCACACCGAACGGATGCTCAAGCATTTCGGCGCCAAGATCGTGTCGAAGCCGCATGGCGAGCACGGCCGCCGCATCGTTCTTCAGGGCCAGCCGGAATTGGAGCCGGCTAACGTCGTCGTGCCGGCAGATCCGTCTTCGGCCGCATTCCCGATGGTCGCGGCCCTGCTCGTTCCGGGTTCGGAGCTCGTGCTCGAGAGCGTCATGACCAATCCGCTTCGCACCGGTCTGTTCACGACGCTGCGCGAGATGGGCGCGAAAATCGAGACAATCGCGACGCGCGACGATGGCGAGGAGGTCGCGGACCTGCGCGTCGTTGCGTCGAAACTCAAGGGCGTCGAGGTACCGCCGGAGCGGGCGCCGTCTATGATCGACGAGTATCCGATCCTCGCCGTGGCCGCCGCTTTCGCCGAGGGCACGACGCGCATGCGCGGCCTCAAGGAGCTACGGGTCAAGGAAAGCGACCGCCTCGAAGCGACCGCGGCGATGCTGCGCGCGAACGGCATTGCGGTCGAGATCGAGGGCGACGATCTGATCGTTCACGGCAAAGGTGCCGTGAAGGGCGGCGGCGAAGTGACGACGCACATGGACCATCGCATCGCCATGTCGGCGCTGGTCATGGGCCTCGCATCGGACGAACCGGTGCGCATCGACGATGGCGCTTTCATCGCCACCAGCTTTCCCGGTTTCGTCGAACTGATGGGCTCGCTCGGGGCGAACTTGTCATGATCATCGCGCTCGATGGCCCCGCGGCGTCGGGCAAGGGCACGCTCGGCAAGAGGCTCGCGGCGCATTACGGCCTGCGCCATCTCGACACCGGACTGCTCTATCGCGCGGTGGCCAAAGCCGTGCTCGACGCCCGCAAGGCACCGAGCGATGAGAATGCCGCGCTCGCCGCCGCATTGACGCTCGATCCGGCGCGGTTCGACGAGGCGGCGCTGAAGGCGCAAGGGATCGGCGAGGCCGCCTCCGTCGTCTCGGCCATGCCGCAGGTGCGCGCGGCGCTGCTGGCGTTCCAACGCGAATTCGCCGCCGCTCCGCCCGGGGCCGTGCTCGACGGCCGCGATATCGGCACCGTCATCTGCCCGCATGCGGACGTGAAAATCTTCGTCACGGCCGCGCCGGAGGTCCGCGCCCGCCGCCGGGCGGCCGAATTCGCGGGTTCCGGCCGGGCGGTGGACGAGGCCGCGGTGCTCGCCGACATCAAGGCGCGGGACGAACGGGACATGAACCGGGCCGCCGCCCCCTTAAAGCAAGCCCCGGATGCGCACTTGCTCGATACGTCCGAGATGGATATATCGACCGTCATCCGGGCCGCCATCGACATCGTCGAGGCCACCCGAGCGGGCCGAGGGCGCGACTAACGCCCCCTCGTTGTTGGAGGACAAAGCCCCGCTCGCGCCTCTTCGTAAGGCGGCCTGAACCGAACCCTCGTTCAAAAGCACGGTTTTTGCGCCGGCTCTCCGGGATTCCCGGGGGCCGCTTTCGGTCTTGCGGGATCGAAGGCCCGCGCTTTCGAACGCCATTCCAACCCGCCGGCGCTCGCTCACAGGAGATTTCATGGCCACCGCTGCTGCAACCGCCCCCTCGCGTGAAGATTTCGCCGCGATGCTCGAAGAGTCCTTTACCCAGGGGAGCCCCCAGGAGGGCACCGTCGTAAAGGGCAAGATCGTCGGCATCGAAAAGGACATGGCCGTCATCGACGTCGGCGCCAAGACCGAAGGCCGCGTCGCGATGCGCGAGTTCGCCGCGCCGGGCCGCCAGGCCGATCTCAAGGTCGGCGACGAAGTCGAGGTCTATCTGGAGCGCGTCGAGAATGCGCTGGGCGAGGCCGTGCTGTCGCGCGACAAGGCGCGCCGCGAGGAGAGCTGGGGCAAGCTGGAGAAGGCCTTCAACGACAACCAGAAGGTCTCGGGCACGATCTTCAATCAGGTCAAGGGTGGCTTCACCGTCGACCTCGACGGCGCCGTTGCCTTCCTGCCGCGCTCGCAGGTCGACATCCGTCCGATCCGCGACGTGACGCCGCTGATGAACTCGCCGCAGCAATTCCAGATCCTCAAGATGGATCGCCGCCGCGGCAACATCGTCGTGTCGCGCCGTACCGTTCTCGAAGAGACCCGCGCCGAGCAGCGCCAGGAGCTGGTGCAGAACCTCGAAGAGGGTCAGGTCATCGACGGCGTGGTCAAGAACATCACCGATTACGGTGCGTTCGTCGACCTCGGCGGCATCGACGGCCTGCTGCACGTCACCGACATTGCGTGGCGCCGCGTCAATCACCCGACCGAAGTGCTCAACATCGGCCAGCAGGTGAAGGTCAAGATCATCAAGATCAACCACGAGACGCACCGCATCTCGCTCGGCATGAAGCAGCTGCTCGACGATCCGTGGCAGGGCATCGAAGCCAAGTATCCGGTGCAGGCGCGCTTCAAGGGCCGCGTCACCAACATCACCGACTACGGCGCCTTCGTGGAGCTGGAGCCGGGCATCGAGGGCCTCATCCACGTCTCCGAGATGTCGTGGACCAAGAAGAACGTCCACCCCGGCAAGATCGTCTCCACTTCGCAGGAAGTCGAAGTGCAGATCCTCGAGGTCGATCCGGTCAAGCGCCGCATCTCGCTCGGCCTCAAGCAGACCATGCGCAATCCGTGGGAGGTCTTCGTCGAGAAGCACCCGCCGGGCTCGGTGGTCGAGGGCGAGGTCAAGAACAAGACCGAGTTCGGTCTGTTCCTTGGTCTCGATGGCGACGTCGATGGCATGGTCCATCTCTCGGATCTCGACTGGAAGCGTCCGGGCGAGCAGGTGATCGAGGAGTACAAGAAGGGCGACATGGTGCAGGCGCAGGTTCTCGACGTCGACGTCGAGAAGGAGCGCATCTCGCTCGGCGTCAAGCAGCTGGCCGGCGACCCGATGGCATCGGGCGCTGCCGGCGATATGAAGAAGGGCTCGGTCGTCACCTGCGAAGTGACCGACGTCAAGGAAGCCGGTATCGACGTCAAGATCGTCGGCACCGACCTGATGACCTTCATCAAGCGCAACGATCTGGCGCGCGACCGGGGCGAACAGCGCCCCGAGCGTTTCTCGGTCGGCCAAAAGGTGGACGCCCGCGTCACCCAGTTCGACCGCAAGACGCACAAGCTCGGCGTCTCCATCAAGGCGCTCGAAGTCGCCGAGGAGAAGGAAGCTCTGGCGCAGTACGGCTCGGCCGACTCGGGTGCGTCGCTCGGCGACATCCTGGGCGCCGCGCTCAAGCAGCGCGCCGGCGAGGATAAGGCCGAAGACTAAGTCTCCGGCACAGACTCGAGCGAAAATTGACCCCCGGGATCGCAAATCCCGGGGGTCTTTTATTTGCAACATCACTGTCCCCAGAACGCTCGGGAACGATGTACTATGGGGTGAGGGGGCCCTCGATCCGCCCCCGGTTCAACGAAGGACAAGGGCCTCATGTCGCTCGATGCCGACGCCATCGTCGATCGCCGCCGCCTGCGGCGGAAGCTCACTTTCTGGCGTGTGGCTGCGGTTCTCGTCGTGCTCGTGGCGATCGCCGGAGCGGTCTTTGCGGTCGGCCCAAGCCGCTTCTCCAAGCCCGGCGACTACGTCGCCCGCATCCGCATCCAGGGGCTGATCCGCAACAATCAGGACCGAGTCGAGGCGCTGGCGCGCCTGTCGCGCTCGCGCGCCAAGGCGGTGATCGTGCACATCGACAGCCCCGGCGGCACGACGGCCGGATCGCAGCAGCTCTACGATTCCTTGCGCGACCTGCAGGCGAAAAAGCCGATGGTGGTCGTCGTCGATGGGCTCGCCGCGTCTGGCGCTTACATCGCGGCGCTGTCGTCCGAGCACATCATCGCCGAGGATACCTCGCTCGTCGGCTCGATCGGCGTGCTGTTCCAGTTCCCGAACTTCAGCGACGTGCTCAAGACCATCGGCGTGAAGGTCGAGAGCATCAAGTCGTCGCCCCTGAAGGCTGCGCCGAACGGCTTCGAGCCGACAAGTCCGGAGGCGCGCGCGGCGATCGAGGCGATCGTTCTCGACAGCTATGCCTGGTTCAAGGATCTGGTGCGGTCGCGTCGAAACATGACCGAGAGTCAGCTTTCCGCCGTTTCTGATGGACGCGTTTTCACGGGGCGACAGGCGGTTCCGCTCAAGCTGATCGACGGCATTGGCAATGAAAAGGCGGCGCTCGCCTGGTTGGAGAAGGAAAAGAAGGTCCCGGCCAATACTCCCGTGCGCAACGTCCCGCTCGAGCCGCGTTTCAGCGAATTGTCGTTCCTCCACGTGGCCGCGTGGGGCTTCGACGCAGTCGGCCTGTCGGCGGCGGCGCGCTGGGTTCAGGAATGGGGCGGCGCCACGGCGGTCGAGAGACTAAATCTTGACGGTCTGCTGGCCCTTTGGCACCCTCCGTCATCTCAGTGACCCCGAGTGGCGAGCGGCTTCATGATCAAGTCTGAACTTGTCCAGCGCATCGCCTCCCAGAATCCGCACCTCTACCAGCGCGACGTGGAGAACATCGTCAACGCCATCCTCGGCGAGATCACCGCGGCCATGGCGCGCGGCGACCGTGTGGAGCTGCGCGGCTTCGGCGCTTTTTCCGTCAAGCACCGGCCGGCGCGAACGGGGCGCAATCCGCGCACCGGTGCGCATGTCTCCGTTGACCAGAAATCGGTGCCGTTTTTCAAGACCGGCAAGGAAATGCGCGAGCGCCTCAATAAGAGCGACGGCGCACCCACGCCGACGTCCGGTCACGCTCCCGCCGAAGCCCACCGGTAGGTCCGTAGTCCAATCTTGTGCCCGGGGCGCAGGCCCCTAGATTGCGCCTATCCAAGGCTATCGGGCCGGCGTGGCCGGTCGCGGGGAGGCGTCTTTATGTTTCGCAAGATTGTCACTGCCGTGATCGTGGTCCCCTTGGCGATCGTCATCGTCGCGTTCGCATTGGCCAACCGGCAGGTCGTGACCGTCTCGTTCGACCCGTTCTCCTCGGCGAGCCCCGCCTACGCTGCGAGCCTGCCCCTGTTCGTGCTGATCTTTGTGCTGGTGATCCTTGGCGTCGTGATCGGCGGCATTGCCGCCTGGCTGCGGCAGGCCGCCTGGCGGCGCACCGCGCGCCGGCTCGACGCCGACGTGCGCACCCTGCACCAGGAGCTGGAGGCGATGCGCCGCCGTGCCGCCGAGGAGGAGGCCCGCCGCGAGGCGGGCGCGCGTGCGGCGCTGCCGGCCGTAGCGCCCCCGGTTCCCTGAATCCGGCCGCTTTGCGATAGTGGCATAAGGCGCTAGAACGCGCCCCGACCATGGCATTGACCGTCAAAATCTGCGGGCTTTCCGCTTCCGACGCCCTCGAGGCGGCGCTCGAAGCCCGGGCCGACCTCGTCGGCTTCGTCTTCTTTGCTCCGAGCCCGCGGAATGTCGGGCTCGAGGCCGCGCGGATATTGAGCACCCAGGTCGGCAGCCGCGCCGGCAAGGTGGCCCTGACCGTCGACGCCAATGACGAATTCCTCGCCGGCATCGTCAGCGCGCTCAAGCCCGACATGCTGCAACTCCACGGCAAGGAGACGACGGACCGCGTCGTCGCCGTCCGCACGCGCTTCGGCATCCCGGTCATGAAGGCACTGCCGATCGCGACGCGCGCCGATCTCGCCGCCATCCGCCCCTATGCGCAGGTCGCCGACCGCCTCCTGTTCGACGCGCGGCCGCCGGCCGATGCCACCCGGCCCGGTGGGCTCGGCAACACCTTCGACTGGACGCTTCTGCGTGGCCTCGACGTCGGCGTGCCATGGATGCTGTCGGGCGGCCTCGATCCGGGCAACGTGACGCAAGCAATCGCCGTGACCGGCGCGCGGGGTGTCGACGTGTCTTCCGGTGTCGAGAGTGCCCCCGGTGTCAAGGATGCCGGCAAGATCCGCGCCTTCATCCGTGCCGTAAGAGAGGCCGAGACGCCCCTCGAGCTCCCGAAAGAAACCATCGTATGAGCGTTCAGCAGCAGCCCAATTCCTTCCGCACCGGTCCCGACGAGCGCGGACATTTCGGCATTTATGGCGGCCGCTTCGTCGCCGAGACCCTGATGCCGCTGATCCTCGATCTTGAGCGCGCCTATAACGAGGCCAAGGCCGATCCTGCGTTCAAGAAGGAGATGGACGGCCATCTCGCGACCTATGTCGGCCGGCCGTCGCCGCTCTATTTCGCCGAGCGCTTAACGGAGCACTGCGGCGGCGCGAAAATTTATTTCAAACGCGAAGAGCTCAACCACACCGGCGCGCACAAGGTGAACAACGTGCTCGGCCAGATCATGCTGGCGCGGCGCATGGGCAAGACGCGCATCATCGCCGAGACCGGCGCCGGCATGCACGGCGTCGCCACCGCGACGCTCTGCGCCAAGTTCGGTCTGCCCTGCATCGTCTACATGGGCGCGGTCGACGTCGAGCGGCAAAAGCCGAACGTGCTGCGCATGCGCATGCTCGGCGCGGAAGTGCGCGCGGTGACGTCCGGCTCGAAGACGCTCAAGGACGCGATGAACGAGGCGCTACGTGACTGGGTCACCAACGTCTCCGACACGTTCTATTGCATCGGCACGGTGGCGGGTCCGCATCCCTATCCGGCGCTGGTGCGCGACTTCCAGTCGATCATCGGGCGCGAGACGCGCGAGCAGATCATGGCCGCCGAAGGCCGCCTGCCGGATTCGCTGGTCGCCTGCATCGGCGGCGGCTCGAACGCGATGGGCCTGTTCCATCCGTTCCTCGACTACCGCGCCATCGAGATCTATGGCGTCGAGGCAGCCGGCCACGGGATTCCGTCCGGCCAGCACGCGGCCTCGATCGCGGGTGGCAAACCCGGCGTGCTGCACGGCAACCGCACCTATCTGCTGATGGATGCGGACGGCCAGATCATGGAGGCGCACTCGATCTCGGCGGGCCTCGACTATCCCGGCATCGGTCCCGAGCATTCATGGCTCAACGACATGGGCCGCGTCACCTTCCTGTCGGCGACCGACAGGGAAGCGGTCGAGGCGTTCCAGTTGTGCAGCAAGCTCGAAGGCATCATCCCGGCGCTCGAGCCGGCGCATGCGCTCGCCAAGGTGTTCGAGCTCGCCCCGGCGAAGCCGAAGGATCATCTCATGGTCGTCAACGTCTCCGGCCGCGGCGACAAGGACCTCGACAGCGTCGCAGCGTGGTTGGAAAAGAACCAATGACCACAAGAATTGAAAAGCGTTTTGCCGCGCTGAAGGCCGACGGCCGCGCGGCGCTGGTGACCTTCACCATGGCCGGCGATCCGGACACGGCGACGTCGCTTGAAGTGATCAAGGCGTTGCCGAAGGCCGGCGCCGACATGATCGAGATCGGCATGCCGTTCACCGATCCGATGGCCGACGGGCCGGCGATCCAGGCGGCCGGCGTGCGCGCGCTCGCCGCGGGCCAGACGCTGGCGAAGACGATCCAGATGGTGCGCGACTTTCGCGCTGGAGATAACGACACGCCGATCGTGCTGATGGGTTACTACAATCCCATCTACATCTACGGCGTCGACAAGTTCCTGACCGACGCGAAGAGCGCGGGCGTCGACGGGCTCATCGTCGTCGACCTGCCGCCGGAAGAGGACGACGAGCTCTGCATCCCGGCGCTGAAGGCGGGGCTCAACTTCATCCGATTGGCGACGCCGACCACCGACGACAGGCGCCTGCCCGCGGTGCTGAACAACACGTCCGGCTTCGTCTACTACGTCTCGATCACCGGCATCACCGGTTCGGCCGCGCCGGACCCAAGCAGGGTTTCGGCCGCAGTCGGCCGCATCAAGAAGCATACGAAGCTGCCGGTGGCGGTCGGTTTTGGCGTGCGCGACGCGGCGAGCGCCCGCGCCATCGCTGAGGGCGCCGACGGCGTCGTGGTCGGCTCGGCCCTGGTCGAGGTCGTGCGCAAGAGCCTCGACAAGGACGGCAAGGCGCAGGGTCAGACGGCGAAGGCCGTCGCCGCCCTCGTGTCGGAGCTCGCCGAGGGCGTCCGCAGTGCCAAAAGGGCCATGGCGACGCCATAAACCATGGTTACCCGTCGGTTGCGGGGCATCCCCCGGCCCGACGCTCGGGTAAGTCTGTTTGCAGTTTTCGATGGATGCCCGGCGCAAGCCGGGGCATGACAGTGCCATGAACTGGATTTCGAACGTCGTCAGACCGAAGATCCGCAGCTTCCTGCGCCGCGAGACGCCGGAGAACCTCTGGATCAAGTGCCCGGAGACCGGCCAGCTCGTCTTCTACAAGGACGTCGAGGCGAACCAGTTCGTCATCCCGTCGTCCGGCTATCACATGCGCATCAGCGCGCCGGCGCGGCTCAAGAGCGTCTTTGACGACGGCATGTTCGAAGACCTGCCGCTGCCCGAAGTGCCGGTCGATCCGCTTCGCTTCCGTGACGAGCGCCGTTATGCCGATCGCCTCAAGGACGCGCGCACCAAGACCGGCTTGCAGGATGCGGTGAAGGTCGGCGTCGGCACGATCGAGGGTTTGCCGGTAACGATAGGCGTTCAGGATTTCGATTTCATGGGCGGCTCGCTCGGCATGGCCGCCGGCGAGGCCTTCATCAAGGGCATCGAGACGGCGGTGCAGCGCGGTACGCCCTATATCATGTTCGCCGCATCAGGCGGCGCGCGCATGCAGGAAGGCATCCTGTCGCTGATGCAGTTGCCGCGCACCACGGTTGGCGTGCAGATGCTGCGCGAGGCCAAGAAGCCCTACATCGTCGTGCTGACGAATCCGACGACCGGCGGCGTCACCGCGTCCTACGCCATGCTTGGTGATGTGCAGATCGCCGAGCCGGGCGCGCTGATCGGATTTGCCGGGCCGCGCGTCATCGAACAAACGATCCGCGAGAAATTGCCGGAAGGTTTCCAACGTTCGGAATATCTCGCCGCGCACGGCATGGTGGACATGGTCGTGCACCGTCACAAGCTGCGCGAAACTTTGGCGCGCCTTTGCCGCGTGCTGACCAAGGCGCCGGCACCGGCGCCGCAAGCGGCCCTGCCGGTTCCCGCGCACGCGTAGTTGATCCATAAGCCCCCTGCCTGTCATCGCCGGGCTTGACCCGGCGATCCCGCTTAGGGAAGCAAGGCCGTGCTAGACTTGTCGGGATCACCGGGTCACGCCGCTGCGCGGCGGCCCGGTGATGACAGAAAAAGATGACCCACATCGACTCCATCCTCGAACGGCTGACGGCGCTGCATCCCAAGCGAATCGACCTGTCGCTCGGCCGCATCGAGCGGCTGCTGGCGGCGCTCGGCCATCCGGAGAAAAAGCTGCCGCCGGTCATTCACGTCGCCGGCACCAATGGCAAGGGCTCGACCGTCACCTTCCTGCGCACGATCATGGAAGCGGCCGGCTTGCGCGTGCACACCTACACCTCACCGCACCTCGTGCGCTTCAACGAGCGTTTTCGCCTCGCCCAGGACGGTGAGGGCCGGCTCGTCTCCGACGCAGAACTCGCCGCGGCGATGGAGGATTGCGAGCGCGCCAATGGTGGGGCGCCGATCACCGTGTTCGAGATCACGACCGCCGCGGGCATGCTGCTGTTCTCGCGCAACCCTGCCGACGTGCTCGTGCTGGAAGTGGGCCTCGGCGGCAGGCTCGACGCCACCAACGTCATCGACGCGCCGCTTGCCAGCGTCATTACCCGCGTGTCGATCGACCACATCGATTTTCTCGGCGACTCACTCGCCGGTATCGCGACCGAGAAGGCCGGCATCATCAAGCGCAACGTGCCTGTGATCGTCGCCGCGCAGCAGCGCGACGCGCTGGCGGCGATCGAGAAGCAGGCCGCGCGGCTGAGCGCGCCGCTCAAGATCGCCGGCGAGGACTTCACCGCGACGGAAGAGCGTGGCAGGCTCGTCTATCAGGACGACAATGGCCTGCTCGACCTGCCGCCGCCGCGGCTCTACGGCCGGCATCAATACGAGAATGCTGGCCTCGCGATTGCGACGCTGCGCGCGCAAGATCGCTTCAGGATTCCGCAGGCAGCCTTCGAGATCGGTATCGCCAAGGCCGAGTGGCCGGCGCGCATGAACCGGCTGACGCATGGCGCGCTGATCGACCTCGCGCCGAAGGGCAGTGAAGTCTGGCTCGACGGCGGTCACAATCCCGACGGTGGCCGCGCCGTTGCCGCGACCTTCGCCGATCTGGAAGAGCGGGTATCGCGGCCTCTGGTGATGATCTGCGGCATGTTGACGAGCAAGGATTGCGAAGGCTTCTTGCGCAACTTTACCGGACTCGCGCGGCGCATGGTCGCGATTCCCGTGCCGGGCGTCGAGAAGAGCATGAGCGCCCAGGATCTCGCCGATTGCGCGCGTGGCATCGGCCTGTCGGCGACCAGCCGTGACACCATCGCGGAGGCGTTAGAGGCGGTACGCAAGCTCGATCTCGATCCGCCGCCGCGCGTGCTGATCACCGGGTCGCTCTATCTGGCGGGAGAGGTGCTCAAGCAGAACGGGACATTGCCGACGTAATTCTGTCGCCACCGGGCTTGTCCCGGTGGCCCCGCTCATGGAGGCACGGTGCCTGCCTAAGCGAGATGGCCGGGACATAAGGGCGTTCACGCCCGTCTTCGACGGGCTATGCCCGGCCATGAAGGTCTATTTGAGCAACCTCATCAAATCCGCCTGCTTCGCGCCTGCGACCTGCTCCATCGTGCACTGCTTCGGCGCCTTGTCGGGGCGCCAGCGCAGGAGCCGCGTGCCGTGGCGGAAGCGGCCGCCGGAGAAATGGTCGTAGCAGACCTCGACGACGAGCTTCGGCTTGAGCGGCTGCCATTCCGACGAACGCTTGGTCGACCAGCGGCTGGGGCCGCCAGGCTTGTCGCCGGTGAAGCCGGGCGCGGCGATGAGCTTTTCCAGTTTTTCGGTGAGAGCTTTCTTCTCGTCGCTCTTCAGCGACGAGGTGAAGCCGACATGATCGAGAAGGCCGTCGTCGTTGTACAGGCCGAGCAGCAGCGAGCCGACCGTCTTCTTGCCGTCGTTGTAGCGGAAGCCGCCGACCACGCAGTCGGCCGAGCGATAGTTCTTGATCTTATGCATGCCGTGGCGGTTGCCGCTGGCGTAAGGCATGTCGCGGCGCTTTGCGATGATACCGTCGAGAGTCGCGCCGACCTGGGTCAGCCATTTCTTCGCATTGGCGGGCTTCGTCGTCGCCGGCGACAGACGGAAGGCTTTGTGGCCCTTGAGCGTCGTCTTCGCGAACGTGTCGAGCGCCTTGCGGCGGACGGCGAGCGTGTCGCCGGTAAGGTCATCTGAGCCTTGGGCGAGCAGATCGAAAACGACCATCAGCGCCGGCGTCTCGGCCGCGAGGCGCTTCACCCGGCTCGCCGCCGGGTGGATACGTTGTAGGAGATTGTCGAAGGAGAAGGCGCGGCCGTCCGGCACGACGATCTCACCGTCGAGCACGAAGCCTTTCGCTTTCAATTCGGAGGCGGCAGCGACCAGCTCGGGGAAATAGCGCGTCAGGGACTGGCCGGACTTCGACTGCAACGCGATCTCGTCGCCGTCGCGAAACAGGAGGCAGCGGAAGCCGTCCCATTTCGGCTCGTATTGCCACGCGTCGCCCTCGGGGATCGTGTCCACGGAGAGCGCTTCCATCGGCGCGAAGGGTTGTTTCAATGGCAGCGTCATGCGCTGGCATAACGCGCAGGGAGCGCTGGGGTTTGCCCGCGGCCTCATCCTGAGGAGCCGCGCGCTTGCGCGGCGTCTCGAAGGATGGGGCCGCCTCGATCCTTCGAGACGCGCCGCTGAAGCGGCGCTCCTCAGGATGAGGCGGGGAAAGGCGGTGCGGCGGGTCAAAAAGCAAATGGCCGGGACTGTGCCCGGCCATTCGAAACTCAATCGACCGTCGAAGGCGTCAGACGCCCGACGAGATCCACTGCTGAAGCTTCTGCTTCGGCGCAGCGCCAACCTGGCGCGAGGCGATCTGGCCATCCTTGAACATCATCAGGGTCGGGATCGACATGATGCCGTACTGTGCGGCGACCTTCGGGTTCTCGTCGACATTGAGCTTGACGATCTTGACCTTGTCGCCGAGCTGGCCGGCGATCTCTTCCAGCGCCGGGGCGATCATGCGGCAGGGGCCGCACCACTCGGCCCAGAAATCGACGACGACCGGCTCCTTGGCCTTCAGCACGTCCGCTTCGAAACTCGCATCCGATACCTTGCCGACGGCCATGGGACTACCTCGTCTTGTCTGTGAGGACGCTGAATCGCGCCGCAAAAAGAAGGAGCGCCGAACGTATGGAGGGCTCCGGCGAGCGTCAAGGCAGCCTCACGCGGGCTTGACCTGCGTCAGCGCGGCGTCGAGCTCGGCCGCTGAAAGCTCCATCAGATCAGGGACTTCGGTCCAGACCAGGGCCGCGCGAATGCGCCGCTCCGGATAGAGCTTCGCGAGCAGCGCGCGGTACAGCGCAAGCTGTTGTTTGTAGCCGGACGGCACGTCCTCGATTCGCCGCGGTGCGGGACGGTTGGTCTTGAAGTCGGCGATGAGCACGTCGTCCACCGTCACCACCAGCCGATCGACCTGACCGCTCACGCGGACCTCGCCGGTGGGAAGCAAAAGCCGGCCCACGATCGGCACCTCGGCGCGGCTGCCGGGCGCGAACAGCATGCGGAACGGTTCGTGCGCAAGGATGCGCAGCACTTGCTCGGCGATGACGCCGCGCTCCTCCGGAGGCAGATCGGCGCCGGAGCGGGCGAGATAATCCTCGGCTGCGGCGCGGCGGCGCTCGTCCGGAATGTCCGGCAATGATTGCATCAACCGGTGCGTCAGCGAGCCGCGCCGCAAAGCCTGCGCCGAGGCAGGCGCGGGCGCGCGGCGGACCGCGTCGTCCTCGACGCTCGACGGCGCGATGGTGCGCGCCGACGGCTTCTCGTGCGGAGCGTCGCGCGTGAGCCAATCGGGAATCGGGGGCGGGGCGAACGACGTTTCTGCCTTGACCGCGCGCGGCGGCTCAGCTTCGCCCTTGCGATAGCGCAGCACTTCACTTTGGCCGTCGTCGGCAGGCTCGCTCACGCATTCGGCTTCAAGCGCATCGCGCACGAGTTGATACCAGCAGCCGTCGGGAATCTTGTTCCTGCCCTGCGTGCCGCAGACGACCAGCCGTTCGGCCGCGCGGGTCATGGCCACGTAGAGGAGGCGGCGGTACTCGTCGCGGGCGTCCGCTTCGGTGCGCGCGCGCGAGTCCGCCACGAGCCCGACGTCCTCATCTTTCGGTCCCGCCCACACGAGCTGCTCCGCTGCGCCCGGAACGGCGCGCTCGGGAGGCAAGCGCAGCAGCTTCGGCGGATGCCAGCCCTGCGCTGGTGTCGTTGTATCGGCGAGAATCACGATCGGCGCCTCGAGCCCTTTGGCGCCGTGTACCGTCATCACGCGCACCTCGTCCCGATCCATCTCCATGTCGCGCTTGATGTCGGTCTCCACGCGGCGAAGAGAAGCAATGAAACCTTGCAGCGACGGCGTCTCGGTGCGCTCGTATTCGAGCGCCAGATTGAGGAATTCGTCCAGCGCATCGTTCGCCTCATGGCCGAGCCGCGACAGGATCAGTCGCCGTCCGGCGTCGGCGCCGAGCAGCCAGGCATAGAAAGCGAATGGCGTCATGCGTCGCGCGGTCTCGCGCATCCTCTCGAATCGCTCGGCAAGCTCCGGCCGCTTCAGCCGCAGTGCGGCGTTGAGGCTGCCGCCGCGCTTCCAGGCGATCTCGAACAGCGCGTCGTCATCCAGACCGAACAACGGGCTCTTGAGCACCGTGGCCAATGCCAGATCGTCTTCCGGCAGCAGGATGGCGTCGGCAAGGACCATCAAGTCCATCACCGCGATGTGCTGCGTGAGCACGAGGCGGTCCGCGCCGGCGACTGCAATATGCTCGTTCTTCAGCGCCCGAATGACCGCGTCGAACAGCGCGCCGCGCCGCCGCAGCAGGACCAGCACGTCCTTCGGCCGCCGGCCCTGCTGCTGCCAGATCGCGACGGTGCGCGCGATCCGGCGGGCAAGCTTCGCGGTCGCGCTGGCGACGCTCTGCACGTCGAACGGGGCCGACCATCCCTCCTTCTTCTCGAAGGAGTCCGATGTTTCCAGGTCCCATATTTCCACCAGTCCCGGCGCGCTGTCCGGCAAAGCCTCGTGAACCGGCGCGACCGCATCGGCCGAAAGACCGTTATGGGCTTCGGGACGCGCGAACACCGTATCGACGGCGCCGAGCACCACAGGTCCGGAGCGGAACGAGTGCTTGAACTCGGTAGCGACGAATTCGAGGCCGGCGCGCGCGTGCTCGCGTTCGAAATGCTTCCGCGTCGCGGCGAATTCGCGCGGCTGCGCGCCTTGGAACGAAAAGATCGACTGCTTCTCGTCGCCGACGGCGAAGATCGTTCGTTCGCGTTCGTGCGCGCCGATGCCGGCGAAGAACTCGCTGACCAGCGCCTTGACGATGTCCCACTGCTTTGGGCTGGTGTCCTGCGCCTCGTCGATGAGCACATGGTGGATGCCGCGGTCGAGCTTGTAGTGCACCCACGCCGCCCGCTGGTCCCTGAGCAGGTCGAGAGTCTTGTCGATCAGGTCGTCGTAGTCGAGCAGACCGCGTCGATTTTTTTCGGCACGGAAGCGCGCTATCACCGCGTATGCGATCGTGAACAGCGCGCTGCTGCGATCGCGCGTTTCGACGGCGCGCTGGCGCTGCACCAGCCGCCACACGCGTTCGCGCTCGTCGTTCAGCCGCCGGCAGAGGTCCGGGTCGGATTTCTCGACGGCGCTCGTAGCGATGCGCTCCTTGGTCTTGTCGCGTTTCTTGGTGCAGAAGATGTCGATATAGGCCTCGATCCGGTCCGGCGCCGCGAGGCTCGCCAACGCGTGGAAGCGAGAACCCTGCTCCTTGTCGGTCTTCGAACCTTCCTTCAGTGCGGCCGCGATCGCCGCCCATTCCGATGCCGCGAGCACACTGTCGTCGAACATCGCCGCCTGAACTTCGACAACAGTCTCGTCGGGACGGACGCCGAGCGCCCGCGCAAGCTGCGCCATTGCTTCGGTGACGCCGCCGGCTTCGGCGACCCAGCCCATGAGCGGGTCGCGCAAGCGGATGACCTCGCGAAGCATGTCCTGAAACGTCTGGTCCGCGGCAGCGAGCATTGCGTGTTGCAACGCCCGGCCAAGGGCGCTGTCCGGTGCTTCCGCCGCCTCGAGCAGGACGTCGAGGACCAGCCTGCCGAGCATCTGCGTTTCCGTGGCCTCGTCGAGCACCTCGAAGCGTGCCGGGACGTCCGCCTCGAATGGAAACAGATGCAGAAGTTGCGTGCAGAAAGCGTGGATGGTCTGCACCTTAAGTCCGCCCGGCGTGTCGAGCGCCAACGCGAATAATTGTCGCGCGCGCGTCCGCACCTTGGCGTCGATGCGCTTGACGCCCGCGGCTTTCATGGCGCCGTCGAGCGCGGCGTCGTCGAGCAAGGTCCAGCCGCGAAGCTCCTGGAACACCTTGTTCGCCATGTTGGCGGCGGCAGCCTTCGTGAAGGTGATGCAGAGGATGCGCGCGGGGTCGACGCCGGCGAGCAGCAGGCGAATGACGCGCTGCGCCAGCACGTGCGTCTTGCCCGAGCCCGCATTGGCCGACACCCAGGCCGAGTAGCCCGGATCCGAGGCCGAAGTCTGCCGATCGGTTACGGCAACCGGGATGGTGAGCCGCGTGCTCATTCGCCGTTGCCGTCCTTGCTGCCGCCGGTCAATGACCATTCCTGCACACGGGCGAGATGGTCGTAGGTACCGTAGTGCGTCGACCACATCGGATGCAGCAGCGAAAAATACGGCTTCGACGGATCGGCAAATTGCGAGAAGACCTTCGTCAGTTCCGCCAATGCGTGATCGGCGTGCTGATCCGGGGTCTGATCCTTCAATTTCACGGCCCGGTCCTTGCCGGCTTCCGCACCGCCACTGAGCCGCACATAGATAAGTTCGGCAACCGAGCCGCCGGCGGCGATTTCGGCGAACCCGCCATTGCGCAGGATCGCGGCTTCCAGCGAAAGCTGAGGCGACAATCCGCTATTGACTTGCGGGTCGCTCGGTGGCGCGCCAGTCTTGTAGTCGATGATGGCATAGCGACCATCCGACAGGCATTCGATGCGATCCGCACGCACCGTCAGCGTGACCGCGTCGGCGCCGAACGGAATCGAGAGGCGGCCGCCGATCTCCACCTCGACCTTTGTTGTATTGGCGCGCCGCCTCGCTTCGAAGCCGGCGAGCCATTCGGCGATGCGGCGAAAGCGAGGCCACCAGAAGGCGCGCGTTTCGGGATAGGCGGCAAGCGGCTCGAATAATTCGGCGCCAATCTCGGTCAGGCGATGCGCCGTATCGTCGGGAAGCTTGCCGGGAAAGGCCTTGCCGAAGGCGCCAATGGCATCGTGAATGATGGTGCCGCGCGCCGCCGCACCGAGCTCTTCGTCGATCTCGTCGAGCGGGCGCAGGCCAAGCACGTGCCTGGCGTAGATCGTGTACGGATCGCGCAGCAGGTCCTCAATCTCGGTGACGCTCAGTCGGCGCGGCCGCGCTTCGAACGGCGGCCTGGGCGCCGGCCGCGGGGCGGGCTCGGGCGCGCCGGCGTCATCGATACGCCGCGCCAGCGCGGCATAACGCGCACCGCGCTTCAGGGCGTCGGTCCAGCGCTTTTCCCCGGCGACCGCGGCGAGCCTCTGCACGAAGCGCGAGGCCACGGTCGGCGCGCCGCCGAGCTTGGCCGCGCGGCTCAGGATCACCTCGGGCGCGCCGAGCGCCTGAGCGAAGTCGTGCGCGGAAAGCCCGATCCGGCGCTCCGGCAGATCGAGCCCGAGCTCGTGGCGCATCGGACGGCTGAGCCAGGGGTCAGCCCGCGTCTCCGGTGGCCATACGTTTTCGACCAGCCCGCCGAGCACGACCAGATCGAACGATTGCAGACGCGATTCCAGGAGGCCGAGGATGTGCACGCGTCCGTCGCCGGGCTGCGCATAGATCAGGCGTTCGGCAATGGCCTCGCGGAACAGTTCGGGATACTCGGCCGGACTCACCGAGAGCGCGCCGGCCTTTTCGAGGTTGCGGAACATCTCGGCGAGATGTGCCGTCGTGCCGCCGAGCGCCTCGATGACCTTGGCGTGTGCGGCCGCGATCATGCTCATCGTCTGACCGACGCGCGGCAGGGTCTCGAGCGGCGCTAGCGCGATGGTAATGTCGTGCACAAGCTTCGCGGCGCCTTCGAGATCTGCATCGTCCAGTAACAGGCGTGCGTCACTGTGGTGCAGGGCCGACGGCCTCCCGGCTCGGCACTTGGCGAGCTCGGCGCGCAGGTTCGCAAGCGCCCCGCTCAATCCGGCGGTGCCATGCGCCGGCCGCGGGCCGCGCAGGACGGCGCGCTCAAGGGCCGTCACGGCTGCGCTGTCGAATTGCGAATGCGGATGCTTGAGGAGCGCCAGAAGCGGCACCGGCGCGACTCCGCCGAGAGCAACTTCGGCCGCGAGACGCGCGAACACGCCTTCGGGCGTATCGGCGAAGGACAGTCCGCGTGAATCCTCGACCGGCACGTTCCACCGCGCCAGAGCGGCGGCGACCCGTCGTCCCAGCGCGATATCCGGTGTGACCAGCGCCGCGGTCTTGCCTTCGACCTCGATCTTCTCCCGCAAGGCGATGGCAATCGCCAGGGCTTCCTCTTCGGCATTTGCCGTTTCGACGACGGAAATGGAGGCCATCGCCGCGTCCGCCTGCGCCGCAAAGCCGGGCCGGTTCAATCGCTCCTGCCAGCGATCGCTCGCCACGGCCGGACGCAGAGCCTCCGACAGCAGCATTGCGCGCCCATGCGTGGCGGGAGCCGCAAGCGGCTCGACATCGCCACGTACGATACCGATGCGCTTGATCAAGCCGGCCAGGGCGAACTGGGGATGGCCGTGAGTGCGGTCATCGTCCTGTGCAATCGTCGCCCACGTCGCGTCGTCGAGATCGGAATCGAGACCGGGCAGTACGACGGCACCGTGCGGCAGTTTGGCGATGGTCTCGAGAAGGGCCGCGGTCGCTGGGATTGAACCGGTCGAGCCCGCCGCGATCACCGGGTCCGTG
>DASTGR010000283.1:0-10779 GCA_035718885.1 Pseudolabrys sp. | reverse complement strand
AAGGTCGACCGCGTCGCCTGCCCGTGGCTCATCAAGAACTTCGTCGACAGGGATGCCGAGTTCTTCTTTGTGCCGGGCGACAAGGTAATGTCCGAGGCGACGCGCCTCGGGGCGACGCCCTACGACGTCAAGGATGTCGAGCTCGGCCATCACGGCCAGGAATGCTCGTTCGAGGCCATTCTCAAGAAATACGGTCTGACGAAGGATCCCGCGCTCGTTCTGCTCGGCCGGATCGTCAACGGCGCCGACACAGACAACACGCTCTACCGCCAGCCGGAGGGTCCCGGACTCGAAGCTATCGCCGAAGGCTTCCGCCATCTCGGCTACGCCGACGATCACAAGCTCAACGCGGCCGAATGGATCGTCTACGATGCCCTCTACGCCTACGCCAAGGAGATGGTGCGGCAGGGAAAACCGGATGGCGATTTCAAGTAGGCCCTTTCTACTCCCCTCCCCCTTGTGGGGAGGGGTTGGGGGTGGGGGTCCTTCTGATGCGTCACATCATTGCCGTTACGCACGACCCCCCTCCCTAACCCTCCCCACAAGGGGGGAGGGAACATGCTGCGGTTTGCGGCATCTATCTAGTCAAGCAACAAGCGCCGTTTCGCGCGAGGTTCACGGATTGGCTGAGGTAACGACCTCCCACGAATCCTCCGACCGCGCGCTGCTCTACGTGGCGCGGGCCTTGCGCGGATTCGGCGACGGATTCGCCATCATTCTCCTGCCCGCCTATCTCTCGACGATCGGCTTCTCGACCGGCGAGATCGGCGTCATCGTCAGCGCCTCGCTGCTCGGCACCGCGCTTTTGACACTGTCGGTCGGCTTCGTCGCTCCGCGGCACGATCTGCGCAGCCTGCTGCTGGCCGGCGCGGCGCTGATGGCGGCAACCGGCATCGCCTTCCCGAACGTCACGTTGTTCGCGCCCATCGCCATCGTCGCCTTCATCGGCACGATCAATCCGTCGACCGGCGACCTCGGCGTGCTGGTGCCGCTCGAGCACGCCATGCTGGCGCGCTGCGCGAGCGACGAGGAGCGCACGCACGTCTTTGCCCGCTACAGCCTGATCGGCGCGCTGTCCATGGCGGCTGGATCGCTGGCCGCGGCCCTGCCCGACGTCATGACGCGCGCCGGCATCGCCACGCTCGATGCGTTCCGGATCATGTTCTACGTCTATGCCGCGTTCGGCGTCGCCGCCTTCGCGCTCTACCGCCGGCTGCCGCATGCGCAAGGCGACGCGCCCCGCGCAAGTGCGCCACTGGGGCCGTCGCGCGGCATCGTCTACAGGCTCGCCGCTTTGTTCAGCCTCGACGCCTTTGCCGGCGGCTTCGTCGTCCAGTCGCTGCTGGCGCTGTGGCTGTTCGAGCGGTTCGACATGTCGCTCGCCGCCGCGAGCCTGTTCTTCTTCTGGGCGAGCACGCTCGCCGCCTTCTCCTACCCGGTCGCGGCGTGGCTTGCCAAACGCATCGGCCTCGTCAACACGATGGTGTTCACGCACATTCCCTCGAGCCTGTTCCTCATCCTTGCGGCTTTCGCGCCGAACCTGCCCATCGCGATCGTGCTGCTCACGCTGCGCGCGGCGCTGTCGCAGATGGACGTGCCGACGCGCACCTCCTACGTGATGGCCGTGGTGACGCCGGAAGAGCGCCCGGCCGCGGCGAGCGTCACCGCCGTGCCGCGCAGCCTCGCCTCATCGCTGAGCCCGGCGCTTTCCGGCGTGCTGCTGGCGACGCCGTTTTCAGGCTTGCCGCTGATCGCGTGCGGCGTGCTGAAGATCGTCTACGACCTCGCCCTGCTCTATTCGTTCCGGCACACGAAGCCGCCGGAAGAGGTGTGAGCTTCTTCTTATCCCTCCCCTGAAAGGGGAGGGTCCGGCGCGCTAGCGCCGCGGGTGGGGTATTTTCTCAATTGAGAACAGCGCCCCACCCGGCTCGCTAGCGCTCGCCACCCTCCCCCGCTTTGCGGGGGAGGGATTAAGCGGCCTACGCCCTCACCTCCTGCCTCTGGAACGCGACGTAGCCGCCGACGAACAGCACGATGGTCGAGGCGATCAGCCCGACGATCTGCGGCCAGGCGACCATCAGGCTGTCCCAGAACGGCAAGGGCGAGCCCATCACCGCGCCCTGAAGCTGGCTGACATAGACCGGCCCGAGCGTGCGGGTCGACGGATGCAGGATCGCCATGACGCATTCGCCGAACAGGGTCGAGGGCGAGAGCCGCGCCAGCATCTGCGCGGTGATGACGAGCGTCGCCTGGTTCTCGCTCCACACCACGGCCTCCGCAATTGCCGGCGACAAAGCCGGCCAGATCAGCGTCAGGAACAGCCAGAGGCCGAGCGTCACGAGCGCCGCCGTTGCCGGCGAGCGGAAGATGGTCGAGAACAGCATGGCCAGCGCCAGCCATACGCCGGCATAGGCGATCGTCACGAGCAGAAGCAGGAAAGCGCGCGCCATCTCCTCGCCGCCCGGCGGCACGCCGAGCATGATCAGGCCGAGACCGATCACCAGAAGCCACAACGCGATCAGCGAGACGGAGAGCGTCGCCAGCGCGGCGATGAATTTCCCGAACAGCAGCGCGTCGCGATAGATCGGCTGCGCCAGGATGCGTGAGAGCGTGCGCCTGTTGTGCTCGCCATTGACCGCGTCGAAGCCGAGCCCGATCGCCATCAACGGCACGAGGAAGCCGAGGAAGGAGACGAAGGACGGGAGCGGCTCGCGCGCCGTGGTGAACAGGTGCAGGAACAGGAACGGGTCTTCCGCCGTCACCGCGCGGATGTCCTGAATGGCGCCGTAGACCGCGGCGAGCGCGACCAGCACGACGAGCCATTCCAGCACGCGCATGCGCACGCTGCCGAAGTGGTCGGACAATTCCTTCAGCACGACGACGCCGAGGCCCTGCCAGGGCGAACCTTCACGCCGCATGGGGCACCTCCTCGGCGCGCGCGGCCTGCCCCTGGAAGTAGCGGGTGTAGATGGTCTCGAGGCTCGGCCGGTCGAGCGAGAGCTGATGCAGGCGGCCGCCGGCGGCGACCACGATCGCCGCGGCGTCGCCGCGCATGTCGCGGTCGCAGGTGACGCGCCAGCGCCCTGCGGCCGGTTCCGACACGCTGCGCACGCCGGGGAACGCGGCAAGGCGCCTGGCAATGCCGTCGCCACCGTCGGCCTCGACCTCGACGACATAGCCGCCGCCGAGCACCTCGCGGCCGAGCGCGTCGACCGTGCCCATGAGCGCGATCTGCCCGCGATTGAACAGCGCGACGCGGTCGCACACGCTCTGCACGCGGTCCAGGAGATGCGAGGACAGGATGATGGTCACGCCCTGCGCCTTGAGCGAGCGGATGAGGTCGAGCAGGTCGACGCTCGCCTGCGGGTCGAGACCGTTGGTCGGTTCGTCGAGGATGGCGATGCGCGCGTCCTTCATCACGATTTCGGCGAGGCCGAGCCGCTGCCGCATGCCGCGCGAGAAGGTGCCGACGCGTCTGTTCGCCACCTCGGCAAGACCGACGCGCTCGAGCGCGGCGGCGATGCGTTTCTTCCGGTCGGCGAGCGGGAAGCCCATCAGCCGGCCGGTGTAGTGAAGATTATCGGCGGCGGAGATGTTGTCGTAGAAGCCGACCGTGTCCGGCAGGTAGCCGATCAGCCGCTTCACCGCCAAGGGCTCGCGCATCGGGTCGTGGCCGAAGACGCGCGCCTTGCCCGCGCTGATCTCGGACAGGCCGAGCAGCATCAGGATCGTCGTGGTCTTGCCGGCGCCGTTCGGACCGAGCACGCCGAAGGTTTCGCCGGCGCCGACCGTGAAGCTGACGTCGCGCACGGCGTAAGTCTCGCCGTATCGCCTGGTGAGGCCCTGCGCCTCGACGACGTTGTTGCTCATCGCCGGCCGAACCTGGCGACGGCGCCGACCATGATGAGGAGCGCCGCGCCGATGATGCCGACGCCGGCAATGCCCCATACGGTCGCGGTGGTGACGGTGACGCGGAAGTTGGCGTTGCCGGCCTCGCCCTTGGCCTTCGCGGTCATGCCGGTGACGTAGTCGCCGGCAATGGCCTTGTCCGACGGCGTGATCAGCGCCTGCACTTCCTTCTTCTCGTTCGGCGCGATGCGCGGCAACGTCTTCGGGTTGAACTCGATCTTCCAGCCGTCGGGCGCGTTGCCGGACAGCGTCACGTTCTCGGCCGGCGCGGTGCCGGTGTTGGCGACGATAACCGGAATGGTGGACTGGCGGCCGGCGGTCGCGTGCGCGGACAGAAGCCCCTGGCGGCCGGCGATCGCGAGCTTGGGCTCGCCGGTGATGTCGAGCGCGACCTTCGCCTGCGCCTTGGCGCCGTCGGCGGCGACATGCACCGTCACCGGATAGTGTCCGGCGTCGACCGTCGACGGCGGCGAGACCTTCAGCTTCACGTCCTTGGTCTTGCCGGCGTCGACCGGAAGCGCGGTCAATTGCTGACTGCCATATTGCTCGGTGAAGGTCGTGTCGAAGTTCGGCGGCACGTCGGCGGCAAGCGAGACCAGCGCCTTCTTGCCGCTGTCGTTCTTGATGTGCAGCGTGAATTCGAAGTCGGACGACGAGGCGCCGCGCAATTCGGGCAGGTCGGTGGTCAGCGCGAGCTTCGGCGGCAGCTCCTTGGCGAGCGTCACCTGAACCGGCAGCGACACCTGCTGCCCCTGCCCTTGCGCGCTGACGGTCAGCGTCTGCGTGCCGGCGGCGGCATCCTTCGGCACGTCGAGGCGCAGATCGAGTGACACGCTGTCGTCGGTCGCCGGCATCGCCGCCGCGACCGGCTGGCCGCCGCCAAGCAGAGTCGCGGTCCAGCCTTTCGGCACGCCGGCGACGGAAAGGTTCAGCCGCTCCGGCGCGAGGCCGTAATTGCGCAGCTTGAGGTTGACCGTGGTGGTGGTGCCCGCCTGCACGCTGAGCGCCGGGTAGTCGCTCATCAGATAGAGCCCTTTGACATCGGGCTTCGTGACCTGAGCGGTAGCGGGAAGCGACAACGCCGAGAGCAATGCGGCGAGCGCGATGAGACGAGAGCGCATGACGACCGACTCCTGCGGGGGGAAATATCCCCCACGAGATCACGTCGCCCCCTTGGCAAACACGGGCGCGATCCTCCGCGCAAATGGGACGAAATTGCGGAAAGTCGGGAACGCCAACGCGTCAGTCCGACGCGCGACTTTGCGGCGCTGCGTGCAGGGAAACTTCAGATGTCGCCAGCGCTTGGACTATCCGCCTCCGCCGCAAATGGCGGGGTGCGACATATTGTACGGGGGCACTCTTATCCCTCCCCCGCTTGCGGGGAGGGTGGCGAGCGGTAGCGAGCCGGGTGGGGGTTTTCTCAATTGCGACGCGACCCCACCCGGCTCCGCGCGTTCCGCGCGGAGCCACCCTCCCCTTTCAGGGGAGGGATAAACGCGCCTCACTGCACCGGTTTGCCGCGCACGAGCGGCCAGTCCGGCTCGTTGTGCTGCATGATCCAGGTCTCGGCCATCGCCGCGTCGTACCACTCGCGCCAGGCCGGCAGCGCCATCACCGCGTCCATGTAGGCGCGCGTGTCGGCCTTCACCGGCAGGCCGTAATTGTGGAAGCGCGCGACCACCGGCGCGTACATGGCGTCGGCATTGCCGAAGGTCTTGCCGAACAGGAACGGACCACCGTAGCGCGCGCGGCACTCGCCCCAGATCGTCTCGATGCGGGCGAGGTTTTCCATCACCTCCGGCGTGTGCGTCGCCGGACGCGGCTTCGGCGGCAGCCACAAATTCATGGTGCAGTGGGTGCGCAACGGGACGAAGCCGGCATGCATCTCGGTCGCGACCGATCGGGCGTGGCTGCGCGCCCGCGCATCGGACGGCCACAGTTTCGCGTCGGGGAAGCGCTCGGCCAGATGCTCGAGGATCGACAGCGATTCCCAGACCGGCTCTCCGCCGTCGATCAGGATCGGCACTTTGCCGGCCGGCGAATGTCTGAGGATCTCCTCCTTGCTCCCCGGCAGGTAGAGCGGGATGACCACCTCGTTGAACGGGATGCCGGCGGCCTTCATGGCGATCCACGGCCGCAGCGACCAGGAGGAGTAGTTCTTGTTGCCGATCACGAGGGTCAGGGACATGGGTCTTGCTCTTTGATGTTGCGTGGCCGTTGTTAGCGCGCCGTCAGGCCCGATGCACCTGCGGCCAATCGATCTCGTCCTCGGCGTAGATCCAGGGCTCCGCCACGGCGGCGTCGCACCATTGCCGCCACGCCGGCAGCGCCGTGACCGCGTCCATGTAGGCGCGGGTCTCGCGGCTCACATCGACGTCGTAGGTGAGAAAGCGCGAGACGACCGGCGCGTACATGGCGTCGGCCGCGCCGAAGACCGTGCCGAACAGGAACGGCCCGCCTGAGCCGGCGCGGCACTCCGTCCACATCGCCGCGATGCGCGCGACGTCGGCTGCGGCCGGCGGCGTCAGCGAGCGCTTCATGACCTTGCGGGCGAAGTTGACCGGCAGATGTCCGCGCAAGGCGGAAAATCCGGCGTGCATCTCGCTTGCTATGGCGCGGGCATGCGCCCTCGCCGCGACATCGGCCGGCCAGAGCTGCGCGTCGGGGAACTTCTCGGCCAGGTATTCGAGAATGGCGAGCGACTCCCAGACGCGGATATCGCCGTCGATCAGGAGCGGCACCTTCGCCGCCGGGCCGGCCGCGCGCTTGAACTCCGGAGTCTCGAACGGCACCAGCATTTCCTCGAACGGGATGCCGGCCGCGACCATGGCGATCCATGGCCGCAGCGACCAGGACGAGTAGTTCTTGTTGCCGATGACGAGGGTCAGGGACATGGGCGATCTGCAAGAGACCGTCATCCTGAGGTGCGAGCGCAAGCGAGCCTCGAAGGATGGCGGTCGGGGATTTCGGGGCCGTCGCCCTTCGAGGGCCGTGCTGCGCACGGCCGCCTCAGGGTGACGGGACTGTTTCCCCGAGTTTGGATCGGTTTACAGACTGCGCAAACGAATTGTGCTGATCGAGCCCAGCAGCGCGGTGAATGGCTTCACGCCTTCTTCGGCTCGGGCGCCTCGACGGGGCCGCCGGCCTTCTTCCACGCGCCGAAGCCGCCCTTGATGTGGGCGACGGGCTTGAGGCCCATGCGGTGCGCGGTCTGTGCGGCCAGAGCGGACCGCAAGCCCCCGGCGCAGAAGAAGACGAACTTCTTGTCCTGCGCAAAAACCGGCTTGTGGTACGGGCTCTGCGGGTCGATCCAGAACTCCAGCATGCCGCGCGGGCAATGGAAGGCGCCGGGCACCTTGCCGTCGCGCTGCAATTCGCGGATGTCGCGGATGTCGACGAGCACGGTGTCGTCGCGGCCGGCGAGCTTGACCGCGTCCTCGGTCGGCAGCGTCTCGATCTCCCGCTCGGCCGCCTCGCACAGCGTCTTGATGCCGGTGGTGATGGTCTGCGGCATGGGGCCTCCTTCAAGGTTCCGGCGAAACTGGCAGATGCCGCCGCCCCGCTCAAGCCGCGGCGGAGTTGAAGACCGCCCCGGCGCGTGCACCATGCTTGCCGGCGCGCCTGATGCGATTCGCCAGGGATCGGCCATGACGACGCTCAATCTTCTCGACGTCCTCGCCTTCGTCTGGTTCCTGACCGCCTGGCTCGGCTATTCCTATGTGATCGAACGCACCGCCAGCGGCCGCACCGGCCTCAATGCGTTGATGAACCGGCATCGCGACGAGTGGATGATGCACATGCTCGGGCGCGAGAACCGCATCGTCGATGCCCAGGTTTCCGCCGCGCTGCAAAACGGCACCGCCTTCTTCGCCTCGACCAGCCTGATCGCCATTGGCGGCACGCTCAGCCTGCTGCGCGCGCCGGAGGCGGTGCTGCCGCTCATGTCGGTGCTGCCGGCGGGGTCGGCGCCATCGCGCGAATTGTGGGAGATGAAGATGCTGGGGCTGGCCATCATCTTCGTCTACGCGTTCTTCAAGTTCGCCTGGTCGTACCGGCTGTATAATTACTTCGCCATCCTGCTCGGCGCGGCGCCGCCGGCCGCCGACAAGGACACGGCCCTGGCCAAGGCCTTTGCGCACCGCGCCGCAAATATCTGCGCCGACGCGGGCCAGCACTTCAACCGCGGCCAGCGCGCGTTCTTTTTCGCGCTCGGCTATCTCGGCTGGTTCCTCGGCGCCATCCCCCTGATGGCGACCACGCTGGCGATCGTCGTCGTGATGTGGCGGCGGCAGTTCGCCTCGGTGTCGCGCCGCGCCTTCGAAGTCCCGGCGGCCTGAGCGCGCCTCAGGCCATTCCCATCAGCACCGCGATGGTGGCGACGACAAGCACGGCGGTCGCGGTCGCGACGACTGTGACGACGCGCTCGCCCCAGGTTGCGGTCTCGAACGTCAACGGATCGCCGTCATAGGGCACGATGTCGGCGGACGACAGTCCCGGCGTCGCCGTCTTGATGTCGAAGGACATGGCTGATTCTCCAAGCTGGCCATTGTTTTGCGGTGTTACGCAAAGCACAGGCGTGAGCGCTCGGATCGAATCGGCGTCACGCAGCCCGAAGACCCTGACGCCACGAATCGCCACAAACAGTTAAAGGATACCGATGGCCGCGAGTTGTTACAATTTGTACGCGCAGCCACTCGACGGCGGGGCCGGCGCACACCATCTGACTGATTCGCGAATCAATGAGAGGACGTCATGTCGCCGGTCAGCCTGCTGCTCAACATTCTCTGGATCGTCTGCGGCGGCATCTGGATGGCCGCCGGATGGCTGGTCGCGGCGCTGATCATGGCGGTGACCATCATCGGCCTGCCCTGGGCCAAGGCGGCGCTCAACATCGCCGTCTATACGGTCCTGCCCTTCGGCTACACGGTGGTCGACAAGCCGCCCGGGGCCTTCGGCGGGCTATTCGCCCTGATCGGCAACGTCGTCTGGTTCGTGCTTGCCGGCTGGTGGCTGGCGCTCGGCCACCTGATCGCGGCCGTGCTGCTCGCCGTCACCATCATCGGCCTGCCCTTCGCCTGGGCGCATTTGAAGCTCGCCGGCATCTCGCTCTGGCCGCTCGGCCGCGAGATCGTGCCGATCGACGCCGTGCGGCGCATGCCGGTGCGGTGAACTAGACCAACTGCCGCGCGGCGATCGCGAGGATCAGCGCCGGCGGCATCACCAGCGCCCCGACTTTCAGGAAACGCCAGTAGTCGACGTGCTCGCCGTCGCGGCGAATGGCGAGCAGCCACAGGATGGTGGCGAGCGAGCCGGTGATCGACAGGTTCGGGCCGAGATCGACGCCGATCAGCGCGGCGTCGGTGACGACGAGCGGTGGATGTGCCTGGGTGAGCACCGAGGCTGCGATCAGCCCGACCGGCAGATTGTTCATCGCATTTGAGACGAGCGCGATGACGCCGCCCGCCGCCGCAGCGGCGAGCGTCTCGGAGTGGTGAGCGAGCGCGATCAGCTCGCGCGTGACGCCGTCGATCAGGCCCGTGCCCTCGATGGCGCGCACCAGCACGAACAGGCCGGCGACCAGCGGGATGACGCTCCACGACACATGCCGGACCACAGGCCAGGGCGAGGCGCGCTCGGTTGCCAAGACCGCGAGCGCGGTCGCGACGCCGCCGATCGCCGCCGGCCAGCCGAACTTGATGTCGAGAAAGGACGTGATGATGAGCGCCAGCGCGGTGAGCACGATGCCGGCGAGCGCGACGAAGGCGCCGCGGGAGATCGTGACGCGCGGCGGCAGTTCGACGCGGCCGGCGAGCGCATGGCGCATGCGCCAGCGCAGCACGAGATAAGTGACGACGATCGACGCGACCGACGGCAGCGTGAAGCTCTTGAGCCACGCGAGCAGCGGCGGCATGTGGCCGCCATAGAGCACGATGTTCGCCGGGTTCGAGATCGGCAGGACGAAGCTCGCGGCATTCGCGACGAAGGCGCAGATGAAGAGATAGGGCAGCGGTTCGAGCTTGGCCTTCTTGGCCGCCGCGAACACGGCCGGCGTCAGCACCACCGCCGTGGCGTCGTTCGACATGAACACCGTGACGATGGTACCGACCGCGTAGATCAGGAGAAACAGCCGGCGTGGCGAGCCCTTCGCGTGCAGCACCGCCTCGACCGCCAGCCAGTCGAACAGACCCTCGCGCCGCGCCGTCTCCGACAGCAGCATCATGCCGAACAGGAAGAGGTAGACGTCGAGCCCGCGTGCGGCCGCGGCAATCGCGGCCGTCAACGGCAGCAGCCCGAGCAGCACGACGGCCGCTGCGCCGAGCACGGCCCAGATCGCCTCCGGCCAGCCGCGCGGGCGCAGGATCACGCCGCACACCGCCAGCCCCGCGATCGCGAGTGTCAGCCCGCCGCCAATTGTCATGGAGTACCGAAACGAAACTGCTTTCACCCTCCCCTCTGAGGGGGAGGGGTCGACGCGCCGAGCTTTAGCGGAGGCGCGTCGGGGTGCGGTGAAGTTATAAGAGTTCGCGTCGCGATTCACCCCCTCCCGGCCGCGCTTCGCTGACGCTTGGCGCGACCGATTTCCCCCTCCAGGGGGAGGTGAAGAAAGGGATGGACGTCACGCCGGAGAACTGAGGTTACCGCTCGCTGTCCAGCATGGTCTCGCCGCCGCGCTGGAGCATGATGCGCCGCCCGGGAAATTCGGTCTGCGCCGAATTGAAAATGGCGCGCGCCAGCTGCGCACTCGCGGCGCGGGCGAGCACGCGCTCGGCCTTTGCGCTCTCCGCCTCGCACAGCAGGATCACATAGGGGAGTTCGTCCGCATCCTGCGCGCCCGTCCTGATCTTCGCGCCGAGCCCGACGACCTTGTCT
>DASTGR010000282.1:0-14501 GCA_035718885.1 Pseudolabrys sp. | reverse complement strand
ATCATGCCCGAACATGTCATTGATCGTCTTGAAGTGATCGATGTCGATGAAATAGAGCGCGACACGCGCATGGGTGGCGGGCTGCGCGGCGAGCAATTCCTCGAGTGTCTGCGTCAATCGCGCGCGGTTCATCAGCCCGCTGAGGACATCATGGTACGCGAGAAACTGGATGCGGCGGTCGGCCTGCTGTTTCTCCTGCGTGCGCCAGTACCAGGCGAGCGATGGCAAGCCGAACGCGAGCGCGGTCAGACAGAACAGCAACAATGCCGCGGTCAGGAAGGCCCATGTGTGTTGCTCACGCGCTTCGGTTTCATCGACATAGGCCGCGACCACCGCGACGGGCCGCCCTCCGATCATGATCGGCACATAGGCCTGCGCGAAATAGGTCGGCTCGCCTGGCTCGCGACCCTGCCTGGCATCGACGATCGGCGCGTTGCGCCTCACCGCCTCCGCCGCCGATGCATCGAACTCGGACAAATCGACCGGCGTCGCCTTCTCCCGGTCGGCGATGAGCATCGAATAGCCGTAGCGGTTGAAGATCGTGTAGCGAAACACCTCGCCAGTGCCTTTGTTGGCGAGGAATGCGAGGCTCGCCGAAGACGGCGCTTCGCCCGCCGCGATCTGTTCGAGATCGCCGACATTGGCTCCCAGATATTGCGCCCAGCGCTGCGCGATCTGTGTCGTCTCATGGTACAATAATCGGTCGGTGGTCAACTTGATGATCATCGCCGTGCCGCCGGCCAGCGTCGCGAGCACGACGACGACCGTCACCAGGTAACGCCGGATCGATATGGTCTCGAAGAATGCCATTGCGTGTCACGGCTGAACGGCTGAGCGCACGGCGGCGGATAGCGCCTCGATCTCAACCAGGGCGCGACTGCGCGCGCCACGGTCCAGCCCGCGGTCACGGTACACGGAATGAGCACCCATGGTGGTCCTCAGCGCATTCACGCAGCGCATACGTGTGAAGCGATACGCCGAAACGCCGCCGCGGATTAAAGGCAGGTCAATTGTTTGAACACAAACGATCAGACGCAAGTAGTACAATTGTACAAATGATCGCGCGCGGCGAGGCGATCGCCGACAAAGCACCGGTCCGAGGTCGAGGGCGTGATACTTAGGCCGTCCGCGCAAGCTTGCGGCGGCGCTGCCGCGGCAGAACCTTTGCGAGACGCGCCGGCGGCACGGGCGGGCTGAACAGGTAGCCCTGCATCTCGGTGCAGCCGAGCCCGCGCAAGGCGAGGCTCTGCTCTTCGGTCTCCACGCCTTCCGCCGTCGTCGTGATCTGCCGTGTCGTGGCGATATCGACGATCGCCTGGACGATGTTGCGCGAATAGTCGCTGTCGCCGATGGCGCTGACGAAGGACCGGTCGATCTTGATCTTGTCGAACGGGAAGCGTTGCAGATAGCTCAGCGACGAATAGCCGGTGCCGAAATCGTCGAGCGCGATGCGCACGCCGAGCGCCCTGAGCTGGTGCAGGATGCCGAGCGCGGCCGCATCGTCGCGAATGAGGACAGCCTCCGTGATCTCGAGCTCCAGCCGGTGCGGCGCGAGGCCGGATGCGCCGAGCGCGCCGATGACGGATTGCACGAGCCCGGCATTGTTGAACTGCACCGGCGACACGTTGACAGCGATCTTGACCTCTTCCGGCCATCTGGCCGCCTCGAGGCAGGCCGTGCGCAGCACCCATTCGCCGAGCGGCGTGATCAGCCCAGTCTCTTCCGCGATCGGGATGAATTCGGAGGGCGAAATGAGCCCCCGGCTGCGGTGCTGCCAGCGCAGCAGCGCCTCGCAACCGGTCACACGTCCATCGGCGAAGGAAACGAGCGGCTGATAGTGCAGCTCGAAGCCGCCGCACATGATCGCCTCGCGCAGGTCGAACTCCAGCGCGCGCCGCGACTTCATGCGCGCATCCATCGAGGATTCGAAGAAGCGATAGGTGCCGCGCCCGTCGGACTTGGCGCGGTACATTGCAAGGTCGGCGTTCTTCAACAGCTCGTCCGGATCGGCTGCGTCGTCCGGCGCGAGCGCGACGCCGATGGTCGCCTCGGTCACAAGATGGTGGCCGCCGATCTCGTATGGCGCCTTCATCGTCTCCAGGATACGCGTCACGAGAGCCGTGACATCGTCCGGCGTATCGAAGGCGTCGCGAACGATCGCGAACTCGTCGCCGCCGAGGCGGGCGACGAAGTCGGACTCGCCGATGCAATCCCGCAGCCGCTTCGCCACGTCCTTGAGCAGCTCGTCACCGACCGGATGGCCGAGCGTGTCGTTGATGCCCTTGAACCGGTCGAGATCGAGATACAGCAGCGCGAGGCGGCCGCCATGGCTGCGCACGCGCTTGAGCGATTGTTCGAGCTGCTCGCGGAACAGCACACGATTCGCAAGACCCGTCAGGGCGTCATGGTGCGCCAGATGCGCGATGCGCCGTTCCGATTGCTTGCGCTCGGTCACATCCTCGATGACCGTCAAGAGATATTTCGGAGCCCCGTCAAGGCTGCGCAAGGTGAGACGCTTGGAGGTGACGATGCGCTGGCCCTTGCCCGGCGTGTTGAGCACGTGCTCGTCCGAGAACAGGGTGCCACCGGATTCCCAGGCCGCTTCGTCCTGCCGGTCGATGCGCGCTGCGTCGTCCGCCGGCCACAAGCCGGCGCAGGTCTTGCCGATGACCGCTTCGCGCGGCAGGCCGACATAATCGATGGCGGCCTTGTTGGCGAGCACGTAGGTGCGGTCGCCGACGTCCTTGACCAGAATGGGGGTCGGCACGTTGTCGATGATCGAATCGAGGAATTCGCGGTCGCGGTCGCGTTCCTGCTCGAGACGCTGCCGCGCGGTGATGTCCTCGTGCAGCGAGATCCAGCCGCCGTCTTCGACGGGATGGTTGATGATGCGGATGGCGCGGCCATCCGGCAGCGGGAAAATCGTCTCGAATGCCACGCCCCGGCCGATCTCGGCGAATCGCTGCTCGCAATAGGCGTCGCGTCGTCCTCGAACGTGCCGGTACGCTTGCGAACGTCGAGCACGGTCTGAAGCGTGTCGCCGCGCGAGAGCGCATGCGGGGGAATGCCGTACATCTCCAGATAGCTGCGATTGCAGACGACGATCCGCCCTTCCGCGTCGAACAGAAGCAAACCATGCGGCATGCTGGCGACCGCGGCATCGAGACGATGCTTCTCGAGCGCCAGCCGCCGCCGCGACCATTCGTGATTGCGGCGCACCTGACGCGCCACCAGCAGCATGACGGCCGCGATCGTCAGCGCGATCAGCAAGCCGGCGCCGAGCAGCACCTTGGTCTGCTCCCGCCAGTTGGCCAGCGCGTAATCCGTCTCGCGTGCGGCGGAGACGTACAGCGGGAAGTGCTCGAGACGGTGCGCGGCGATGATCAGTTCGTGTGGATTGATCTTTCCGAACACGCGGACCGTTCCCTCGGCATTGTCGCCGAGCGCATTGCGGGCCGCGGTGAAGACGCCGCCGATGGCCTTCGGAGCGCGCGGATAGCGCACCAGCAGCGTGCCGTCGTCGCGGTAGAGCGAGATGGTTCCGGTGCTGCCGAGGGCGATCGCGCCGAACAGCTTCTCGAAATAGTCGAGCTCGACGGCGCCGATGATGATGCCGGCGAACTGCCCGTCATGCGTCGTAATGCGGCGCGCGAGATAGATCGTCCATGCGCCGTTGGCCCGATTGCTCACGGGCACGCTGACGAATTGCTCGAGCTGCGGATCCGATTTGAGGATGCGGAAGTAATCGCGGTCGATGACAGAGACGCCGTGCGGCCGCTTGTCGCGCGACGCGTTGACGACAATGCCGTCAGCGTTCACCAGCGCGATGGCGTCGACCTGCGCCAGGCCGCTGATCTTGTCCTGGAGCATGGCGTGGACGTCGTCGCCGCCGAGACGCGCGGTGAATTCGTCGCTCGAGCGAATTCCACCGATCCGGTCAATGATGCTTCGGTGAACGAGTTCGATCGCCTGGAACGAGCGGTCGAGTTGCTCGGAGAGCGTGAGGACGGTGTTCTTGAGCTCGCGTTCGCTGTTGGCCAGCGCGCGCTCGCGAAAATTTCCGACGAGAAAAGCCGTGCCGACGAGGATGGCGAGGATCAGCAGCGCCGCGCCGATGAGCAGGTGATTGACTGATTGCAGGTGCGGCTGCGCGGACGCGCCGTGCGGCGCGTCGCCGTAAGGCGCAACCTGCCCGTCCCGGACAATCGCCGAGAAGCCCTGCCCCATCGTTTCAACCTCCCCGTCCCGTACAACCCCTAACGGGGAAGTGTGGACGGGGGGTTGAAATCGCTGGTTATCAGCCGGTGAAGTTACACAACTTCAGATTGTAAAACTCAAGCGTTGGCGACGAGGGCCGGACGCTCGCGGGGCCCGGTCCGGCCTTCTGCCTCGGCGCAGCGTGCACAGGCGTGCTCGAGCACGAAGAGGCGGATGGCCGAGGAGAGATTGGTGCGGCGGTCCTGGGCCTGGATTTCCGCGACGATCACGGAAACCGAGACACCGCGGGCTTCAGCGATTTCCTTCAGGTAGTTCCAGAATGCGTCCTCGAGGCTGATGCTGGTCTTGTGTCCACCAAGAGAAACCGAACGTTTGACGATTGCCGAATTCATGATCGCTTCTTTTTCTGACCGGCCGTGCGCGCCCCCACCTGCGACGTATATGTCTCGTCGCTTCGTCTATTCCACGAGCCGATGTGGTCCAGGGAACCGGTCCCGCGCCGGACGCTTTTGTGAAGCGCCGCTCGGCGACACCGGAAGGTAAGCGACTGACCTAGCCCCCTCAGCCGTGGAAATACACTAGTAAAATTACGAGGATACCCGGGTTGCGCCGGGTGCAGGGCTAGCGCCGGATGAGGACGCGGCGGACGACGTCGGCGGTATTTCTTGCCCCCAGTTTCTCGATGATGTTGGCGCGATGGAAGTCCGCCGTGCGTGGACTGATGCCGAGATCCCGCGCCACTTCCTTGCTGGAGGCGCCGCGCAGGAGAAAGCGGAGCACCATCCGCTCCCGGTCAGTGAGCAGGTCGTGGCCCGGAATGGACGCGGCCATTGCGGCCAGCGCGTCTTCGAGATCGGCGGCGGTACTCCAGGAGGGGGTCTCGAACGGCTGCCATTCGCGGCGGCGCCGCGCGACCGTCAGACCGTGGCGGCGGGCAATGTCGAGCACATCGCCGCCCCTGCTTGCCGTGAGGTCGTAGGTGGACAGCGCCAGCGCCGGACGGCCGGCGAGCCGCTGCGCGATGACGCCGTCATACCGCGCGGCTGAATCATCGGATGCCTGCGCCAGCCAGGCGGCATCGCCGCCTGCCCGCAGGCCGGCATGATCGCGCGTGAGCGCCTCGTCGATGAGGCCGCTCCACAGGGATTCCGCGAGTGCGGTCGCAGCCTCGTGCGGAAACCACTCGGTTTGCGTCACGAAGCGCATGCGGCCGTCGGCGAGATGGCGATCGAAATCGGAGATCTGCTGGTCGAGGCGCGCGGCTGCGTCATCGGCGCTGATCGCGGCTGGCAGCGCCCAGACGCAAAGCTCGTTGCTGTCGAGGCCCTGCTCGAAGTACCGCGCCGCAGCCTCGATCAGGTCATCCTGCGTCTCGTAAAAGACGCACAGGTGCGAGCCCCAAGGGACGTCATCGAGAAAAGGTATACCGCTGCTACGCAACGTCGGTGGCATCTGGCCCCCATGCGACGGCGCGTCGCGATTCGAATGCGATTAATAACGGCACGCGAGCATTCGCGTTCACCGCCGCAGCCGCTTGCGTGCGCGCAAAGTGTGGCCCGCATGTGATCGCTGCGAGGCCGCAGGCATATGTGCAGATTCAGATACAGACCGAAAGCCGGCGCGATGAACGGTCGCGCGCTGTGGCGGGAACCGTTGCAGGAGCGGCGAGTTAGGCATGCGCGCGTTTCAGGGGATGACCATGCGCGCGTTCAATCCTCGCCAGTGGAGCCTGCTCACCGATGACGCCGACCAAACCATTGCTTCTTGCCGGGACCGCACTTCTGATGCTCGCCGCTACGCCCGCCGTGCGTGCCGAAGCACGCGGCGCCACCCTGTTGCTCGCGCAAGCCGCGCCGCAACATGAGAACGACAAGGACAAGGAGAAGAAGGCGTCCGAGAAGCCCGCAGAAAAGGGTGCTGCCAAGCCAGCGCATGAGGCGCCCGCGCAGCATCAGCCGCCGAAGCCGGCGCAGCAGAAGCCCGCCGAAAAGTCCGCGCCGCCGCAGCACCAGGCGCAGCCCAAGGCTCCCGAAACAAAGCCGGCTGAGCACGCGCCACCGGAGCACAAGCCGGCGGAGAAGCCGGCCGCGCAGTCCCAGCCGCAGCATGAAGCCCCGAAGGCCGCGCAGCAGCCCTCGCCGCAACAGAAAGCAGAGCCGAAGCGCGAGGAGCACCGGCAGCAATCGCAGAAGCCGGAGGCCAAACCGGAGACCAAGCCGAACACTGCGGCCAAACCCGCTCCGCAGCAGGAGACGAAGCCGGCTGCGGTTGAGAAGAAGCCCGAGCAGAAACCCTCCGCAGCCGAGACAAAGCCCGAGCAGAAGCCCGCGGCGCAGCAGCAGAACGAGACAAAGCCATCCGCGCAGCAGAAGCCCGCCGCGCCGGCGGCCCAGGCCCCTGCCGCTCAGAAGCCGGCCGCGCAGACTGCTCCGACCGCGCAGCCGCCTGCCAACAATGCGCAAACCAAAGCGCCGGCCCAGACCAGCCCGCAGACGGCCGCTCCCACCGCCGCGGCGCCAGGGGTCATCGCGCAGCCGACCAAGCCGCAGAGCGCGCAAGCGTTCATCATGCCGAAGAACGGCAAGCCGACCGCCACCATTCAGGACGTGCGCAAGGACCGGCACGAGACGCGCGAGGGCAACCGCACCGTCATCACCGAAGGCGACCGCACCATCGTCAAGCAGGACAACCGCGTCATCATCCAGCACAACGAGACGCAGCGCTTCGCCGTCGGCGCCCGTGACGTCAATGTCGAGCACCGCGGCAACGAGACGACGACGGTCATTGTGCGTCCGAACGGCGACCGCATCATCAACGTCACCGACGAGCGCGGCAATCTGATCCGCCGCGTGCGCCGCGAGCGCGGCGGCAAGGAAATCGTCATCATCGACGAGCGCGAGAGGCCGCGCCGCGAGGAGGTCTTCATCGACCTGCCACCGCCGGTCATCCACATTCCGCGCGACCGCTACATCGTCGAGCTCGACCGCGCACGTCCGCAGACCGTCTACGAGGTGCTCGACGCCCCTCCGGTTGAGACGGTCGAGCAGACCTACACCATCGATCAGGTGCGCTATTCGGCGCCCTTGCGCGAGCGCATGCCGCGCGTCGATCTCGACATCAACTTCGAGACGGGCTCGTGGCAGCTCACGCAGGATCAGATCGACAAGCTCAACGTCGTCGCCGACGGGCTCAAGCGCGCGATCGACAGAAACCCGAAGGAGGTGTTCCTGATCGAGGGCCACACCGACGCCGTCGGCAATGACGAGGACAACCTGTCGCTGTCCGACCGGCGCGCGGAATCGGTCGCCGTCGCGCTCACCGAGCAGTTCCACGTGCCGCCGGAGAACCTGGTCACGCAGGGCTATGGCGAGCAGAACCTGAAGGTGCAGACGCAAGGCGCGTCGCGCGCCAACCGTCGCGTCTCGGTCCGTCGCATCACGCCGCTGATCGACAAGCAAGCGGCGCGTTGATCCGCCAAAAAGAAAACGCGCGGGCCTGTCCGGGCCCGCGCGTTTTTATTGGTCCGTGGGCGGATCGCCTACATCTTCTTGTAGGCGTCGATCACGGCCTTGCCGTCCGCGCCGGCCTTCTTGAGCCAATCGGCGGTGAGCGTGTCGCCGACCTTGGCGAGACCCTCTTTCAGCTTCGCGCTCGGCGGCTGCACCTTCATGCCGTGCGATTTGAGCTGATCGAGATACCAGCCGCTCTTCTCTTCCCACATCTTCCAGCCGCGCGTCTCGGCGGTCGCGGCAGCCTTGAGCACCGCGTCCTGCTGATCCTTCGGCAGCTTGTCGAACGCCGCCTTGTTGACGAAAGTGACGTTCTTCGGGATCCACGCCTGCGTGTCGTAGAAGTGCGTCATCGTCTCCCATGACTTGCTGTCGTAGCCGGTCGCGGCGGAGGTGATGAACGAGTTGACGACGCCGGTCGCCAGCGCCTGCGCGAGGTCGGCGGCCTGCACCGTCACGACCTGCGCGCCGACGAGCTCGCCGATGCGCGCTGTGCCGACATTGTAGGCGCGCCACTTCAGGCCCTTCATGTCGTCGACCGAATTGATCTCCTTCTTGGCGTAAATGCCCTGCGGCGCCCACGGCACGGCGAACAGCAGCATCAGGCCCTGCGACGCGAGCTTCTTCTCGATCGCGGGCTTCGAGGCCTTCCACAGCTTCATCGCTTGCGGATAGCTGGTGGCGAGGAATGGGATGACGTCGACGCCGAAGATCGGATCCTCGTTCTCGTGCAGCGAGATCAGCACCTCGCCGATCTGCGCCTGCCCGGTCTGCACCGCGCGCTTGATGTCGGGCGCCTTGAACAGCGAGGCGCCGGGATGGACGGTGATGGTGAGCTTGCCGCCCGTCGCGGCGCCGACATCCTTGGCGAACAGCGACAGGTTCTCGCTGTGCGGATTGTCCGCCGGATAGGCCGCCGGCAAGTCCCATTTGGTCTGCGCCATTGCGGGGGTTGCCAGCGCGGCAACGGCCAGCCCGGCCGCGAGCAGGAGCGAATGCTTCAGATTCATCTGTCGCCTCATTCGGTTGGACACAACGAACGCAAAATTCGAAAGCTCAGCCTAGCAGATGTCGCGCCCGCCTCAACTCGGGGGGAAGGCCATGTGCGGTAGCACCAAGACGATCTGCGGAAACTCGGTGATGATGAATACGGCGACGAGCAGCAGCGCGAAAAACGGCAGCGCCGCTTTCGCCACGGTCAAAGTGTCGCGCCCGCTCATATTCTGGAGGACGAAGAGGTTGAAACCGACCGGCGGCGTCACTTGCGCCATCTCAACATGGATGACGAGATAAACGCCGAACCAGATGAGATCGAGTCCGGCCTGCTGCACCATCGGCAGCACCACCACCATGGTGAGCACGATCATCGAGATGCCGTCGATCAGGCAGCCGAGGATGATGTACATGATGGAGAGATAGAGCGCGAGCATCCCTGGGGTCAGGTGCTGCCCCTTCACCCATTCGGCGAGCGCGGCGGGGATGCCGGTATAGGCCATCGCTGCGGTGGTGTAGGCGGCGCCCGCGAGAATGAACATGATCATGCAGGTCAGCCGCGTCGCGCTCATCACGCTCTCGAAGAACGTCTTGCGATTGAGCGTGCCGCTCCACCAGGCGAGCAGCAGCGCGCCGCTGACGCCCCAGGCGGCGCATTCGGTCGCGGTGGCGAGCCCGAGGACCAGCGAAAAGAACACCGCCAGGATCAGCAGCAGGCAGGGAATGAGCTTGGTCGATTCCTGAAGCTTGCGCCGGAACGGCATCGGCGGATCGCGCGGCGGCACCTTGCTGGGGTTGAGCAGCGACCAGGCGATGATGTAGCCGGAATAGAGCGCCATCACGAGCAGGCCCGGCAGGAAGCCTCCGAGGAAGACCTGGAGCACCGAGACGTTGGCGGTCACGGCATAGACCACCATCGGAATCGACGGCGGGATCAGGAGGCCGAGCGTGCCGGAGCCGGCGAGCGATCCGAGCGAGATGCCGGGGTCGTAACCGCGCTTCTCCAGTTCGGGCAGCGCGATCTTGCCGATCGTGGCGCAGGTCGCCGCCGACGAGCCCGACACGGCGGCGAAGATGCCGCAACCGATGACGTTCACGTGGATCAGCCGCCCGGGCAGCCATTGCAGCCACGGCGACAGGCCGCGGAACATCTCTTCCGACAGCCGTGTGCGGAACAGGATCTCGCCCATCCAGATGAACAGCGGCAGCGCGGCGAGCGTCCAGGATGAGCTCGAGCTCCACACCGTGGTCGCCAGCACCGACCCGATCGGCACCGACGTGGTCAGCAACATGGCGATGAAGCCGAGCAGACCGAGAGAGACGGCAATCCAGATGCCACTGCCGAGCAGCAGGATCAGCGCGCCGAGCAGGATGAAGGAAAGCTCGATAAGACTGTGCATCAGCCGCCTCCACCCGAGGCGACGCGCTCGACGAACTCGTCGGGCGAGGACGGCGGCTCCTTCTCATAAGTCGGCTTGTTGCCGCGCATCACGTGGACCATCTCGTCGACCAGCGCGATCGAGAGGATGACGAGGCCGCCGGAATAGCCGATTTGCGGAATCCACAGCGGGATCGCCAGCACGCCCTGCGCCATATCGTTGAAGCGGTACGAGTCGTAGGTCATCGCGACCGCGTACCAGGTGAAGTAGAGCGTGAAGGCGGTGGCGACGCCCAGCGCGAGCATTTCGAGCATCCAGCGCTTCTTGCCCGTGAACTGCTCGATCACCAGGCCGACGCGGATGATCTCGCCCTTGCGGAAGGTGTGGGCGAGGCCGAGAAACGACATCGCGGCCATGCACCAGGACCCGAAATCGTCGCCGGCCGGGAGATTAAGCCCGATCTGCCTCCCGATCGACATGTACATCATGATGAGGAAGATCAGCACCATGAAGGCGCCGGCGGCATATCCGGACAACAGGTAAAGCCGATCGAGAAAGACGCGCATCGCTGCCTGAAGCCCCCGAACATCGCTCTATCGGCACGGGAAAGATCGTACCGGAACGGCGCCTGCAACACGAAAACCAACCGGCCGTCGGCCGGTCGAAACCCCGGCGCGAAACCTACCAGCAGCCGCAGTCGTCACAAGAGGCAAAATGGGATGAGTCCCGCGGCTTGCGCGAGACCCATCCTCGTCGACGGTCTATTCAGGAGACTTCTGCCGTCAGCACGCGGCCTTTCGTTTCCGGCAGCAGCAGCGCGGCGATGATCAGGAGCCCGTAGGCGATCAGCGCGAACACGCCGATCGACTGACCGAGCGGCAGCTTGGCGCTCAGCATGCCGACGAACATCGGATTGAGGGCGGCGATGCCGCGGCCGAAATTATAGGCGAAGCCCTGCCCCGATCCGCGCATGCGCGTCGGGAACAATTCGGTCAGGAAAGGCCCCATGCCGGAGAAGATGCCCGAGGCGAAGAAGCCGAGCGGGAAGCCGAGAAAGAGCATCACCTCATCGTTCACCGGCAACTGGGTGTAGACGATCACCGTCACGATCGAGCACAGCGCGAACAGGATGAAGTTGGCCCGGCGGCCGATGCGATCGTTGAGCCAGGCGCTCACCAGATAGCCGATGAACGAGCCGACGATGATCACCGCGAGATAGCCGCCGGTGCCGAGCACGGTGAGCTTGCGCTCGGTGCGCAGGAACGTCGGCAGCCAGGTGGTGATGGCGTAATAGCCGCCCTGCGCGCCGATCGAGAGGAGGCAGGTCAGGATCGTGGTGCGGATCACCGGCGGCGAGAAGATTTCGAGGAAATTCGCCGCCTTGCCGGCCGCGCCGAGCTTCTTCTGCGTCTCGTCGAACACCTTCGGCTCGTCGACCATGCGGCGAATGAAGAAGACGAGGACGGCCGGCGCGATGCCGACCCAGAACAGCGCGCGCCATGCGGTCTCCTGGCCGAACGTCGTGAAAAACGCGGTCGCCAGCAACGCCGCGACGCCCCAACCGATGGCCCAGCCGCTCTGCATGGCGCCGACGGCCTTGCCGCGATGCTGCGGGCGGATGAACTCGCCGATCAGCACCGCCGCCGCCGCCCATTCGCCGCCGAAACCGAAGCCCATCAGCGCACGGCAGGCGAGAAGCTGCGAGTAGTTCTGCGCGAAGCCGGTGAGGAAGGTGAAGACCGCGAACCAGGCAATGGTGATCTGCAAGGTGCGCACGCGGCCGAAGCGGTCAGAGATCGCGCCGGCGAACCAGCCGCCGAAGGCGGAGGCGAGCAGCGTCGAAGTGCCGATCAGGCCGGCATCGGTGTTGGTGAGATGAAATGCAGCGATGATCGCGGGGATCGCAAAGGAATAGATCTGCACGTCCATCGCGTCGAGGATCCAGCCGCCGGTGCAGGCCCAGAATGCGCTCTTCTCGCGCGGCGCCATCTCGCCGTACCAATTGGTGGGATGATGGTCTTCACCCGCGGTCGCTTGCATCGCCATTGTCTCTCTCCCTGTGGGCGCTTTTGAGCACGCCTGATTTTAGAATAATGACAGCTGATTGTTCTTCAGATCGGTCACCAGCATTGACCCGGGCGCATGGGTGATCGCGAAGGGCGGCTTCGCTGTTGCGATCGCCGCTTGCGGCGTCACGCCACAGGCCCAGAACACCGGCAGTTCACCCGCCTCGACCGGCACGGCGTCACCATAGTCGGGCCTGGCGATATCCTTGATGCCGATCTGCTCCGGGAAGCCGATGTGCACCGGTGCGCCGTGCACCGCCGGCAGCCGCGTCGTGATCTGCACGGCGCGGATCGCGTCGACCGGCTTCATCGGCCGCATCGAGACCACCATCGGGCCGTGGAACCGGCCGGCCGGTTGCGTCCCGATCGACGTGCGGTACATCGGTACGTTGCAGCCGAGCGCGATGTGGCGCACCGGCACGTCGTTCTGGAGCAGCGCTTCTTCAAAGGAGAACGAGCAGCCAATGACGAAGGTGACGAGATCGTCGCGCCACACGGCCTTGAGGTCGGTCGGCTGGTCGACGAGCTCGCCATTCTTCCACACGCGGTAGCGCGGCAGATCGGTGCGGATGTCGAGATCGGCGCCCAGCGCCGGCAGATGCGGATCGCCCGCCTCGGACACGCCGAGCACCGGGCACGGCTTCGGATTGGACTGGCAGAAGCGCAGGAACTCTTCGGCCCAGTCGCGCGGCAGGATCGCGAGGTTTCCCTGCACATAGCCGTAGGCGAAACCGGAGGTCGGGCCGTCGAAGCGGCCGCTGCGGCAGGCAAGGCGTACCGCGAGCCCGGTGTCGAGCGCATCGTCTGATGCGCGGCGGTCAGAATGCAGCATCGCGGTTCCCCTCTTCGCGATTGAGCGTCGCCTTCTATAGCGGACCACCGTGGCCTCATTCCGTCCAATCGTGTTTTTGGATGGCATCTGATAAGGTTGCCTTATCAGCCGCGAGGGGACGCGCCGCATGATCGAATTCAAATCGCTCGAGACCTTCATGTGGGTGGCGACCCTGCGGTCGTTCCGCGGCGCCGCCGAGAAGCTCAACACGACGCAGCCCGCGGTATCGATGCGCATCGCCCAGCTCGAAGAGTCTCTCGGCATCCGCCTGATCGAGCGCGACCGCCGCCGCGTCTCGTCGACGCAGAAGGGGCTCGAACTGCTCGGCTATGCCGAGCGGCTGCTGCGCCTGCGCGCGGAAATGATCGACGCCGTCGGCGACTCATCGACCATGCGCGGGATGGTGCGGCTCGGCGTCTCCGAGTCGATCGTGCACACCTGGCTCCCCAGCCTGATCGAGCGGGTGAACGCCGCCTACCCCAATCTCGAACTGGAGATCGAGGTCGACATCTCGCCGAACCTGCGCGACCGGCTCGTCGCCAAGGAGCTCAATCTCGGTCTGCTGATCGGACCGATCAGCGATCCCGGCCTGCAATCGCGGCCGCTGTGCTCCTTTCCGGTCGGCTTCGTGTGCGCGGACAAGATCCGCTTCGCCAAGGGGCCGATCGAGCTCGACGACATCGTCAAGCACCCGATCATCACCTTCTCGCGCAACACGCAGCCCTACGCCAATGTCCGCGAGCTGTTCGAGCGCAAGGGCCTGCGCCCGACCATCCACGCCTCGGCCTCGCTGGCGACGATCGTGCGCATGGCGCTCGACGGCATCGGCATCGCCGTCATCCCGTCGGCGATTATCGACAACATGGCCTTCGCCGGACGGCTGCGCGTCTTGAAAACGCGGCCCGAACTGCCGAAACTGAATTTCGTGGTGAGCTGGCCGGCGACGCCGGACAGTTTCGCCGCGCAGAAAGTTGCCGAGATCGCCGGCAAGGTCGCGCGCGAGCAGGCTTGAGGCGCGAGCAGTGATAAATCCGGCTTATCAAACTCCATCCGAAAACACGATTGGACGCGATGAGCGCGGCGCGGTTTGGTCGCATACGCGATATTGAGGGGAGCGGTTCATGGCCAAGGCGACAGCGGCGCGGTGGGATTTCTGGATCGATCGCGGCGGCACCTTCACCGACATCGTCGCGCGTCTGCCCGACGGCTCGCTCAAGGCACACAAGCTGTTGTCCGAGAACCCGGAGGCCTATCCCGATGCCGCCGTGCAGGGCATTCGCGACCTGCTCGGCCTGAAGGCCGGCGATCCGATTCCCGCCGGCAGGGTCGGAGCGGTAAAGATGGGCACCACCGTCGCCACCAACGCGCTGCTCGAGCGCAAGGGCGACCGTACCCTCCTCATCATCACCAAGGGTTTCCGCGACGCGCTCAAGATCGGCTACCAGGCGCGGCCGAAGATCTTCGCCAAGGAAATCATCAAGCCCGACATGCTCTATGAGCGCGT
>DASTGR010000281.1:0-2945 GCA_035718885.1 Pseudolabrys sp. | reverse complement strand
GCCGTTCTGCTCCGACGACGAAGTCGAGAAGGTCGTGCGCCATCTCAAGTCGCAGGGCATGCCGGACTACCTCGAGGAGGTCACCGCCGAGGACGAGACCGAAGGCGAGGATGGCGCGGTGTTCGATGCGACGGGAATGGGGATGGCCGAAGGCGGCGATCTCTACTCGCAGGCCGTCGCGATCGTGAAGCGCGACCGCAAGGCCTCCACGTCCTACATCCAGCGCCGTCTCCAGATCGGCTACAACCGCGCCGCCACGCTGATGGAGCGGATGGAGAATGAGGGCATCGTCGGCCAGGCCAACCATGCCGGCAAGCGCGAGATCCTGATCCCCGAAGAGGGCGATCTGGGGCGGTAACCGGGCTGCGAGCGCGGCCTTACAATTCATGCCCCCGGGCCGCGAATCAGCGCATGGTTCGCCTCCGGGGGTCGCGAAATAGCCACAGCCCACGCGTACCGAATGGCGCGGGGGCGCCCGGCGGGGCATTCGAGGCGGAGAGTGAGATGGCTGGATTTTTCGGCGCGCGAGGATTTGGCGCAGCGGCACTGGTGCTTGCCGGCCTGACCGCGCTGCCCGCCCTGGCCCAGAACGTGCCGCTGCCGCGTCCGAACCCGCATCGTGCGCTGATCACCGGCTCGGTGCGCGATCCGATCCCGGCGGCGGCGTTGCGCGCCCGCGCGCAGGCGCCCGCGCCGCAGCAGGCGCAGGCCGCGCCCAATCCGATCAGCAATCCCTTTGCCGCCCTGCTCGGCAAGCCGGGCTCGACCCAGGCGCTCAATCCGCAGCAGCGCGCGATCATCGACCGGGTGAACAACTACCTCACCTCGGTGCAGGCGCTCAGCGGCAAGTTCGTGCAGATCGGTCCGGACGGCGGCCGCACCACAGGCGTGTTCAACATCCTCAAGCCCGGCCGCGTCCGCTTCGAATATGACAGCCCGAGCCCGATCGAACTCGTCGCCGACGGCCAGTCGGTCATCGTGCGCGACCGCAATCTGGCGACGCAGGACGTCTACCCCTTGTCGCAGACGCCGTTGCGCTTCCTGCTCGCCGACAAGGTCGACCTGATGCGCGACACGAATCTGGTCGCCGTCTATGCCGACGACGTCTTCATCACAGTCGTGGTCGAAGAGAAGAACACGCTGGTCGGCACCAGCCGGCTGATGATCATGTTCGACGCCAAGGACATGCAGCTCAAGCAGTGGACCGTCACCGATCCGCAGGGCTACGACACCACGGTCGCGGTCTACAATCTCGACGCGTCGAAGAAGCCCGACCCGTCGATGTTCCGCATCGACTATACGCGGTACCACAACTAAGCTCGCTCACGATCCACCCCCTCCGCTGTCATGGCCGGGCTTGTCCCGGCCATCTCGCTTAGGGAGGCATGGTGCCCGTTTAAGCGGGATGCGCGGGACAAGCCCGCGCATGACAGTGACAAGGGACGGTGCCCGCCTTACATTTTCGAGATGCCCCTCAAGATCACCACTTGGAACATCAACTCGGTGCGCCTGCGCATCGATCTGGTCGCCAAATTCATCAAATCGGCGCGGCCCGACGTCATCTGCCTCCAGGAAACGAAGTGCCCGGATGACGCGTTTCCGCTCAAGCGCTTCAAACGGCTCGGCTATGAGCACGCGGCGCTCCACGGGCAGAAGGGCTATCACGGCGTCGCCATCCTCTCCCGCGTGCCGTTCGAGAGCACCGATCGCCAGGACTTTTGTGGCAAGACCGACTGCCGCCACATCTCCGTGGTGCTCGGCGAGCGCGCCGGCCTGAAGGACCCGATCACGCTGCATAATTTCTACGTGCCCGCCGGCGGCGACGAACCCGATCCGGAGATCAATCCGAAATTCGGGCACAAGCTGTCGTTCCTCGACGAGATGCGCGACCACCTCGCGTTGCGCCCGGCGGCAAAGCAGCGCGCGATCCTCGTCGGCGATTTGAACGTCGCGCCGCTCGAGCACGACGTGTGGAGTCATAAGCAAATGTTGAAAGTGATCTCGCACACGCCGGTCGAGTGCGAGAAGATGAACGCGGCGCGCAAAGCCGGCAACTGGATCGACACGATGCGCGTGCTTACGCCGGAGCCGGAGAAGCTCTATACGTGGTGGAGCTATCGCGCGATGGACAATTGGCGCGAGAGCGATCGCGGCCGCCGGCTCGACCACGTTTGGACGTCGGACGCGCTCGCCGGCGAGGTGTCGAAGATCACGATTTCAAAGGACTATCGCGGCGCCGAGCGCCCGTCCGACCACGTGCCGGTGACGGCGCGGGTGGAAGTGTAAGTGTTGGTAGGCTGGTTGCGAAGTGCGGCCACACACTTCGGGTCATGCCCGGGCTTGACCCGGGCATCCATGATGAAGCCCTGCAAGCACATCAGTACTGGTTTGCGCGTGGCTGCGCGTCATGGATTGCCGGGTCAAGCCCGGCAATGACGGGCGGAGACGTTACAGCTCCAATCCCTACTTATCCAACTTCCTTTTCAGCGCTCCGAGATCCCGGCTCCACAAAGCGAGCCGCCCCGACATGATGTCGCGCAGCGCCTCCGCCGCGGCGGGATAGCCTTCCAGCATCTTCCGGAACAGCGAGCGCGACAGCCGGATCACCACCGTCGGCTCCTTGGCGATCGCGGTCGACGGCGAAACAACGTCGGTAATCAGCGCCAGCTCGCCGACCAAGGTGCCCGGCCCGACCGTGTATTCGCGGCCTTCGGAGAACGTGCCGGGCTCGAGCAGCAGCGAGCCCTGCTGCACGACATATGCGCCGTCTGCGACCTCGCCCGCGTAATAGAGAACGGCACCGCTCGGCAGATTGCGCGTCTCCGCGCCGATCGCCAGCACGCGCAGCGCCTGTTTGCCGAGCGCGGCGAGCGTCGGCACGCGTTCGAAGAATGCGATGTCGTCTTCGAGGCCCATGCGCTTACGTTAGCCCAGGCCTCGTTGGC
>DASTGR010000280.1:0-12451 GCA_035718885.1 Pseudolabrys sp. | reverse complement strand
TCGGCGAGCGCCGCGAGCGGGTTCGGGCGTGCGACGTGGAAGGTGACGCGCGGACCCCTGCCCGGCCGCTCCTCGATGAGGAAGGGCACCGGCGAGGCCAGCGGACGCCCGCCGTCGCAGCTCACGACAAGGCCGAAACCGCGCGCGGCGGCGAACGCAAGCGCGAGCGCGGGGTGCTGAACCTTGAAAGCGGGAGGCGTGTACATCGCGTCTTCTCCAAGCAAAGAGCCGCCGGAGGCCGCCGTAGCACGTCTTTGGTTTGTCAGAGAACCGTCAGAGTGTGCCGCGGAGCCAGTCCTGCGGCACGGGAACGACTAGCCGTTCGCCCGTGCCGGGGTGGCACGGCGGCGGCGGAGCTTTGCGGGTGCAAAAGCGGTCGTCATGGGCGGGCGATATAGGGCCGGATTCCCCGGCCGTCAAGCGGCGCCCTTGCCCGCTACCGGTGCCCGAGCGGCAGCGGCTGCTCGGACAGCATCGCCTTGATGACGATCTCGCGCGCTTGAGCCTCGTCGATATTGCGCGCGGCCAGCACCTCCTTGCAGTCAGCGAGGATGGCGTCGGCGTCCTGCATGATCTTCAGACGCTTGAAGCCGGTGTCGTAGGAGAGCCCCATGCTGGCGCCGACGATCTCGAGGATGTTGACGATCTTGAACGGCCAGTCCCGCTCATGCGCGCAGAACTCGCGATATTCGACGTGATAGGTCACAGCCAGCGCGTCGACGCCCGCGGCCTCGGCCGCCTGAAGCTCGGCGAGATGCAGGCCGCGCTTGTACTCCGGCAGCGCGTTGAGCGTGGTGCCGACAAGGCCGACGTCGGACTGGCCGAGATCGACGAGTTCGACGCCCGGCACCATGCGCAACAGCGCGACGCCCGCCTCGGTCACGCCGCGAATGCCGCGGTTGCGATGCAGAGCGACGCGCATCGGCACCGGATGCTTCAGCAGCGGCCGCAGCGTCTCGAGGTGCGGCTCGAGGAACAGCATGAACGGCGTCATCTCGAACGGGCGCGCGCCGCGGATCTTCTCGATCGTCGGCAGCGTCGTTTCGGTGAACTGCACGTGGCAGCTCGGGCACCATGAAATGACGCCGCTCTTCGCCTCGGAGAGCCTGTCGACGGAACTGGTGGCCTGCCGTCCGGACACTTCCGGGTCGCCGGCGCGAAGCTGGATCACGCCGCAGCAATTGTTCGGGCCACCCATCACCTTATAGGTGATGCCGAGCGCATCCATGATGTCGAGCGCATAGAGCGCGATGTGCGGCGTCTTGAGCACGTTGCAGCCGGTATAGAAGACGAAGTCGGGGCGCTCACCCTCTTTCGCCGTCGAACCCGTTTGCAGACGCGCCGTGACCGCCTGACCGAGCCGCGCCAGTTCCTCGTCGCTCAACTGGATCTGCGACAGCACGCGCACGCCGTCCGCGACGAGGCGGAAATTGGCGATGCCCTTGCGGCGCACGTCGCGCAATTCGGCGGACTTGCGATTGAGCGCGATGCGCGTCATCGCCAGCAGGAAGCGCGGATTGATGCTTTCCGGGCAGGCCTCGATGCAGTCGCCGCTCGCCACGCATCCCCTCGCCCAGGCCGCCGCCGCCGCCGTGCCTTCGCCGCCGCGCAGGAGATCGATCACGCCCGAGATGACGCCCGCCGGCGCCGCGTCGTCGCCGACGCCGGCCGGCCCGGTGACCGGGCAGATCTCGACGCATTTGCCGCAGCGCGTGCAGGCGTCGAGCATGTCGTTGGTGCGCGCGGCGAGCGCGGATTCAAAAGTCGTTTCGGTCATGGCTCCCCGAGGCTAGCGCGCCCCGGCCCGCCCGGCCAGCCGCACGGCTCAACAAAAAGGCCGCCGGAACCGGCGGCCTTCCCGATGTGTCCGGCGCATTCAGTGACAGACCAGGCTTTCGATCTCCGATGGCGCGATGCCGAGAAGCGTGTAAGGAGCTTTGACGCCATGATCTGTCAGCCACAGCACCTGTAGGCGATAGGCCTGCGCCTCTTCTGCCTCGCGACACCCGGCCTGCACCGCGTTGACGATCTGCATGTGATGCACGAGTTCGTGCATCAGGATGCTCTGGTCGATGAGGTTGTCGAAGGTCAGCCGGTCGGACACATAGAGGACGTGAACCTCGCGCCCGTACAGCGCGAGCGGCGTCACGCCGTCGAAGCCCTCCGCCACGCCGAAGAACATGACGGAAAGTTCGCGATCGGTCCTCGTCTTGATCTCCGGAACCGACACGGTTCGCCAGCCTGTCTTGGCGGCGATCCATGCGACATCGCCCTGCGCCATCCGATGTGCCTTGGCGAGAGTGCCCGCACGATCGACATGTTCCGGCACCTCGACATCCGGAGGCATGGGTTGCGCGTCGACGGCGATGGTCGACGCGGCGGCGATGACGAGCGCCGCCAGTCGCAGGGCCGGCCGGAACGCTCGTCTTTTGTCTGCAAACCACATCTGATTGCCGAAGTCTGCCTGTGCACCACTTCAATCAAATAACGATGACGCGCCGCTATTTCGCTTTTGGAAAATCACTAGTTCTATTCTATTCCCGCACACTTTCTGAAAAAACAAATTTCTTTATGCGCCCGGTTGCTTGCCAGACCATAGGCATTTCCTATGATGCATCTCGCCTGCGCCGCTCGGCGCAGGTCAACAATATCGGGGAGGAAATCCATGCTCCGTATGACGTCCTGCGCACTCGCATTCTGCGCCGCGGCTCTGTTCTCGACGGCGTCTCTCGCGCAGGTGCCGGCGAATCCGAACAACCCAAATGAGAACGTGCCTGAGAAGGCCACCTATCTGCCGTACGGCGAGACCATCAAGCTCGAGCAAGCGAAGAAGATCGCCGAGGCGGCGCTGGCTGAGTCAACGAAGCGCGGCTGGCCGATGTGCATCAGCATCGTCAGCCCGTCGGGCGATCTCGTCTATTTCGAGAAGATGGACGATTGCCAGTATGCGTCCATCACGATCTCACAGAACAAGGCGCGCGCCGCTGCCCGCTTCCGCCGGCCGACTCTGGTGTTCGAGCGTCTGATGGGCAACAGCCAGTTCAACGCCTATCTGCCTTCGCTGGGCGACGCCTTCACGGGTTCGCGCGGTGGCAATCCGCTCGTGGTGAACGGCAAGATCATCGGCGCAATCGGCGTGTCGGGCGGCACCGGCTCGCAGGACGACACGATCTCGCAGGCGGGCGCCGCGGCGGCCAAGTAACCCGGCTCTTCACGTCAGCAACACACCGCCGGGCGCAAAATGCCCGGCGGTTTCGTTTTACGAGATCCAGGCGAACACCTTGCTGACGCCCGAGCCGAGCGCGATCAGAACGCCCGCCCACAAAAATGCCGAAGAGAAGTTGGCGATCTGGAATCGCCAGAACGGCATTTCGAAGATGCCGGCGACGAGGGGCACCGCGGCGCGCAACGGCCCGAAGAAACGGCCGATGACGATGGCGAGCGCGCCCCACTTCTTCACGAAGGCCTCGCCGCGCGGGATCAGGTCGGGGTGGCGCGACAGCGGCCACATGTGCGCGACCGAGTATTCGAGCTTCACGCCGATCCAGTAGCTGATCCAGTCGCCGCAGGCGGCGCCCAGCGCGCCCGCGATCCACACCGGCCAGAAGCTCAAACTGCCTGCGCCGACCAGGGCGCCGATCGCCACCAGCGCGCCCCAGGCCGGCACCAGCAGCGAGATGAAGGCGAGCGACTCGGCGAAAGCGAGCGCGAACATGATCGGCCCGGCCCAGACGGCGTGGTCGCGCACGAACTCGGCGGCGTGATCGATGAATTCGAACATCGGGGGATCAGAGGACCTCGGACGCGCCGTCTTAGCCTGCGCCCCCTGCCCAGCGCCAGCGTCTTATTCCGGCAATTCCGGCTCGTCGCGCGGGAATAGATGCTCGACCGCGACCATGGCGATGATCAGGAGCGGCACCGACACGAAGGCGCCGACCGGCCCCCACAGCCACGTCCAGAACACCAGCGAGAGAAACACCGTCAGCGGGTTGAGCGTGAGCCTGTGGCCCATGACGCTCGGCGTGATGAAGTGTCCCTCGGCCGTGCCCATGGCGAGATAGAGAAGCGGCGGCAGCATCGCATGCGTCAGCGTCTCGAAGCTGACGACGCCGACCATGAACATGGCCGCTTCGACCATCAGCGCGCCGATATAGGGAATGTAATTGAGGATGAAGCCGAGCACGGCCCAGGCGATCGGGTCGGGCAGCCCCGTCGCGAAGGCGATGATGCCTGAGCCGACGCCGACGCAGAGGTTGATCACCGTCACGGTCGAGAGATAGCCGGTCAGGTTGTGCTCGATGTCGTTGAAGATCTTGAGCACGCGAAGCTTGGCCTCGCGCTGCGCGAACATCGACACGGAGACGCGGCGGATCTGCGAGCGGCCGAGCAGCATGAAGAACAAGGTGCCGAAGAAGATCAGCATCTGTCCGACGCCGGGCGCGACAATCGCCATCACCGGCTGCACGAAGCTGACGATGTCGACGCCGATGCTGCCCTTCTGGTTCGCCGGCAAGAGCGTGTCGCGCAGGCCTTGCAGCGTCGACAACGGCCCTTCGAGGACCGAGAGCTTCTGCATGATCTTCTGCCCGATCTCGGGCGCGCGGCCGACCCACTGCACCGCCGGCGCGGCGAGCAGCAGGATCACGCCGTAGAACACCAGGATCACCAGAAGCCACAGGACGAAGGCCGTCAGCACCGACGGGACACCCCACCGCTCTGCCCGCGCGGACAAGGGGCCGACCATCATGGTGATGACGAAGGCGCAGCCGACCGGGAGAAGCATCGGGCGACCGAGGTCGAAGGCGGCGATCAGCAGGATGACGAAGATGCCGGTATTGGCGATATGGGCCGCCGTCCGCCACCGGTTGACGGCCGGAGCGGGCTCGCCGAGTTCCAGGATGGAGTGGCGGCGCGCTTTGTGGGTCGTCTCCGGCTTGTTCATCGGGGGGTCTCGGGGGAATGGAACCCCTGATAACGGCGACCGCCCCCTTTGGTTGCCTGCCCCCGGGCGCGCCTTGCTCCCGCCCCACTAGGGTCACAGACCCCGGCACCGCACGCGGTCGCCCGCCTCTGGCATATTAGGCCTCAAGTGATTCGCGCGCCGAACTCCCGAAGGACTCCATGGCCAAAGCGGCGACCAAGAAGAAATCCTCCGAACCCGACCTGTTCGCAGGTCCGGCTGGCGGCGGGGCCAAGCCCGCGGCGCGCGCCAAGGCCGCCCGCGGCGGCGGCGACAGCGGTTATTCGGCCAAGCACATCGAGGTGCTGGAGGGGCTGGAGCCGGTGCGCCGGCGTCCCGGCATGTATATTGGCGGCACCGACGAGAAGGCGCTGCACCACCTCTTCGCCGAGGTGATCGACAACTCCATGGACGAGGCGCTGGCCGGCCATGCCGACTGGATCGAGGTCGATCTCGACAAGGACGGTTTCCTCGCGGTGACCGACAACGGCCGGGGCATGCCGGTCGACGATCATCCGAAGTTCAAGAACAAGTCGGCGCTCGAAGTGATCATGTGCACGCTGCACGCCGGCGGCAAGTTCGACTCGGAGGTGTACGAAACCTCCGGCGGCCTGCACGGTGTCGGCGTGTCCGTCACCAATGCGCTGTCGGAGCGGCTCGAAGTCGACGTGTGGCGCGAGCAGACGCAGTACCGCATGGCGTTCGAGCGCGGCAAGCCGAAAGGCAAGCTCGAAAAGGTCGGCCGCGCGCCGAACAAGCGCGGCACGCGCGTGCGCTTCAAGCCCGATCCGCAGATCTTCGGCGCCAAGGCGCACTTCAAGCCGGAGCGCTTGTTCAAGATGGCGCGCTCGAAGGCCTATCTGTTCGGCGGCGTCGAGATCCGCTGGCACTGCGCGCCGGAATTGCTCAAGGGGACCGACGACGTTCCCGAGACCGCGACGTTCCACTTCGCGGAGGGGCTCAAGGAATATCTCGCCGGCAGCATGGCCGGCGCGACTTTCGTCCACCCCGACATCTTCACCGGCACCGCCGGCAAGCCCGGCCGCGCCGGCGCGGTCGAATGGGCCATCGCCTGGTCGGCCGACACCGACGGCTTCCTCAACTCCTACTGCAACACGGTCCCGACGCCCGACGGCGGCACGCACGAGTCCGGCCTGCGCTCCGCGCTCCTGCGCGGACTGAAGGACCACGCCGCGCGCGTCGGCAAGGACAAGCAGGTCGGCCCGGTCACCAGCGAAGACGTCATGACCGGCGTCGGCGCCATGCTCTCGGTGTTCGTGCGCGAACCGGAATTCCAGGGCCAGACCAAGGACCGCCTCGCCACTGCGGAAGCGCAGCGCGTCGTCGAGCAGGCGATCAAGGACCCGTTCGACCACTGGCTCGCCGGCAATCCGATGCAGGCGAACAAGCTCCTCGACTTCGTCATCGAGCGCGCCGAAGACCGCCTGCGCCGCCGCGCCGAGAAGGACATCCAGCGCAAGTCCGCGGTGCGCAAGCTACGCCTCCCCGGCAAGCTCGCCGACTGCACGTCATCGGCGGAGGACGGCTCCGAAATCTTCATCGTCGAAGGCGACTCGGCCGGCGGCTCGGCCAAGCAGGCGCGCGACCGCCGCACCCAGGCCGTGCTGCCGCTGCGCGGCAAGATCCTCAACGTCGCTTCCGCCGGCAAGGACAAGCTCGCGCAGAACCAGCAACTCGCCGATCTGATCCAGGCGCTCGGCGTCGGCACCGGCGCGCATTTCCACACCAAGGACCTGCGCTACGAGAAGGTCATCATCATGACCGACGCCGACGTCGACGGTGCGCACATCGCCTCGCTGCTGATCACGTTCTTCTACCGGCAGATGAAACCGCTGATCGACGCAGGGAGGCTCTATCTCGCCGTGCCGCCGCTTTATCGGCTGAGCCACGGCGGCAAGATCTTCTATGCGCGCAACGACAAGCACAAGGACGAGCTCCTGAAGAAGGAGTTTCACGCCAACGCCAAGGTCGAGGTCTCGCGCTTCAAGGGCCTCGGCGAGATGATGGCGGCGCAATTGAAAGAGACGACGATGGACCCGGGCAAGCGCACCCTGCTCCGCGTCAAGCTCATCGCCGAGGACGCCAAGCCGACCGACAAGGCGGTCGAGCGGCTGATGGGCAACAAGCCGGAATCGCGCTTCGAGTTCATCCAGGAGCGCGCCGAGTTCGCGGCCGAGGAACTGTTGGACGTGTAGAGCGCCTCATGGTGAGGAGCGGCGCATAGCGCCGCGTCTCGAACCATAGAACGCGCTCATCCTTCGAGGCCCCGCTTCGCAGGCTCCTCAGGATGAGGCGCTGCTTACCCGCACTTCTTCAGCGCGGGCGTCTTCACCTTGTGGCCGGCGACGACGCCGTCCTTGACCACCACCGCGCCGCCGGCGATGCGGTTGAACATGGTTCGCCGCGTGCCGTTCTCGACGGCGAGCACAAGGCTCTGCTCCTCTTCACGATCGGAACCCGGTTTGAACAGGACTTCGACCGAGACGCGCGTTCTCGACAGACGCTTCGCGGCAATCACGCGGTAATTGTTGATCTCATAGTCGTCGCCGAGCTCATGACGCTCGATCACGTTGCCGGCATCGCCCAGGAGAATGCTGACGTGCGGATTGGCCGGCGTCGGCGCGCCCTCGCAATCGACGGCCCAGGTGCCGAACAGCCCGGCATCCCGGAGCACCGCCTCGATCCCGACGCCATTCGCGGGACCCGTCGCGTCCTGCGCTGCGGCCGGTAGCATGCCGGAAAGAACGAGAAAAACAGCAAGGACAGCGACACGCATGACGTTTCAAGACTTCCGCGACAGCACGCAACGACAGTGACCATAACAGTCCGGCGCGCCGCGGCAATCGGAACCGTAAGCGCGCCGGCAATCACTTGTGCATTGTCGCGGCCGACCGCGTTTTGATCGGCGTCAATCGAATTTGAGGTGGGCGGCGTCGGCGACCGCCTTGGTCGTCTCGATGTCCTTGGCGATGTATTTGCGGAACGCCTCGCCTGTCGGACCGCCGGGATCGACCGCCATCTTCTTGAGACCGTCCTGGACGTGCTGATCGGCGAGCGCCTTGCCGATCGCGCTGGTCAGCTTGTCGACGATCGGCTGGGGCGTCCCGGCCGGGACGAAGAAGCCGCTGTAGAGGTGCGAGTCGACTTCCGGATAGCCGGCTTCGGCCATGCTCGGCACGTTCGGCAGCAGCGGCGAGCGCTTGTCGCCGGTCACGGCCAGCGCCTTGGTCTTGCCGGCGAGCACCAGCGGAATCGACGGCGGTCCGTCGACGATCGCGAAAAGGCACTGCTCGCTCAGCACGCAGGTGTTCGACTCGTTCGAGCCCTTGAACGGGATCGCCACGGCCGGCATGCCGGTCTTCAGCTTCAGGAGTTCCGAAGCGATGGTGAAGGACGGCGACGACGTGCCGTAGTTCGACTTGTCCGGATGCGCCTTCGCCCAGGCGACCAGTTCCTTGACGCTGTTGGCCGGATGGTTGGCCGGCACCACCAGGATCAGCGGGAACGACGCGATCATGTTGAGCGGGGTGAAGCTCGTCACCGCGTTGTAGGTGATATTGTGGATGACGGCGGTGGCGATCGACATCTGCCCCGTCGCGCCGACCAGCACGGTATAGCCATCCGGCGGCTGCTTGGCGACGTATTCGGACGACAGACGTCCGCCAGCGCCCGGCTTGTTCTCGACGATCACGGTCCAGCCGGTCTGCTCGGCCAGCTTCTGCACCACGAGACGGGCGAACAGGTCGTTGCCGCCGCCGGCGGCGAAACCGACGATGACGCGGATGGTGCGGCTCGGAAAGTCCTCGGCGCGCGCCGCCGTCGCGGTCAGCGCAAAGAGCGCGAGCAGAAAGCCCGCCAGCAAGCGAAACCTTGGCATCGTGTCTCCCCGATATTTTCTGTCGTTGCCGGGAAGCCTACACGGCCCCCCGCCCGGGGCAAGGCCATCGTGCAGGGGTCAGTCGAGCGGCAGACCGACATATTGCTCGGCCAGCGACCGCGCCGCCGTCTCCGAGCTGGTCAGGTAGTCGAGGTCGGCGAGCTGGCGGCGGCGGTCGAACAAGGTCTCGTCCGGGAAGACGTGCATGATCTGCGTCATCCACCACGAGAACCGCTGTGCCTTCCAGACGCGCCGCAGGCATGTGTCCGAGTAGCTCTCGATGCGCGCATTGTCGTTGCGCTTGAAGTGATCGTCGAGCGCACGCGACATGTAGACGACGTCGGCAAAGGCGAGATTCATGCCCTTCGCGCCGGTCGGCGGCACGATGTGCGCGGAATCGCCGGCGAGCAGCAGGCGGCCGTATTGCATCGGCTCGGCGACGAAGGAGCGCATCGGCGTGATGCCCTTCTGGAGCATCTTGCCTTCCTGTAGCTTGCGCGACCCGCCGAGCCGCTTGTGCAACTCGTCCCAGATGCGGTTGTCGGGCCAGTTGGCGATGTCCTCGTCGTGATCGCATTGCAGATAGAGCCGCGAGAGCGACAGCGAGCGCATCGTGTAGAGCGCGAAGCCGCGATCGGTGTACGAATAGATGAGCTCGTGCTCGGGCGGCGGGCTCTCCGACAGGATGCCGAGCCAGCCGAACGGATAGTCGCGGTCGAAGATGCGCATGCGCTCTGCCGGGATGCTCGGCCGGCAGATGCCGTGGAAGCCGTCGCAGCCAGCGATGAAGTCGCAGTCGATAACTTCGTTCTTGCCGGCGTGCGTGAAGCGGATCTGCGGCCGGTTCGACGTCAGGTCATGAACACTGACATTGTCGACCTCGAACAGGAGCGGTCCGCCGTCGGCGCGACGCTGTGCGACGAGGTCCTTCACCACCTCCTGCTGGCCGTAGATGGTGACGCGCTTGCCGACGAGCTTCTTGAAATCGAGGTGATGCAGCTCGCCGTTGATGCCGATGTAGTTGCCCCAATGCAGCACGCCCTCGCGCGCCATGCGCTCGCCGACGCCGATATCGGTCAGGAGGTCGGCCGCCCAGTGCTCGATCAAGCCGGCGCGGATACGGTCATAGATGTACGCCTCGCTGCGGTTCTCGATGACGATCGAGGAGATACCCTGGAGGTGCAGCAGCCGCGCCAGCGCGAGACCCGCCGGCCCCGCTCCGATGATCCCGACCTGTGTGCGCATGAGTCCTCCTCGACAAACGCCTTTTTGCCCATTGGGCCGGGCGAACGCCAGAGGCCAAGGGATGTTTGCGGGAAAGGCTGGAACGTTTCCGTCAGCCGGGCCAGCCGTAGCGCGACACGCGCCGGCAATAGTCGCGGTATCGCTCCCCATACTTGGCGGCGAGATACCGTTCCTCGCGCCGGACGACGCCGACATGAAGCGTGACGGCGAGCGCTACGGTCATCACCAGCGTCCAGTCGGAAGCGAAGGCGACCGCGATGCCCGCGACGAGCAGGATGAGACCGACATACATCGGGTTGCGCACGAAGCGGAAGATGCCGCCTTCGACCAGTCTCGTGGCCGGCTTCCATGGCTCGACATGCGTGCCGGCGCGGCGGAAGGCGAGGATTGCGGGGATGGCGAGCGCGGCGCTCGCCGCGACCAGGACGAGCGCGACGGCGATGCGGTCGGAGAAGTCGAGCAGCACGGTCAGCACATAGGCCGGAAACAGACCGTCGAGCAGCAGGCCGAATACCACTGCCGCCAGCGCCAGCAGCGGCGGCGGCGCGATCACGCCCGCGGTGTCGGGCTTCGTCGTCAACGTTTCATCCCTTCGCCAGCCATTCGATCAATGCGGCGTTGACCGCCTCCGGCTGCTCCAGCGTCGACAGGTGCGCGCAGTTCGGCACCACGACGAGCTTCGCGCCGGGAATGCCGGCGGCGATCTCCTGCGATAGCTCGGGCGGCGTTGCCACGTCGGCGTCTCCCACCAGGACGAGCGCCGGGCAGCGGATGCTTCCAAGCATCGGCCGCGCATCCGGACGCGACATGATGGCCTTCAATTGCCGAATGAATGCGTCGGCGCCGGTCTCCGCGATCATCTGTCGCACGATGCTCGTGATGACGAGGTCGCCCTGCCGGTCCTTGTGCACGTAGCGCGGCATGGACAGGTCGGCGATCTCGCCGTAGCGGCCGGCCTCGGTCATGGCGATCTGTTGCTTGCGCATCGCCGTCTGGTCCGGCGTGTCGGCGCGCGCCGAGGTGTCGAGCAGCGCCAGCCGCACGATGCGCTCGGGCGCGAGCCGCATCATGGCGAAGGCGATGTATCCGCCCATCGAGAGCCCGGCGAGCGCGAAGCGCGGCGGCGCATCGGCCAGGATCCGTCGCGCGATGGCATCGATATGATCGTCCTGCCGGTGGTCGGGGATCGTTATAGGCGCGTATGGCCACAGCGCCATCACCTGCGGCGCGAAGAGCCGCGCAGTGCAGGTCAGCCCAGGAACCAGCAAAAGCGGCACAGATGCGGGCATTTTCCTTCCCTCTCAGCCGAAAAGATTAAGAATGCATAGGCTTATTGCACTGCAAAGCATTGACTTTGGACTATTCGACCTTATGTTCCGGCCATCCGGACCGAACGGTAAGAAGATTCGGTCTTTTCCCGCGCAAAGCACAGTTTTTCACGTCGGCGCGGGCCAAATCGTCCGGCGCTAGGCCGCTTCCGTATGGCCGCCCCGACTTGAGGTTACATGTCCTTCTCCCATCTCGGTCTGTCCGACAAGGTTCTCGGCGCTATTGAAGCGGCCGGCTACAAGACGCCTACCCCGATCCAGGAACAAGCCATCCCGCACGTTCTCGCCCGGCGCGACGTGCTCGGCATCGCCCAGACCGGCACCGGCAAGACGGCAGCTTTCGTGCTGCCAATGCTGACCATGCTCGAACAGGGCCGCGCCCGCGCCCGCATGCCGCGCACGCTCATCCTCGAGCCGACGCGCGAACTCGCCGCGCAGGTCGCCGAGCAGTTCGAGAAATACGGCAAGAACCACAAGCTCAACGTCGCCTTGATCATCGGCGGCGTTTCGTTCGGCGACCAGGACTCGAAGCTTTTGCGCGGCGTCGACGTGCTGATCGCAACGCCCGGCCGCCTGCTCGACCATTCGGAGCGCGGACGTCTCCTTTTGTCCGGCTGCGAATTGCTGATCATCGACGAAGCCGACCGCATGCTCGACATGGGCTTCATCCCCGACATCGAGCGCATCGGCAAGCTGGTTCCGTTCACGCGGCAGACCTTGTTCTTCACCGCGACCATGCCGCCGGAAATCCAGCGCATCGCCGATACCTTCCTGCACAATCCGGTGCGCGTCGAAGTCTCCCGCCCCGCCACCGCCGCCACCACCATCACCCAGCTCAAGGTCCAGACCGGGCGCGATCCGCAGGACAAGCGCGAAACCCTGCGCGGGCTGATCCGCGGCGCCGACGACTTCAAGAACGCCATCATCTTCTGCAACCGCAAGCGCGAAGTGGCGCAACTGCACCGCTCGCTGCTCCGCCACAAGTTCAACGCCGTCGCGCTGCACGGCGATATGGATCAG
>DASTGR010000279.1:0-2200 GCA_035718885.1 Pseudolabrys sp. | reverse complement strand
ATTTGTCTTTTTGTATTCCTTCGAAATTTTAACCACTTCGCCTGCAATGGCGATGAAGGCGTCTTCGGCGTAGTCGTTGGCGAATGCGTCAAAATAGATCGTCGGATGATTGCCGCGCCGAAGCAGGCCAGCAAGCATTCTAATAAACGTGGTCTTCCCTGAGCCCCACGGCCCATCAAGAACAACCACGAGCGGGTCCTCGGAGACCTTGAGAATATTCGCCAAGCCCGCCCCAAACTCAGCTCGCTTAAAGATGTCCTTCTCGCTGGAGAAGCCTTCTAGATCTCCAATTTCGATGGCGGGAGGAAAGATTCGCATGTTGATATCCTGAATCGAACGAGGGCGATGAGCACCCTTTCAGATCAGGCATGGGTTCTCAACCTGCGATTGCGCATTCGCACAAGAATGAACCGGCGCGTCAGTCAACCGCGCCGGTTCTAAAGTTGACCCGTGAAGCGATCAGCAGCCGCTGCCGACGGTCCCGGATGCGCCGCTGCTGGCCGTGCCGGACGCGCCGCCCTTGGCCGTGCCGGTACCCAACATCGGATTGGCGCTGGAGGTCGGCGAGCGGGGGTCCATCGTCGATGAGCCCGCCGAACTGCTCATGCCGGTGGTGGCGTTGGCGCCGTTGTTCGATACCGACGGATTGTTGTTGCCCGCCGTCGCGCCGGTGCCGGTTGTCGTGCCGGCGGTGTTGCCGGCCGTCATGCCCGGCCCGCACGGATGCGGGCTGACATTCGTGTTCGGGCTGTTGGGGCTGCGCATGCCGCCCAAGCCGCTCATGCCGCCGCTGCCGGAAGCGCCGCCGCTCATGCCGGCGGACCCGGTAGAGCCTGCGCCACCGGCGCTGCCGCCACCGCCGGCGCCGCCGCCGGCCTGCGCGAAGGCCACGGTCGAGCCAGCGGCGAGGAACGCGGCCGTCAGGATGGCGAGAGTATGACGAGTTCCGATCATGATTTTTCCCTTCGCTTGTTCGACGGCAACGCGGGTCGGGAGCGCAGGTTGCGAGCGAAGCGCGTCAAGCACTCGCATGGCTCGTTTGCGATGTGTCAATGCGTGCGCCGGCGAACATGTCATTTTGCATCTACGATGCCGGACCGGGACAAACCCATGCAGTCGCCGTTGAATGCAAGCGCCGCCAATCTTGCCGACATGGCGAGCCGCGCCGGCGTGCGCACCGTCGCTGCCGCATGGCCGACGGGCATCGCTCGACTTGGCGTCATGGTGACGGCGTGCGAGCGCTGCGATGCGACCGAGGCATGCCGCGACTGGCTCGCGCGGGCGCCGGGTTCGATCGCGAGCGTCCCGCCGTTCTGCCCGAACGCCGGCGCGCTGAATGCGGCGCGCAAATCGCGCAGCTAGTCTCGTTACACGGCGATGGAATGGCGCTTCTGGCCGGCGGCAAGCCAGGCATCGAAGGCGGCCGCGGCGATGCGCACATAGGGGCGGCCCGCGGAAGTCATGACGATGCGGTCGCCGTCACGGACGAGGAAGCCGGCCTCGGCGAGCGGCTGAAGCTGCTCGATCTCGGCGGCAAAGCGCGCCGCGCCGCCGAATGCGGCGAGGTCGAGTTCGAGATCGCACATCAGCCGTTCGATCATCGCGCCGCGGAGGCGGTCATCGTCTGACAGGGCGAGGCCCTTCACGATCGGGAACTCGCCCGCCGCGAGCGCGCGCGTATAGCCGCCGAGATCGGGCGCGTTCTGGGCGAAGCCCTGCGGCAGCTTGCCGATGGCGCTGGCGCCGAGCCCGATCAGCGCATCGGCTTCATCGACGGTGTAGCCTTGGAAATTGCGCCGCAGGCGGTTCGTCCGCGCGGCGAGACTGAGCGAATCGCCGGGGAGGGCGAAATGATCGAGCCCGACCGCCTCATAGCCGGCGGCGGCGAGCGTCTCGGCTGCGGCCTGCGCCTGCTCCAGCCGCTCCGACACGCCGGGCAGCTTCGCTTCGTCGATCAGGCGCTGATGCGTCTTGAACCACGGCACGTGCGCGTAGCCGAACAGAGCCAGCCGCTGCGGCGCGAGAGCTGCGGCGCGCGCCGCGCTGTCGCGCACATGCGCGACGGTCTGCCCGGGCAGGCCGTACATGAGGTCGATGTTGAGGTCGCGGATGCCGGCGTCGCGAAGCCATCCGGCCGCGCGCTCGACCAGCGCGAAGGGCTGGATGCGGCCGATTTGCCGTTGCACGTCCTCGGACGTGT
>DASTGR010000278.1:0-5832 GCA_035718885.1 Pseudolabrys sp. | reverse complement strand
GCGAGCGGGCAGGGGCACCGCACCGTATTTGGCGCGGTCGCGGCGCAGCGGCTCGGCATCGCGGCGAATTCGGTCGAGGTCAGCGCCGGCGACTCGGCGCGCGATGTGCCGGGCTTCGGCGCGGTCGCCTCGCGCTCGGCGACGATGGTCGGCAGCGCGATTGCCCGCACCGCCGATCTCGTCATCGAGAAGGGCAAGCGCGTCGCGGCGATGCTGTTGCAGGCGAATGAGGCCGAGGTCGCCTATGCCAAGGGTAAGTTCCGCGCGGGCAACCGCGACGTCTCGCTGTTCGACGTCGCCGAGCGCGCCGCCGAACTCGCGCGCCAGGGCGTCATTCCGGAGAGTCTCGACACGCAGGGCGGCGTCAAGGTGCCGCCGTCCTTTCCGAACGGCTGCCATATCGCCGAAGTCGAGATCGATGCTGCGACCGGCGCGTTGACGGTCGTGAATTACGTCGCCGTCGGCGACTCCGGCAATGTGCTCGATGAGGTGATCGTCGAAGCGCAGGTCCATGGCGGCGTGGCGCAGGGCCTCGGCCAGGCGCTTGGCGAGGCGACCATCTACGATACGGACGGCCAGCTCGTCTCCGGCTCGTTCATGGACTACGCGATGCCGCGGTCGGACACGGTGCCGCCGATGACGGTGGAGCACTTCGCGGTCGCCTGCCGCACCAACCCGCTCGGCGTGAAGGGCACGGGCGAGGCCGGCACCACCGCCGCGCCACCGGCGCTGATCAACGCCGTCTTCGACGCGCTGCCGCCGGGCGCGAAGCTCGACATGCCGGCGACGCCCGCGCGCATCTGGCAGGCGCTCGCCTCCGCCCGATAGGGCGGAGGTTAGCCTCTCCTCCTGCGCTCAGTGCGTCTCGATCTTCACCTGGCTGGTGATGGTCTTCCAGTGCGAGATCTCGCCGTCGAGCCATTTGTTGGCGTCGTCGAGCGACTTGTTCGGCGTGATGTCGAAGTTCTGCTTGTGCAGCTTGGCCTGCACCTCCTCCGAGTTCAGCGCCTTGGTGGCGAGCTCGAAGACCTTCTGCAGCATCGGCTTCGGCGTATCCGCAGGTGCGAACATCCCGTTCCAGGCAATGGTGCCGACATCCTTGTAGCCGGCTTCCGCCATCGTCGGCACGTTCGGGTAGTCGGACAGACGCTTGTCGTTGACGACTGCGATCGGAACGAGCTTGCCGGCACGCACCTGTCCGGCGCTGCTCGCGACGTTCAGGAATGAGGCCTGCACGTCGCCGCGCAGCATGTCCTGGATCACGCCGGTGGCGCCGTTCTTGTTCGGCAGCGCGACGAGGTCGAGATCGCCGGCCTTCTTGCCGAAATAGGCCATGTCGTAATGCGGATAGGAGCCGACGCCGACAGTGCCGTAGCGGACCTTGCCCGGGTTCTTCTTGGCGTAGTCGATCAGATCCTTCACCGTCTTGACCGAGAAGTCGTTGGCGGTGGTGACGAGCAGAAACGCCGGGATGTTGATGAGGTTGGTTACGGCCGCGACCTTCTTGCGATAATCGTAGTTCATCTTGTCGGCGTAGAGCACCGGCGTGATGGCGTTGGTCGAGACGTTGCCGACCATCAGCGTGTAGCCGTCGGGTGCGGCCTTCACCATCTCGTCGATGGCGATCATGCCGAAGGCACCGGGCTTGTTGAGCACGATGACCGGCTGGCCACCGATTTTCTGCATTTCGTCGGCGACGATGCGCGCGACAATGTCGGTGGCACCGCCCGGCGCGTAGGGCACGACGATGCGGACGGTGCGGCTCGGGTATTTGTCCTGCGCGGTCGCCGCTTGCGCGGCGAAAACGACGAACAGCGTGGCCGCAAGCAATCTGATCAGCGCTTTCATTTTTTCCTCCTGGATATGGACCTGGAGATCTTCGTCCCCATGGCGGTTATCGAAAGTCAGGCCTTGATGCCGTGCAGGCTGTGCGAGGCGTCCTTCACGGTGAAGAATACGACGTCGCCGTCCGCGGTCGCTCCGCCGGAGTGGATCGTCTCGGCGGGGATGTAGAGGCAGGAGCCCGGCGCTGCCTCGACCGCCTTGCCGCCGACGACGCCGCGGAACGTGCCTTGCAGCACGTAAATCCACTGCTCGTTCGGATGCGAATGCGGCTCGGCGCCGGTGCCGGCGGGCATGCGCATGAGCGCGACGATCATGCGCTCGCCTTCGACGCACGGGCCATGCGCGGTGGAGTAGGCAGGTCCGCCCATGATCTTGGCGACCGTGCCGAAGTCGAAGACGTACTCCCCCGGAGAGGCGCGGGTGGCGCCGGGCGTGCGCGGTGCAGGAGCGCTCGTCATCGTTCTTTCTCCCTGAGAAACATAGTCTTTTTGATTTCCCGCGATGCTACTGGAGCAAATGTGCCGGCGCCATCCCTGCTCGCCCTCATTCGCAGGGGGCGATCAGCGGTCCACGCATTTGCGATCCGTTCACCACCGTTCGGCCATGGTCTTCACGCGATGTGCGCCGCACGATGCCGGCTTGGGGTTCTTGAAGATGCGTTTGTTCCGCCTGATCTTTCCCGCGCTCGCGTTGCTGACGCTTGGCGCCTGCGCGGTGTCAGACAACTACCAGCCGAAGGGCGAGCCCAGCTTTTATCGGAACCTGGCACAGCCGGGCGCGGAACTCGATGCGGCCGCAGCCGCCTCCATGATCAGCGGCTACCGCGCCAATAACGGTCTCCCAACCGTAACGCTCGATCCGGAACTGATGCGGCTCGCGCAAGCGCAGGCCGACACGATGGCCAAGCGCGACAAACTCGATCACTCGGTCGGGAAACCGTTCAATGTTCGCATCAAGCAATCCGGCTATGACGCGAAGGAAGCGGCCGAGAACATCAGCGCCGGCTATCACACGCTGGCGGAAGCATTCTCCGGTTGGCGCGATTCGCCGCCGCATCGTGCCAACATGCTGCTCAAGGGCGCAACGCGCATCGGCATCGCCGCAGTCTACACGCCGCGTTCGAAATACAAGGTCTATTGGGCGCTCATCCTGGCGCAGCCGGACGAGAAGCGCGGGAGCTAGCCCGCCACGATCCGCGGCGGCCACGGCCGGTCGGGCCGGTAGAATAGCGCCAGCTTCAGGCTTTCGGCGATGCGCGCGGCCTTCTCGTTAAAGGCGGCGGTGAGCGCGTCGTCGAACATCTCGCGGCAGGTCTCGTCGAACAGAGCGAGCCAGCGGTCGAACAGCGCAATGTCGATGCCTTGGACGCGATGGTGCACCGTGACCGGATTACCCTTGTAGCGGCCGCTGGTCAGCATCACCGACGACCAAAATTTGCGCATAGTCTCCAGATGCGGTCCCCAATCCGAGATCGCGCGGTCGAACACGGGCCCGAGCGCCGCGTCGGCGCGGACCTTGGCGTAGAAGGCGTCGACCAGTCGGCCGATCTCATCCTCCGTCGGCAAAGCGTTTTCGATCGGCGCACCGGTCACGTCAGCACCACGGCGGCGCCCATGCCGAGGACGATCCAGATCAGCGAGTTCACCAGCATGCGCACCAGCTCGCGCTTGTCGTCGCCCTGAAGGCCCGTGACCGAGCAGAAGAGATCGCCGGGATAAAGGAAGGCGCGGGCAAGGGTCGCGCCGAGCGACGTGGAATCGGTCATGCGGTCCTCCTGAAGATGTATTCTGAAGGCATCTTATCGGCAGATTGCCAAAAAGCAATATCCGTAATACATCTTATTCGACCGCGGAGAGTCGTGCCATGCGTCTGACCGTCTATACCGATTACGCGCTGCGCCTGTTGATGTATCTCGCTGTCAAGGACGACGGGCTCGCCACCATCGCCGAAGTCGCCGAGAGCTACGACATCTCGCGAAACCACATGATGAAGGTCGCGCATCAGCTCGGCGTCGCCGGCTACGTTGCGACCGTGCGCGGCCGCTCCGGCGGGCTGAAGCTGGCCCGGCCGGCGGTGGACATCAATCTCGGCGATGTGGTCCGCCACTCCGAGCAGGACATGGCGCTGGTGCCGTGCATGAGCCCTGTCGATGCAGCCTGCGCCATCCACCCGTCATGCCTGTTGAAGCGCGCGCTCGACAAGGCGACGGCCGCGTTCCTGGCGGTGCTCGACGACTACACGCTCGGCGATCTGGTCAAGCCGCGCCACGCCTTGCGTGGCCTGCTGGAGATCGGGTCGCCGCCGCGCCGCCCCGCGCGGGCAGGCGCGTGACGTGCAAACCGCCGACATTGCGCGGGCGCTGCTCGCAAGCGAGGCCGACGCGATCGTGGCCTGCGACCGCGACGGCGTGATCCGCTTCTGGAACCCCGGCGCGTCGCGGATCTTCGGCTTTTCTGCCGAGGCGGCGGTCGGCCAGTCGCTCGACCTCATCATTCCCGAAAGACTTCGTGCGCGGCATTGGAACGGCTGGCGGCACACGATCGCGACCGGCACGAGCCGCTACGCCGGCGGCGACACGCTATCGGTGCCCGCGCTTCGCAAGGATGGTACCCAGATCTCGGTCGAGTTCACCATCACGCCGCTGCGCGATGCAGGTGGCGCGATCTCCGGCCTCGCCGCCGTGATGCGTGACGTCACCGTGCGCTTCGAGGAGCTCAAGGCGTTGCGCAAGCAGGCGCGGGCGCCGTCGTCCTGACGAGGGCTATTTCTTTTCGTTCTTCATCAGGAAGACGTGGTGGCCGAGGCGCGTCTTCGCCATGCGGTAGAGCAGGATCGATTCGATGACCAGGGCCGCGGAGGTCGCCGTCGCCGCGCCCTCGATGCCGATGTGCGGGATCAGCGTCAGGCACAGAACGAGGTTGACCGCGAAGGCGATGGCGTAGACCCCGGCGCACTGTTTGCGGTCGCCGAGCATGTTGAGAAGCCGCTCGGCGGGCCCCACCGCCGCGCGCGCCAGCATGCCGATGGCGAGGATGAACATCACCTGATAGCCGCTGTCGAACTTCGCGCCGAACAGCGACAAGAGCGGCTTGCCGAAGGCGAGGATTGCGCCGCAGACGACGAGCGACGGCCAGAACGTCCAACGGATCGTCTCGGCGAAGAAGGCCTTCAGTTTTTCGGCATCGCCGGCGACGTGATATTTCGTGAATTTGTGCGTGGTCGCGCCGGCAATGGCGAAATAGACGAAGGCGACGATCGCGAGCAGCCGCGCGCCGGCGTAATAGACCGCGACCTCGTCTGGCGTGCGCAGATGCTCGAGCGCGAGGATGTCGACGTAAGTCAAGAGCAGGTAGAAGCCCTCGACGATGAAGATCGGCAGCGATGTGCCGAGCCAGGTCTTGAGGTCGTACTGCTTCGGTCCCGCGTCGAGCTTGTCGTCGAGTCGGCGGGCGAGCATGCGTGCCTGCGCCAGCGTGACGATCCAGGTGGTGACGACCGCGACCAGCATCGCAGTCACGGCGCTCGTCGGCGCGCCGAAGAACCAGGCGCCGCCCATCAGCACGACCATGGCGAGCTGCCGCCAGATGAAGAACGGCATCAAAGCGAGGTTCGGCCAATCATAGCTCTGCGAGATGCCGGCTTGCGTCTGGCCGAGGCCGTAAACCGGAATGGCGGCGCAGGCGAGATAGAGCGGGACGACAAGGTATGCGTCGAGGTGCGGCTGCAAAAGCGACACGACGATTGCGCCGGTCGCTCCGATTGCAGTGGCGATGACGAAGGCAAGCTGGCGCGAGCCGGAGAGGAAGCCGCGCAGGAGTTCCGGCGATTTCAATTCCGTGTATTCGGGGATGAAGCGCCGCGCGGCCGACGACAGGCCGAGATCGGACAGCGCGCCGATCATCAGCACCCAGGTCCAGACATAGATGAAAACGCCGTAGTCGAAGCTGCCCATCCATCGCGCGAGCAGGACCTGCGAGCCGAGCGCCA
>DASTGR010000277.1:0-21602 GCA_035718885.1 Pseudolabrys sp. | reverse complement strand
GGCGCGGTTGCGCTCCGAGATGCCGGCGATCAGCGCCTCCTTCGACGGGAAGTAACGGTAGAGATTGCCCGGGCTCATCCCGGCCTCGGTGCAGATCTCCTGCATCGAGGATTGATGGAAGCCCGCGCGCGCGAAGCAGCGTTCGGCCGCGTTGAGGATTTCGGCACGCCGGTCGGACTGAAGTTGCGCGTTGGCGCGCTTCATGGCGATCGCCCTTCGTGCGGCCCCGGCCGCAGCCATTCACAGCACGGAATATGTTGCACTGCACATAAAACGAATGAACGTTCGCTCTATTATTGCGGTACTTGAGAAGTGTCAAGGACCTGACTTGTCGCAGGGCCTGTGGGCGCCTCAGAGCGGGCAATTGACCGCCAAAACCGGGCCGAATAGCGTGCCGGGCGATGGGGATGGGGTCCCCCGACAACCGCCGACATCCCGATGTGGGCTGATGACTCCTGCCGGATCAACCGCGGCAGGATTCCGTCTGCCGTAAGCCCCTGGAGGATGGAATGGCCTACATCGTTGTCTTTCTCGGCGGCGGCCTCGGCGCCGCGCTTCGCCACGGCATTAATGTGGCGGTTGCGCGCATGCTCGGCGCCGGGTTCCCCTACGCGACCTTCTTTATCAACGTCACCGGCTCCTTCGTGATGGGGCTGATCGCGGCCTGGTTCGCGTTCAAGGGCGACGCCTCGCAGCATTGGCGGCTGTTTCTGACCACCGGCATCCTCGGCGGCTACACCACCTTCTCGACGTTCTCCCTCGACGCGGCGCTGCTTTACGAGCGCGGACAGCTCATGCTCGCCGTGGTCTACGTGACCGGTTCCGTCGTGCTCGGCCTCGTCGGCCTGTTCGCAGGGCTCGCGATCGTCCGCGGCATGACGTGAACCTCGCCGACCGCGGTAAAGCACGGATTGTTCAGGGATTTCATCGCATTGAGCCGCCTGCCCCGCGGTGGTAGTCTGCCGCCTGCGGCGATTGCTGCCGCGCAGGAGACGTTCGAGACATGCGTAAGCTTGTGATCGCGTTCGTTGCGTTGAGCATTCTGGCGCTGCCTGCGCATGCGCAGCGGCGCGGCGCCGACCAGGGTCCGACCCCGGAGGAGATCCAGAAGAAGCGCGACGCCGCCGAGCTCGACCAGAAATACAAGGCGGCGATCAAGATCCAGTCGGCCACGCAGACCAATACGAAGAAGGACCCGTGGGCGAACATGCGCAGCGCCTCCGACGGCAAGAACCAGTGAGCACATTCCAGATCGTGCGGATCGTCTCGGTGCTGACGGGCGCCGCGGTTCTGTTCGCGATGACGCAGACGCTCGGTTACCAGTTCTATATCGGATTGCCGGTGGCGATCGTGGCTTACACGATCGTGCTGATCGCGCTCGGATTGGCGCTCAAGGCGGAGCCGCCGCCGCGCCGGTGAGCGGCTTGCCTCCGCCGCGCCGGAGTGAGACAAGCGCGCCATGAACGACGAAACGCGCGACCAAACGCCCAACGCCGCCGACACGCCGCCCGACCGCCTGTCGGTCGATCCGCGCAGCCCTTGGTTCAATGCCGAGGTCCTGCAACGCGATGTCGGCATCCGCTTCAAGGGTGTCGAGAAGAACAACGTCGAGGAATACTGCGTCAGCGAAGGCTGGATCCGCGTGCAGGCAGGCGCCGCCAAGGACCGCTACGGGCGGCCGCTGACGATCAAGCTGACCGGCGAGGTCCAGCCCTATTTCAAGGACCAGCCCGCGGGCTGAACGCTTAAGCTCACGTCGTCATGAGCAGCGACAGCATCCGCAGCGAGATTGAGCGGCTCGAAGAGCGGATCGAGTCCCTGCGCCTGTCGCTCGCCCGCTGCCGCAAAATCTCGCTCGCAGCCAAGACGGCAATCACCGGCGGCTTCGCGTGGCTCGCGCTAACGTTCCTCCTGATCGCGCCGTTCTGGCCGTCGCTCTTCTTCGGCGCCATCGCCGCGGTCATCGGCGGCATCGTGCTTCTCGGCTCGAACGCGACGACCTGGAACGAGACCGAAGCGGCTCTCGTGAAAGCGGATGCGGAGCGCCGCGCGCTGATCGACGATATCGGGCTCACCACCGTCGACGCGGGCGTGCAGCGGCTGCACTGAAATCAGGTGCCCACGCGCAGCGGCGCATTGAGTTTGCGCAGAAGCGCGATCACCGACAGCGCGGTGATGCGGCCGGTCTTCGGGTTCTCGCTCGGCACATTGGCGATCGACATGGAGAAGCGCGCGGAGTCGGCGTCGACTTCGATGCTGTGATTGTTGCGGTCGAGATTCGGATCGGCCCAGATCTCGAGCCGCGTCCTGTCGGGGCCGAAACCGGCAAGCGACAAGGCCGCCGCGACATTGACGTTGGCGGGGAATCCCTTCGCGCCCTCGCGCGCAGAGCCGTCGAATATCTTGGTCGCTTGGCGCAAGCCCTCGAGGTCGATGCCCTTCTCGACCACATAAGGCGCGCCGAGCAGGCCCTTCACCGGCTTCCGCGTGATCATGCGCACCGAACGGATCTCGCCTTCGGCGGCCGCGTTCATCGCGTCGAGCCCGATCAGCGCGCCGGTCGGCACCGCGATCTGGCCGCCGTTCGTCCTGGCAATGTCGACGAGGTCCCAGTTGGTCAGGAGCGCGCCGGCGGAAAGCACGACCGCCATCTTGCCGCGCGCGACAAACGGCTCGACGATCTGGCGCAGAATCGAGGCGGGCGCGCATTCGACGACGATGTCGGCTTCCGCTTCTAGTCCCGCGACGGGCACGACCTTCGGCTTACGCTTGAGCCGGTCGAACTCCGGCCGCGGCTTGTCCGGATTTCCGACAGCGACTGCGGTGAGCGCCAGGCCGGGCAGCCCTTCGTCGAGCGCCTGCATCACCTTGAGACCGATCGGGCCGAGACCGGCGATCGCGACCCGCTGCATCTTCTTGTCCTCGGTCATTTCGGCGTCCCGCCTTACCACTCTTCTGGGCTGTTGCCGCCGTGCCTAGCGCAGCGAGATCACCGCGGCAACCATGCGCCGCTCTCCTTCTTGTGCCGCCGCGAGAGGTATGAGCATAGTCCGGCCTCCAAAAGGAGGAGGATTTATCGAATGAAAAGAACAATTTTCGGGGTCGCGCTTGCGGCCGCGATGGCGGTGTCCGGCAGCGCTGGCGCGCAGGACTTCCCGACACGCCCGATGACCATGGTGATCCCGTTCGCCGCCGGCGGTCCGACCGACCTGCTCGGTCGCGTCGTCGCCGCGAAGATGGGCGAAATTCTCAAGCAGAACGTCATCGTCGAGAACGTCGGCGGCGCCGGTGGCCAGACCGGCTCCAAGCGCGTCGCCGAAGCCAAGCCCGACGGCTACACCTTCGTGCTCGGCACTGTCGGCACGCACGCGCAGAGCCAGACGCTCTATGCGCATCCGCTGTACAACGCCTCGACCGACTTCACGCCCGTCGGCCTGATCGCCGAGGTGCCGATCGTGCTGATCACGCGCAAGGACCTGCCGGCGAACAACCTCAAGGAGTTCGTTGCCTACGCCAAGGCCAACGAGGCGAAGATGCAGTTCGGCTCGGCCGGCGCCGGTTCGGCGACGCATCTCGGCTGTGTCGTGCTCAACACCGCGATGGGCACGCCGAAGATCACGCACGTGCCGTACAAGGGCACCGGCCCCGCGATGCAGGACCTGATCGCCGGCCGCATCGACTATCTGTGCGAGATTATCTCGACCGCCAAGCCGCAGATCGACGGCAAGAACGTCAAGGCGCTGGCGATCCTGACCAAGACACGCTCGCCGGTCGAAAAGGACGTGCCGACCAGCGCCGAGCAAGGTCTCGACGTGCAGGCCTATACCTGGAACGCGATCTTTTTGCCGAAGGGCACGCCGGACGCGGTCGTGAAGAAGCTCAACGCTGCCATGGTGCAGGCGATGCATGACGCCGGCGTCAAGGAACGGCTCGAAGGCTTCGGCGCGCAGGTCGTGGCCGACGATCGCGCCACGCCCGATTATCTCGGCAAGTTCGTCAAGGAAGAAATCACGAAGTGGGCGGCGCCGATCAAGGCGAGCGGCGTCAGCGTCAACTAACAGCGCCGAACGGGACCCGAACGGAACGGCCGGGGTCACACCCGGCCGTTTTCGTTTGGCTCGGAGCTGAGGAACGAAGCCTCCCCACCTGACGTTGCCTCGCCGCTCACTGGAACGGACGGCAACCCATGGATCTCCCCGGGCAGGTGCGGACGACGGCGCGGCGCGTGCCGCGCGTGGTCGCCACGACCGAAGACGCGATCAAGCTGATCGACCGCGAACTCCTTCCCGAGGTGAAGCTGGCGTCGCGCTGGACCTTCGCGCGTGAGCTGCTGGTGGTGGCGCAAGCTTCCGGCAAAAAGCGCGACCTCACCCAGGCCTATCGCCAGTTTCGGCAGGCCTTGTCGAACGACAAGATGCTCGACGAGAGCGGAGCGCCGCCGCCGAACGCCTAGGCCGCTTCGCCGAAGCGCAGCCGGTAGGCGCGCGCATAGGCCTCGGGCGCAGCCTTGAGGTGGCGGCGCGTCAGCGCCACCAGGTCGTCACGCGCATAGCCCTTCAGCGCCTCGATCATCTTCAGGTGGTCGCGCCGCGCCTGGTCGAGCACAGCGGCGTCGGCGTTCGCCGACGACCGGATCACCCGCACCTTCTGCGCGAGCTGTTCGATCGTCTCGATCAGGCAGGCATTGCCACACAGGCCGAACAGGGCCCGATGGAAGTGCAGGTTGGCGTAGAACACGGCGAGAAGATCGCCGGCATCGACCGCGCGGCTGTGCTGCTGCTGCAAGGCGACGAGATTGCCGAGATCGGCCTGCGCGACGGGCAAGGGCAGAATGCGGATCGCCATCACCTCCAGTTCCTCGCGCACCGCATAGATCTCCTCCACCTCCTTCGGCGTCAGGTCACGCACGATCGCACCGCGGTTCGGAATGCGCTGCACGATGCCGCGCTTCTCGAGCTCGAACAGCGCAAGCCGCACGTCGCCTCGATGCGTACCGAAATGGGCGCACAACTCCTGCTCGATCAGCCGCTCGCGCGGATGGCGGCGGCCGAGCACGATGTCTTCCTCGATCTTGTTGGCGATCATCAGCGCGAGCGGCTGCACTCCGCCTTCGGCGCTGCCCACCGGGTCCGCGGCCACCTGTTTCTTCGCTGCGGCTCGGTTCGTCATCGAAAAAAGATCGGCCCTTGCAATTGTATACAATCGTGTAGACAATAAAGCCGCCAGTGACAATGGCCGGCGCTAACGGACGCGCGACAAACACAGCGGGGAGGGACGACATGAAGTCAGGAATGGCTTGGATTCTGCGCGGGCTCAGCGTGGCCGGCGCAATCGGCGCACTTACAGTCGACGCCAACGCGCAGTCGCATTACCGCTTCGCGCACGACCAGCAACTCAATTCGGGCTACAGCGTCGCCTATGACATCTTCTCGGCCAAGCTCAAGCAATTGAGCGGCGGCAAGATGCTGGTCGACCAGTATCCGGGCGCGCAACTCGGCCAGGAGCCGCAACTCCTTCAGCTCGTGAAGGCCGGCGACCTCGACTTCGCCATCGTCTCGTCCGCGAACAGCGCGACCATCACGCCGCAGGCCGGCGTCATGTCGCTGCATTTCCTGTTCCGCGGTCCCGACCACATGATCAAGTCGCTCGGCGACCCCAAGGTGTTCGAAGCGATCCGCGACATGATCGACGGCACCACGCAGGGCATCCACGCGATCGGGCTCGGCACGCAGGGCCTGCGCAGCATGTACAGCAAGAAAGAGATCAAGTCGGTCGCCGATCTCAAGGGCCTGAAGGTGCGCGTGCAGGCGACCGCGACCGAGGACGCGACTTTCGCCGCCTACGGCGCACAGACGGTGCACATGCCGTTCGGCAGTGTCTACACTTCGTTGCAGACCGGCGTTGTCGACGTCGGCGAGAACTCGGTCAACGTCTATCTCATCAACAAGCACTATGAAGTGGCGCCGGTGCTGTCGATGACCGAGCACGAGGCCAACAACGCCATCCTCTACGTCAGCGACAAATTGTGGAAGAGCCTCTCGGACGAGCAGAAGAAGTGGCTGCTCGAAGCAGGCCGCGACGTCTCGACGCAGGAGCCGAAGAAGGCTTTCGAGCTCGAGGACGCCGCCGCCGCCAAGCTCAAGGCGATCGGCATCAAGATCGTCTCGGGCGTCGACAAGTCCGGCTTCCAGAAGATCTCGAACCCGATGCTGGACAAGCTCGCCAAGGAGCTCGGCCCGCACGCCGACAAGATCAAGAGCCTGATCGTCGCGATCAAGTAGACTGTCACACGGCAATGGAGGGGCCGCCGGCGGCCCCTCCCTGGGCGGGCGCGACGAATGGGCATCGCTGACAAACTCGTATTGCAGCGTCAGCGGCACCTGAAATGGAAGGCGCTCGACCCGCTCGAGTGTCTGCTGATGATCCTGGGCGGCGCGCTGCTGTTCGGCTTCTCGCTGTCGGTCGTCTGCGACATCGTCACGCGCCTGATCGGCTCGCCCTGGCTCTGGCTCCAGGAAGTCACCTCGACGCTGTTCATCTACGCAATCTTCATCGGCGCTGCCACGGCGACACGCCGCAACGACCACCTCTATCTGACGGCCTTCGCCGAGGCGATGCACGGCACACCGCGCGTGATTGCCGAGCTGACGATCCGAGTCATCGTGCTCGGCGTCGCCGCGGCACTCATCTATTTCGGATATCTCAACTACCTGCGCGGCTTCGGCAGCTTCCGCCTACCGTCGAACACGCCGATTGCCTCGCTCTACGCGGCGATCCCGATCTCCGGCGTGCTCATCTTCCTGTTCACGGTCGAGCAGATCGTGAATGGCTGCCGCAACGGCTTCGACCACCCGGAATTCGACGACGCTCCGGACAGCGCAATCATTGGCGCCGGCAAACCGGACGATCTCCGATGAGCGCGCCGGTCATCCTCACGCTCATGTCGGCGTGCTTCCTCGCGTTCGGCTATCTCGGCGTACCGGTGCCGTTCGCGCTGCTCGGCGGCGTGTTCATCGGCGCATCGCTTGCCGACGTCTCGCATGCCTCCATCGTTCAGAAAGTGTTCGACGGCGTCGACAATGAGGCGCTGCTGGCGATCCCGTTCTTCCTTCTGGTCGGCGAACTGATGAGCTCGGCCAACGTGGTCGTGCGCATTGTCAACCTGTCCATGGCGCTCGCCGGTCACATTCGCGGCGGCCTGTCCCAGGTCGTCACCGTGTTCAGCATGTTCTTTTCGGAGATGTCCGGCTCGACCACCGCCGACGTCGCGGTGATGAGCCGCGCGCTCGGCGGGCCGATGAAGAAAGAAGGCTACGAACCGCCGTTCATCGCCGCGATCATCGCCGCGGCTTCGACCATCGCCGCGCTGGTGCCGCCGAGCATCACCGCGGTCGTCTACGGCGCCGTCGGCAACGTCTCGATCGCCGGCCTGTTCATGGCGGGCTTCGTACCCGGAATGATGATCGGCTTCGGCCTGATGATCTATTGCTATTTCTTCGGCCCGGCCGGGTTCCGCCGTCCCAAGCCGACCTTCCTCGGTGTCGCGACCGCGGCCTACCAGTCGGCCCTGCCGCTGATGATCCCGGTGATCCTGCTGGGAGGCATTCTCACTGGCTGGTTCACGCCGACCGAGGCCGGCGTCGTCGCCGCTTGCTGGATCATCTTCGTCATCATTCCGGCGCTCAATCCGAAGCACATCAAGAACCTTCCTTATGACTTCTGCCTCGCCGGGCTGATCTTTTCATTGCCGCTGATCACGATCGGCGCCGCGAATGCGTTCGGATACCTGCTCGCCTATCTGCGCGGCGCGATCGTGATCTCGGAATTCATCACCTCGATCGCCGGAAACGACCCGCATCTCATCATGCTGTTGATGGTGCTCTTGTTCACCATTGTCGGCGACTTCATCGAGCCGGTGCCGACCATCATCATCTTCATGCCGCTGGTAAACGCGCTCACCACCGCGGGCCACATCAACCCGGTACACATGGGCGTCGTGCTGATCGCCACACTCGCCTTCGGCCTGATCACGCCGCCTTACGGGCTCGTCCTCTTGATGGCATCGAAATTCGTCGGCGTGCGGTTCTCGCAGGCCTTGCGTGCCGCCCTGCCCATCTACGCGGTGTTCCTGATCACCATCGTCTTCATCATCTTCTTCCCGGAAGTGGTGCTCTGGATCCCGAAGCACGTCCTGCCGCAATCGGTCGGCTGCTTCCACAATCCAAGCGGCGCGGGCTTCATCTGTCCGAACGGCTGAACGCGCGCCACGCAATTGAAAAGGCCGGGCAAAAGCCCGGCCTTGTCTGCTCTCGCAAGAGCGGAAGGGCCTATTCCGCCGCTTCCATGCGCGGCTCGGCCGTCTCGACCTTGGCGGCGCAGAACTTGAACTCCGGGATCTTGCCGAAGGGGTCGAGCGCCGGGTTGGTCAGAATGTTCGCCGCCGCCTCGACAAAGGCGAAGGGGATGAACACCACGCCGTCGGGAATGGCGTCGTCTTGCCGCGAATTGAGCGTGACGGTGCCGCGCCGGGTCGTCACCCGCACCATATCACCCGGCTTGATGCCGAGCTTTTCGATCGTGCCGCGCGAGACGGCCGCGATCGCCGACGGCTCGAGCGCATCGAGCACGGTGGCACGGCGCGTCATGGCGCCGGTGTGCCAATGCTCGAGCTGGCGGCCGGTGGTGAGAATGAACGGGAAGTCGTGGTCCGGAACCTCGTTCGGCGGCAGCACCTTCGCCGCCACCAGCTTGGCGAAGCCGCCCGGACGCGGGAAGCCCTTGTCGAACACGACGTCGCGGCCCGGCTTGTCGGGCGCGTCGACCGGATAGGTCACGGCGCTTTCGCGCGCGACGCGCTCCCAGGTGATGTTGTCGAGCGAGGGCATCAGCGAGGCCATCTCGGTGAAGATCTCCTCGGGACCCTTGTAATTCCAACCGAGGCCCATGCCGCGGCCGATCTCCTGGATCAGCCACCAGTCGTGACGCGCATCGCCTGGCAGCGGCAGCGCCTGCCGGCCCATCTGCACCTGACGGTTGGTGTTGGTGACGGTTCCGTCCTTCTCCGGCCAGGCAGACGCCGGCAGGATGACGTCGGCATAGACGGCCGTCTCGGTGAGGAAGAGGTCCTGCACCACGAGATGTTCGAGATGCGCCAGCGCCTCGCGCGCGTGGTTGAGGTCGGGGTCGGACATCGCCGGATTCTCACCCATGACGTACATGCCCTTGATCGTGTCCGCGTGGATCGCGTCCATGATCTCGACCACCGTCAGTCCCTTCTTCGGCGGAAGCTTGGTCTGCCAGGCCTTCTCGTACTTGGCACGGATCTCCTCGTTCTCGACCGACTTATAGTCGGGGAAGAACATCGGGATGAGGCCCGCGTCCGATGCGCCCTGCACGTTGTTCTGTCCGCGCAGCGGATGCAGCCCCGTGCCGGGACGGCCGATCTGACCGGTAATCAGCGACAGCGCGATCAGGCAGCGCGCATTGTCGGTGCCGTGCGTGTGCTGTGACACGCCCATGCCCCAAAAGATGATGGCGGCCTTTGCCCGCGCATAGGTGCGCGCCACTTCTCGCAGCGTGTCGGCCTCGATGCCGCAAATTGGCGCCATCTCCTCCGGCGTGAACTCCTTGACGCTCTCGGCGAAGGCCGGGAAGCCCTCGACATAGGTCTGGATGTACTGCTGGTCGTAGAGCTTCTCTTCGACGATGACGTTAAGCATGGCGTTGAGCATGGCCACGTCGGCGCCGTTCTTGAACTGCATCATGCGCCAGGCGTGGCGCTTGAGCGCCTGACCGCGCGGATCCATGACGATCAGCTTCGAGCCCCGCTTGGCCGCCTGCTTGAAGAAGGTGGCGGCGACCGGATGGTTCTCGGTCGGGTTCGAGCCGATGACGATGATGACGTCGGAGTTCTTCACCTCGTTGAAGGTGGCCGACACCGCGCCCGAACCGACGCCTTCCATCAGCGCGGCGACCGACGAGGCGTGGCAGAGCCGCGTGCAGTGGTCGACATTGTTGGTGCGGAAGCCGACGCGGACGAGCTTCTGGAACAGATAGGCTTCCTCGTTCGAGCCCTTCGCCGAGCCGAAGCCGGCGAGCGCGTCCGCGCCGTCGCGGTCGCGGATCGTCTTGAGGCCGGAGGCCGCCTTCGCCAACGCCTCTTCCCAGGTCGCCTCGCGGAAATGCGTCCATGGGTTCATCGGGTCGATGAACTCGTGCGGCACCTTCGGCACGCCTTCCTTGCGAATCATCGGCTTGGTCAGGCGCTGCGGATTGTGCACGTAGTCGAAGCCGAAGCGGCCTTTCACGCACAGGCGGTTCTCGTTCGCCGGGCCGTTGCGGCCGGTGACGGCGATGAGCTTGTCGTCCTTGATCTGGTAGGTGAGCTGGCAGCCGACGCCGCAATAGGGGCACACGGAGTGCACCTCGCGGTCTGGGAATTCGCTGCGCACCTGGTTGTCGTTGAGCAAGGTCGCCGGCATCAGCGCGCCGGTCGGGCAGGCCTGCACGCATTCGCCGCAGGCGACGCAGGTCGACTGACCCATCGGATCGTCGAAGTCGAACACGATCTTCTCGGTGTGGCCGCGGCCGGACATGCCGATGACATCGTTGACCTGCACTTCGCGGCAGGCGCGGACGCAGAGATTGCATTGGATGCAGGCGTCGAGATTGACGCGCATCGCCGGGTGCGAGGCGTCGAGCTCGGGCACGATCTCGCGCTCGCGCTTGGGGAAGCGGCCGTCGGAAACGCCTTGGCGCTTTGCGGTCTTCCAGAATTCCGATTCCGGATCGTGCGCGACCTCGATGGCCGGCTGATCGGTGGCGAGAAGCTCGGCGACCATCTTGCGCGCGGTCTTGGCGCGGTCGGTCTGCGTCTTCACCTTCATGCCGGGCGAAGGCGTACGAATGCAGCTCGCGGCGAGCACGCGCTCGCCCTCGATCTCGACCATGCAGACGCGGCAATTGCCGTCGGCGCGATAGCCGGGCTGCGGCGAGTAGCACAGGTGCGGCAACTTGATGTCGAGCCTGCGCGCGGCGCGGAAGATCGATTCACCCTCGCGGATGTCGATCTCGCGGTCATCGATGAAGAAGGTCTTGGCCGTCGAGGCGCCGCCCTGCCCAACCGACGTGTCGGCCGGCGCGGTGTGCGCGACGCCCGGCTTGCCGCCGCCAATCGCGCCGTCGAGCGCCTTGCCTTTGTCGTCGTGTCCGTAGCCGACGGGCTTTTTCGTGTCGGTCATGGCAATTCCTTTTCGATCGATCCCGTCACCACTTCCCGAGCGGCGTCTTCAGGTCATCCGGGAAGTACTTCAGTACGCTCATCAGCGGGTTCGGCGCCGCCTGACCGAGACCGCAGATCGACGCATCGCGCATCAGCGTCGACAACTCGGTCAGGAGGCCGACGTCCCATGGCCCGCGCTGCATGAGCTTCACGGCCTTTTCCGTGCCGACGCGGCATGGCGTGCATTGGCCGCAGCTTTCGTCCTCGAAGAACTTCAGCAGGTTGAGCGCGACGGCTTTCATGTCGTCCTTGTCCGACAGGATGACAACCGCGTGCGAGCCGACAAAGCTCCCGTATTTTTCCAAGGTTCCGAAATCCAGCGGGATGTCAGCCATCGATTCCGGCAGGATGCCGCCCGAGGGGCCGCCCGGCAGGAAGGCCTTGAACTTGTGACCGTCCGTCATGCCGCCGCAGAACTCGTCGATGAGTTCGCGCATGGTGATGCCGGCCGGCGCAAGCTTGACGCCCGGATTCTTCACGCGGCCCGACACCGAGAAGCTGCGAAAGCCCTTGCGTTCATGACGCCCCTGCGAGGTCGCCCACGCGGCGCCCTTCTCGATGATGTCGCGGATCCAGTACATCGTCTCGACATTCTGCTCGAGCGTCGGACGGCCGAACAAACCGATCTGCGCGACATAGGGCGGACGATGACGCGGCAGGCCGCGCTTGCCCTCGATCGACTCGATCATCGCCGACTCTTCGCCGCAGATGTAGGCGCCGGCGCCGCGGCGCAGATGCAGCCGCGTATGCGGCGACAGCCCTGCATCGGCGATCTTGTCGATCTCTTCCTCGAGCATCAGCCGCAGTTCGGGATATTCGTCGCGGATGTAGATGTAGGTGTCGCGCGCCTCGACCACCCAGGCAGCAATCAGCACGCCTTCGAGGAAGCGGTGCGGATCGCGCTCGAGGTAATAGCGGTCCTTGAAGGTGCCGGGCTCGCCTTCGTCGGCATTCACGGCGAAAAGGCGCGGCGCGGGTTCCGCACGCACCAGCGACCACTTGCGTCCGGTCGGAAAGCCGGCGCCGCCGAGGCCGCGCAGGCCGGCGTCGCTGACGACCTTGATGAGATCTTCCGGCGTGCGATTGGCCGAAATGCAGTCCTTCAAGAGCGCGTAGCCGCCGTCCTTCTGGTAAGCGGCGAAATCGACCTGCGGCTTCCAGGCGTGCGGGTGCGGGTTGGCCTTGACCGCGGTGGCGACGGTGTCCGGCGTGGCCCGGAGTGTCTGCATGTGTCCGACGGCGACCGCCGGTGCCCCGTCGCAGGCGCCCATGCACGGTGCGTGCACGACGCGGACATCCTTGCCGAGGATCTTCGGCAGCTTCTCGAGCAGCGCCTCGGCGCCGGCCATGGCGCAGGAAATGGAATCGCAGACGCGCACCGTGATGGCCGGCGGGGCGTCCTCGCCCTCCTTCACGACGTCAAAGTGCGAATAGAAGGTCGCCACCTCGTAGACCTCGGCCAGCGCCATCTTCATCTCGAAGGCGAGCGCGGCGAGGTGCGCCGCGGAAATATGGTGGTAGCGGTCCTGAATGAGGTGCAGGTGCTCGATCAGCAGGTCGCGGCGGCGCGGCCGGTCGGTGAGCAGGGCGCGGACCTCCTCGAGCGCGGCCGGATCGACCTGACGGCCCTTCGGCGTGCGCGGCGGCCGGCGGCGGCCCTTGCGCGTGATATCCGGGGCATCAACGTTCGTCACTGGTGCGCTCATAAACTCCTCCGCGAACGCAACAAAAGCCCTTTTGAACGGTCCCCGGCAAGGTGCCGTAACTGATCGAGCGATAGTTGTTTCCTATCGCCGAGCCCCGCCAGCTATGGTATTCCAGATCAAACGTCCGATCGATATACGCTCATATATGATCTGAATACGGGTTCAGCGGCCGCTTTGCAAAAACGAGCACAATAAAACAGCGATTGCGCGATGATCGATAAGCTTGAATTCCTGCTGGCCCTGGCGCGGGAAAAACACTTCGGCCGTGCGGCCGAAGCTTGCGGCGTCACCCAGCCGACACTCTCGGCCGGCGTGAAGCAAATCGAGGATTCATTCGGCGTCCTTCTCGTCAATCGAGGTTCCCGCTTCCAGGGTTTCACGCCCGAGGGCGAGCGCGTGCTCGACTGGGCCCGGCGCATCGTCGGCGACGCCCAGGCCATGCGCCAGGAAGTGCATGCTCTCAAGCACGGCTTGGCTGGCCGCCTGCGTCTCGCCGTTATTCCCACGGCGCTGGCCATGGTGGAAACGCTCACGACGCCATATCGAGCCCGCCATCCGGCGGTTCAGTTCACGGTCTTCTCTCGCACTTCGACCGAGATCCTCAACGAGATTGAAAATCTCGAGATCGATGCCGGCCTCACTTATCTCGACAATGAGCCGCTCGGCCGCGTGAACGCGATCCCGTTCTATCGCGAACGCTACAGGCTGCTGGTGGCGACGGATGCGCCGCTCGCCGACCGCGACGAGGTCTCGTGGGCGGAAGTGGCCCAGGTGCCCCTTTGCCTGCTCACCCCGGACATGCAGAACCGGCGCATCATCGAGCGGCTGCTGCGGGAGACCGGCGCCGAGCCGAACATCACCCTCGAATCCGACTCGATGATCCTGCTCTATTCCCACGTCCGCACCGGCCGCTGGGCAAGCGTGATGCCGGCGCGGCTGGCCCTGACGCTCGGGCTGACCGAGACCAACCAGCTCCGCGCCATCCCGATTGTCGGAACCGAAGCGAGCCAGACCATAGGCCTCGTCGTGCCGCTGCGTGAGCCAATGACGCCGCTGGTGGCGGCTCTCGTCGCGGAAGCGCGCCGGGTCGCACCAATGCTGGCGGATTAGCCAAAAGAACTAGGGATAAGCTGCCCACTCGTTCGCGGGAATGTGCGGGATACCGTTCTATGTTGGATATTTGCCTTTCGGCTATATCGCAATACGATGTGATTGATTTCTCGAAGGATTGTTCTTCCTTGCCCACATACGGCATCGCGCGGCGTCATAGTTATTCGCAATTGCAGCATTGATAATTCCTATTCCTTCATAGGAATTACTTTGTTGATTCAAGGCTTAGCCATCCGCAGTCTCGAAACTGGAGACGTGTGGGGCGCGCGATATGACGCAATCTCCGCTGTCTGACCAACAAGAGCAGTCCGCCGAGAACGGCGGATTCCAACTGGGGAGAATCGCGCAATGAGTTTGCTCTCATTCCTCGATCGTAGTCATACGATCGCAAAACCGGGCTATAGCCGGTGGATGGTGCCACCGGCCGCGCTGTGCGTGCACCTGTGCATCGGCCAGGCCTACGCATTCAGCGTTTTCAATCTGCCGATGACCAAGCTGCTCGGAATCTCGCAATCGGGACCGGGCGACTGGAAGCTCACCGAGCTCGGCTGGATCTTCTCCATCGCCATCTTCTTCCTCGGCGTCTCGTCGGCCGTGTTCGGCCGCTGGGTCGAGGAAGGCGGCCCGCGCAAGGCGATGTTCACTGCGGCCCTGTGCTGGGCGGGCGGCTTCTTCGTCTCCGCAATTGGCGTTTACGCGCATAACCTGTGGCTGATCTATCTCGGCTACGGCGTGCTCGGCGGCATCGCGCTCGGCATCGGCTACATCTCGCCGGTCTCGACGCTGATCAAGTGGTTCCCGGATCGCCCGGGCATGGCGACCGGCATGGCCATCATGGGCTTCGGCGGCGGCGCCTTCATCGCCTCGCCGCTGTCGGTGTGGCTCATGAGCAAGTTCAACACGGCGACCCACGTCGGCGTTGCCGAAACCTTCATCGTACTCGGCGTCGTGTATTTCTTCTTCATGATCGTCGGCTCGGTGATCGTCCGCGTGCCTGCGCCGGGCTGGCTGCCAGCAGGCTATGTCGCGCCGACGCAATCGGTGGGACTGATCACCAGGAACGATGTCTTCGTGTACGACGCGCTGAAGACGCCGCAGTTCTGGCTGATCTGGTGGATCCTGTGCCTGAACGTGACCGCCGGCATCGGCGTGCTCGGCCAGGCCTCCGCCATGAGCCAGGAAATGTTCCCCGGCCACATCACGCCCGTCGCAGCCGCCGGCTTCGTCGGCCTGATGAGCCTGTTCAACATGGGCGGCCGCTTCTTCTGGGCCTCCACGTCGGACTATATCGGCCGCCGCAACACCTACTTTGTGTTCATGGTGCTCGGCTTCCTGCTCTATTGCACGGTGCCCTACACCGGCAAGGTCGGCAGCGTCGCCGGCTTCGTGCTCTGCTTCCTGATCATCATCTCGATGTACGGCGGCGGCTTCTCGACGGTCCCGGCTTATCTGCGTGACATGTACGGCACGCGTTACGTCGGCGCCATCCACGGTCTGTTGCTGACGGCCTGGTCGATGGCCGGCATCTTCGGCCCGGTGATCGTCAACTACCTGCGTGAATACAACATCACGCACGGCGTGCCGAAGGCACAGGCCTACAACAACACCATGTACATCATGGCCGGACTGCTGGTGATCGGGTTCATCTGCAACTTCTTCGTCAAGGCGGTCGACTCTCGCTTCCACATGGCGGCGAACGACACGCGCGGCAAAGAACCGGTCGGCGCCAAGGCCTAAGGGGAGAAACGAACCATGCAGACCACAAACACCGAAGAAACCACCACTCTCCAGCTCGTGCTGGCCTGGGGCTTCGTCGGCATCCCGCTCGCCTGGGGCGTGATCCAGACGCTGATCAACTCGATGAAGCTGTTCCAGTAATCGAGCCGATCCGAAAAGACGCCGCTCCCGGAGACGGGGGCGGCGTTTTCATTTTTGCGAAAGGCCGCGCTCTAAGCGGACGCCCCTTCCAGTATCTCAGCCGTCTTCTCCGGCATGTCGAGCATGATGTGGTGCCCGCACGACAACGCGTGCGCGCTCCAGGCGGGGTCGGCCTTCACCCGATCGTAGAACGGCTTGAACGGACTCTCGCGCGGCAGGACTGTGCCGTGCACGTAGACATGCCTGGGCACGGATTTGTGCGCGCCCGCGAGTGTCAGCCGCTCGGCCATCGCGGCAAGCGGAAACGGTGTCGCCAGCCGGTCGACGCGCGCTGCGTCCGAAGCATTGACGTTGAAGAAGGCCGCAGGCGGCGACGGCACGGCGACGCCGCCATGGTTTCCGGCATTGGCGACAAAGCGCTGCGTGTTGGCCGGGATGTTGATGTCGAACAGCGACTGGCCAGTCTCGGGCAGGAAGGCGTCGAGATAGACCAGCGCGGATACGCGCTTGGCGATCGCGTCGGCCACGCCGGTGACGACCATGCCGCCATAGGAATGGCCGGCCAGCACGGCAGAGCCGATCTCCTCATAGTCGAAAACACCAATGACGTCGGCGATGTGCGTCGAGAGATTGACGTTCGCCGACAGGAGGTGCGAGCGCTCGCCCTGCCCGGTCAATGTCGGCGTGAACACGGTGTGGCCGCGCGCGCGCAACAGCGCCGCGACCTTGCCGTAGCACCAGCCGCCCGACCAGGCGCCGTGCACCAGAACGTATGTCGCCAAGCCCGGTCCCCTCCGCGGTACGAGCCTAGGCGCCCTTCGCCCGCTCGATCGCCTCCACGATGATACGCTCGGCGTCGACCGTGTCGACCCAGCGCACGATCGTCACCCATTTTCCCTTTTCCAGATCCTTGTAGTGCTGAAAGAAGTGCGCGATCTGCTCGAGCATCACCGCCGGCAGGTCGCGATAGCTCGTGACGCCGGTGTAGAACGGGTGCAGCGCGTCGACCGGAACTGCGAGGACCTTCTCGTCCTGGCCTGCCTCGTCTTCCATCAAAAGCGCGCCGACCGGCCGGCAGCGGATCACGGCGCCGGGCACGACCGGCACCTGCGCCATGACGATGACGTCGCAGGGGTCGCCGTCCTGCGACAGAGTATGGGGGATGAAGCCGTAATTGCCGGGGTAGAACATCGCCGTGTGAAGGAAACGGTCGACGAAAAGCGCGCCCGACTGCTTGTCGAACTCGTATTTCACCGGGACGCCGCCGAGCGGAATCTCGATGACAGCGTTGACGTCCTTCGGCGGATTGCGGCCCGCCGGGATGAGCTTGAGATCCATGACGCCGCTCCCGTGTTCGCGGAACGGCGACGGGTCTAGCCGAAATCGGCGGCGCGGGGAAATCCCGCGATTTTACCGCTGCGAAGCGGCCGTACCGCTGCGCTCGCCCGCCAGCGCGAGCAACGCGAGGTCGGCGGAGCCGTCGTGCGCGTCGCCTTGAGTTCGCTGCTTCTGGCTGTGGGCGTGGAAGGCGATGATACTCTGAGCGGTCTTGCGGCTGAGCTTGTCGAAGCGTTCGAAGCTGCGCGTCATGTCGTCCGGCATAAGCTTGCGGTTCGCCGCGTACATGGTCAGCAATTCGCGAGTCGTCGTCCAGGTGCAGCCCGCCGCCTTGGCGAACAGCAGCACCATATCGTCGCCCTCGTCGAGCAAAGCGCGTTCGACAAGATCGACCGGGAACCGGCCGAGACGCGCCAGCGCCACCACGGTCTTCTCGAATTCCTGCGCCCGCGCCGGCGCGTGCACACTCGCCTCGCTCGCGCCCGCGACGCGGAAGCGGCTCTTGGCGTCGCGCGCCGCGGCGGCATGCGCCTCGGATCCCGCGCGCGCACCGCGCTGCATCACCGTCGCGACATCGTCGACCGCGTCGCGCACGGCGTCGCCGGCCTGCGGATGCTCGGCCTGAAGGCGCGCACGTACCGAAGCGGACGCGGCCTCCAGGAGCTTGATGAAGCACTGCCGCGGCAGATCGCCGCGCCGTCCGAGCACCAGGGTGAGGCTCCTGTCGCGGCGTGCTCGCACGGTGAGCTTCTCGTAGCCGGCGAGCGAGAACCGGGCGCCACGATTGCGTGCGACCTTGTTGACGACACGGCGGTCGCCGCGCTCGACCAGAACGTCGGTCACCGCTTCGCTGAGCTTGAGACGCTGTGCGATCGCGAAGAGATGCGCCTGGCTCTTGTTGCTCGCGCTTTCGACCAGCTCGTCGTCGGTCAACTGATCGGAATGCGTCAGCACCGGACCGGCCACCTCGATCGCGTCGTCGAAGGCGAGCGTGCGGACGGTGCGCGGCGGTGCACCGTTTACGTGCGCGAGCCGGTGCGAGAGCTCGGCGCGCGCGCCAATCTCGATGTCGGCGGCGAGTTCGCGCAAAACGTCGTCGAACACCGCGATCTGCTGGCTGGAATAGTTGCGGGCACCGGCCGCGAACAAGTCGGCGATGCGGAGCATGATGCGCAAACGGCGCTTGGCGTCGCCATTGGCGACGGCTTCGTTAAGTTCATCGATCAGGGAGAAGGGAGCGGCAGGGGAGGCAATATCGCGGACAAGTGCAGCATTGGCCATGAGAAATACCGTTGCTTATGATCTATAACGACTGTCCGTTTTGTAGCGTACAGATGCGAATACGCCGTTCATCATGGAACATGGAACCTGCGGAAAATTTTAGCGATCCGGTAACCCAAAAAAAGCAGAGGCCCGCCGCAAGGGCGGGCCTCCGGAATGTGCCAGTCGCTGTCGGCGTCTAGAACAGGCCGACGATCTTGCCGTCCTTGACGTCGATAGCGTCCGCCGACGGCGTCTTCGGCAGGCCTGGCATGGTCATGATCTCACCGCAGATCGCCACCACGAACTCGGCGCCGGCCGAGAGCCTCACTTCGCGGACCGGAATCGAGAAGCCCGTGGGCGCGCCCTTGGCGTCCGGATTGGTGGAGAAGGAGTACTGCGTCTTGGCGATGCAGACCGGCAGCTTGCCGAAGCCCATCTCTTCCCAGGTCTTGAGCTGGTCCTTGACCGACTTGTCGGCGGTCGCGTCGTCGGCGCGGTAGAGCTCCTTGGCGATCGTGCGCACCTTCTCGAACAGCGGCATGTCGTCCGGATAGAGGAGCTTGAGGTTCGACTTGCCTTCGTCGCAGATCTTGACGACGGCCTTGGCGACATCTGCCGCGCCGGCGCCACCCATCGCCCAGTGATCGGCCATCAGCGCCTCGACGCCGAGCGCCTTGCACTTCTCCTTGACCAGCGCGACCTCGGCCTCGCTGTCGGCCGAGAAGCGGTTGATCGAGACGACCGGCTGAAGGCCGAACTTTTTCACGTTCTCGATGTGCCGCTGGAGGTTCGCCATGCCGGCCTCGAGCGCCTTCAGGTCTTCCTTCTTCAAGTCTTCCTTCTTGACGCCGCCATGCATCTTGAGCGCGCGGATGGTCGCGACGACGACGACGCAGTCGGGCCTGAGGCCCGCCTTGCGGCACTTGATGTCGAGGAACTTCTCCATGCCGAGATCGGCGCCGAAGCCGGCTTCGGTCACGACATAGTCGGCGAGCTTGAGCGCGGTGGTGGTGGCGACCACTGAGTTGCAGCCGTGCGCGATGTTGGCGAAGGGGCCGCCATGGATGAAGGCCGGCGTGCCTTCGAGCGTCTGCACCAGGTTCGGCGCGATCGCTTCCTTCAGCAGCGCCGTCATGGCGCCGTGCGCATTGAGGTCCTTCGCGCGGATCGGCTTACGGTCGCGGGTATAGGCGACGATGATGTTGCCGAGCCGCTCCTTGAGGTCATCCAGGTTCTTGGCGAGACAGAAGATCGCCATGACTTCCGACGCCACGGTGATGTCGAAGCCCGCCTCGCGCGGATAGCCGTTGGCGACGCCGCCGAGCGAGCAGACGATCTCGCGCAGCGCGCGGTCGTTCATGTCCATAACGCGGCGCCAGGTGACGCGGCGGGAGTCGATGCCGAGCGAATTGCCCCAGTAAATGTGGTTGTCGATCAGCGCCGAGAGCAGATTGTGGGCCGAGGTGATGGCGTGGAAGTCGCCAGTGAAGTGGAGGTTGATGTCCTCCATCGGGATCACCTGGGCATAGCCGCCGCCGGCGGCGCCACCCTTCATGCCGAAGGACGGGCCGAGCGAGGGCTCGCGCAGCGCGCACATTGCCTTCTTGCCGATGTGGTTGAGCGCGTCGGTCAGGCCCACCGTGGTCGTGGTCTTGCCCTCGCCCGCCGGCGTCGGCGAAATCGCGGTGACCAGGATCAGCTTGCCGTCCGGCTTCGACTGGAGCGACTTGATGTACTCCATCGACACCTTGGCCTTGTAATGGCCGTACGGATCGAGGTTCTCGGGCGCGATGCCGAGCTTGTCCTTGGCGACGTCGAGGATGCGGCGCTTGGTGGCCGACTGGGAAATTTCAATATCGGACTTGGGATTCTGATGCTGCGAAGCGGGCATGGTTTATCCAATCGAATGAAGAGGTGAACCGGCAGTTCGTTCATCATGGCCGGGTGTCCCGGCCATGATGGTGTGAGCGTCAGGAGAGAATGGCGCCCTTGGCGAGATTGGCGGACTTGGCCCATTCGGCGGCGTCGATCTTCTTGCCGTCGGCGGGCTGCACGCGCGTGATCTTGAAGCGGCCGTCGGCGCAGACGACCGTGATGCCGTCGGCTTCCACCGCGACGACTTCGCCGAGCTTGCCCGCGATGCCTTTCGGATCGCGCGCCGGCATCGGCTTGGCGTCGAACACCTTCACGGTCGCACCGTTGAGCGTCGTCCAGGCGCCGGGCGCGGGATTGCAGCCGCGGATGAGGCGGTCGATCTGCTCCCACGGCTTGCCCCAGTCGATCTTGGCGTTGCCGGCGCGGCAGAGGCCTTCATAGGTGGCCTTCTCCTCGTCCTGCTTGATGCGCGGCGCCTTGCCGGCCTTCACCAGATCGACGGACTCCATCATGGCGTCGACGCCCATCGGGAACAGGCGGTCGAAATAGACGGTGCCGAGCGTGTCGGTGTTCGAGATCGGCGTCTTCTTCTGAATGAGGACGTCGCCGGTATCGAGACCGTTGTCGGGCCAGAAGATCGACAGGCCGGTCTCCTTCTCGCCCTTGATGATCGGCCAGTTGATGGCCGAAGCGCCGCGATAGGCCGGCAGCAGCGAGGGGTGATACTGGATCGAGCCGTGTGTCGGGATGTTGAGGAATTCCTCGGGCACGAACAGTGTGACGAAGGCCATGACCTGGAGGTCCGGCTTCATCGCCTTGAACTCCTCCCACACCTTCGGGTCCTTGTAGGACGACGGCTGGTGCACCGGGAGGCCAGCGGCGATCGCCGCCTCCTTCAGCGGGTCGGCCTTGGCGCCCGGCTTTTCCGGCGCGACGAAGACGGCGATTACGTTCTCGCCGCGCTTCAGGAGCGCTTCCAGCACGGCCTTGCCGAATGCCTGCTGGCCATGGACCACGATACGCATAATGACTTCTCCCTAAGTCTCGTTCTTCACCTCTCCCCGCCTGGCGGGGAGAGGTCGACTTCCGAGCGGCGCGAGGAAGTCGGGTGAGGGGGTATTGCCGTCACGCAATGCGGTGACGGGGGGGGG
>DASTGR010000276.1:0-2074 GCA_035718885.1 Pseudolabrys sp. | reverse complement strand
TCGCCGCGGCGATGATGGCGCGGCTGTCATTGAGCGAGCGCAGCAGGTGGACGTGCGGCAGGTCGGCGCCGGGCACCGGCAGCTTGACCGGCTCGGCGCCGGTCGCCAGCAGCAATTTGTCGTAGGGCAGAGACGAGCCATCGCCGAGCGTGACCGTCCTCGCCTTGGGATCAAACGACGCCACCTCCGTTTCGAGTTTCAGCGTCACCTTGTTGTCGGCGTACCAGTCGTCCCCGCGGAGCGGCATCCAGTCTTCCGGCGCGCTGCCGGCGAGATAATCCTTGGACAGGTTCGGCCGGTCGACGGGCGCGGCGCTGTCGTTCGACAGCATGGTGATGGTGCCCGCGAAACCGTGCCGCCGCAGCATCTCGGCCGCCGCAAATCCCGCGGCGCCGCCGCCGATGATGACCACGCGGCCGCCGCCGCCGATCTGCTTGGGCTGCGGCTGTTCCTTCTTGCCGCCGACGACGATGCGGCCTTCGCTCTCCGACACGAAGTAGCAGTCGAGCGGGCTCAGCGCGGGAGCGGCCAGCGCCTCACCGGTACGAAGCGAGAAGCAGGCGTGATGCCACGGACAACGGATCGTGTCGCCGACGATCAGGCCGTCGGCCAGCGGTCCGTGATAATGGGTGCAGTGCGCGGCCAGCGCCGACACCGTGCCGCCGCGGCGCACCACCAGCACCGCGTCGTCGCCGACATGGCCGGCCAGCATCGCGCCTTCGACGAGATCGGAGGAGGGGATGCCCTGAGCGAGATCGGGCCCTTTATCGTCGTCCGCCATGGCAGGTTCTCCTTTGGATCGGTCCGCTCTGGCGTTGGATGCGCGAAGGCGCCAGAAATTCCCAGGGTCAACGGCCGAACCGCGCCGCGGTTGCCCGCCGCCCACCCGCTTGCTAAGCGGGACGCAGGGCGGATCGGCACCATGGACTTCTCCCTCACCGAAGAACAGCGCGCCTTCCAGGCCACCGCCCGGGCTTTCGCCCGCGACGAGATGATGCCGCATGTGCGCGACTGGGACGAGAACGAGATGTTTCCCGTCGAGGCGCTGCGCGCCGCAGCCGGCCTCGGCTTTGCCGGCATTTATGTGCGCGACGACGTCGGCGGCTCCGCGCTCAACCGCCTCGACGCGGCGCTGATCTTCGAGGAGCTGGCTCAAGGGTGCACCTCAACCGCCGCCTACCTCTCGATTCACAACATGGTCGCCTGGATGATCGACCGCTTCGGCGGCGAGGACCAGCGCCGGCGCTTCCTGCCGAAGCTCTGCACCATGGAGCATTTCGCCAGCTACTGCCTGACCGAGCCGGGCTCGGGCTCGGACGCCGCCAGCCTGACGACAAGGGCGCGCCGCGACGGCGACCATTACGTGCTCGACGGCGCCAAGGCCTTCATCTCCGGGGGCGGCCGCTCCGACCTCTACCTCGTCATGTGCCGCACCGGCGATGCGAGCCCGCGCGGCATCACCTGCATCGCGGTCGAGAACGGCACCAACGGCCTGTCGTTCGGCGCGCAGGAGAAGAAGCTCGGCTGGAAGACGCAGCCGACGGCCGCCGTGCTGTTCGAGAACTGCCGGGTGCCGGTCGCAAACCGCATCGGCGCGGAAGGCGAGGGCTTCCGCATCGCCATGGCGGGGCTCGACGGTGGCCGGCTCAACATCGGCGCCTGCTCGATCGGCGGCGCGCAGTTCTGCCTCGACCGCACGATCGAGTACATGAAGGAGCGCCGCCAGTTCGGCACGCGGCTGTCGGATTTCCAGGCTCTCCAGTTTCGCATGGCGGATTACGCGACCGAGCTCGACGCGGCGCGGCTGCTGCTGCATCGCGCCGCGCACGCCGTGTCCGAGGGCGAGCCGGGCGCGACGCAGCTCGCGGCGAAGGCCAAGCGGCTCGCCACCGACACTGGCTTCGACGTGGTCAATGGCTGTCTCCAGATGCACGGCGGCTACGGCTATCTGCGCGATCACCCGATCGAGCGGGTCCTGCGCGACGTGCGCGTGCACCAGATCCTCGAAGGCACCAACGAGATCATGCGCGTCATCATCGCGCGCGCGATGCTGGGGAATTGAGCGCGTGGTGGA
>DASTGR010000275.1:0-3187 GCA_035718885.1 Pseudolabrys sp. | reverse complement strand
ATGACGTGAAGAAAGCGATGTCGGGCCTGCTGCCGCCGACCCTGCGCGAGACCATGCTCGGCAACGCGCAGATCCTGGAAGTCTTCAAGGTGTCGAAGGTCGGCAACGTGGCCGGCTGCCGCGTCACCGACGGCACCGTGGAGCGCGGCGCCAATGTGCGGTTGATCCGCGACAACGTCGTCGTCCACGAGGGCAAACTCTCCCAGCTCAAGCGGTTCAAGGACGACGTCAAGGAAGTTGCCAACGGCATGGAATGCGGCATGGCCTTCGAGAACTACCAGGACATGCGGCAAGGCGACGTGATCGAATGCTACCGGGTGGAGACGATTCAGCGCTCGCTGTGAGTCCAAGTCTCACACGCGCGTAAAAATCCGCTCCGCCATTTTTCCACCTGTCATGGCCGGGCCTGTCCCGGCCATCCCGCTTAGGGACGCAGTGCCCTGATCATCGGGATGCCCGGGACAAGCCCGGGCATGACAACCTTTGGATCGATACAATGCGGCAGAAGAACAAGCGCGACAACGCAGCGCCGGGCGGCTCGCAGCGGCAGCTGCGCGTCGGCGAACTGGTGCGGCACGCCATCGCCGAGATGCTCGCGCGCGGCGACGTGCACGATCCCGTCATCGAAGGCCATCTCATCACCGTGCCGGAAGTGCGCATGAGCCCGGACCTGCGGCTTGCCACGATCTACGTGATGCCGATGGGCGGCCGCGACGCCAACGAAGTGGTCGCCGCGTTCGACAAGCACAAGAAATACCTGCGCGCCGAGATCGCGCACCGCGTCAATCTGAAGTTCGCGCCCGATATCCGGTTCCGGGTCGACGAACGCTTCGACGAGGCCGAGCGCATCGAACGATTGCTGCGCTCGCCGCAAGTCAAGCGCGACCTGGATCATGGGGACGACGAGTGAACGACAACGAGATCGACAGCCTGCCACCGCTTGCGGTGGCAGAGGCGCCGGCTCAGCCGCGCCAGGACGGCGGCCGCAAGCCGCACAGGAAGCAGTTCAAGCGCGACAAGCGCGACGTCCACGGCTGGGTGGTGCTGGACAAGCCGGTCGGCATGACCTCGACGCACGCGGTCAGCGTCGTCAAGCGGCTGTTCTCGGCCAAGCGCTGCGGCCATGCCGGCACGCTCGATCCGCTCGCCTCCGGCGCGCTGCCGATCGCCATGGGCGAGGCGACCAAGACCGTCCCTTTCGTGATGGACGGCCGCAAGCTCTACCGCTTCACAGTCCGCTGGGGCGAGGAGCGCGACACCGACGACGCCGAGGGCCGCGTCGTGGCGCAGAGCGACGTGCGCCCGACGCCGGAGGCCGTCCGCGCCGCCCTGCCCGCCTATATCGGGACCATTCAGCAGGTGCCGCCGCGCTATTCCGCCATCAAGATTGAGGGCGAGCGCGCCTACGACCTCGCCCGCGACGGCGAAGTCGTGGAATTACAGGCACGACCTGTGGATATTGCCCGGCTGGAGCTGATCGAGGCTCCGGACGCCGATCACGCCGTTCTGGAAGCCGAATGCGGCAAGGGCACCTATGTCCGCTCCCTGGCGCGCGATATCGGCCGGGCGCTCGGCTGTTACGGCCATGTCAGCGCGCTGCGGCGGGAGGCGGTCAGCCCATTCCGCCCGGAAAGCATGATTCTTGTGGAAGATTTGGAGGCGCTGTGCCATAGAGCCGCTGCCGGCGAGGGCAGCCTCGCCGACGCGCTCATGCCCGTTGAGACCGCGCTGGACGACATCCCGGCGGTGGCCGTCAGCAGGGCTGATGCGGCAAGGCTCGCAAGGGGCCAGGCCGTTTTGTTGCGCGGACGGGACGCACCCAATTTTCGCGGCACGGTCGCCGTGACGGTCGCGGGCCAGCTTCTGGCACTCGCCGAACTCGACCATGGCGAGATCGTCCCCAAGCGCGTGTTTAACCTGGCCGGAGTCGTCGGACGCCGGCCGCCAGTGAAAGGATGACCGATGTCGGTTACCGCCAGCCGCAAGGCTGAAGTGATCAAGGAATTCGCCCAGAAGGCCAACGACACCGGCTCGCCGGAAGTGCAGGTGGCCATCCTCTCGGAGCGGATCAACAATCTGACCGAGCATTTCAAGACGCACGCCAAGGACAACCATTCGCGCCGCGGCCTGCTCAAGATGGTCGGCCAGCGCCGCACGCTGCTCGACTACCTGCGTCGCACCAACGAAGCGAGCTACAAGCAGCTCATCGAGAAGCTCGGCATCCGCCGCTGATTTCTCGTTTCGCGCGGGAGCCGTTTGCCCCGCGCGCGTGAAGCGTTTGCGCTCGTGATGCGCGGACGCCGATTACTCCGGCGACGATAAGCGCCGCCGGAATTGACAAGCGGGCAGACGGCATGGGGCCGCCGCCCGCGCCAGGCAAGGTTCGAACCGCCATGGCAGGATCGCAAGACGCTCGTTCGCTTCCGCGTATCGTCTGATACGCGAGCGACAGCGTCTTGCCGTCTTGCTCATGGCGCTCGGAGATTGCCGAAACCATGAGAGATAAAACAAATGTTCAATACTCATCGCGTTGAGCTCGATTGGGGCGGCCGCAAGCTGACCCTCGAGACCGGCCGCATGGCGCGTCAGGCCGACGGCGCCGTGCTCGCCACCTACGGCGAGACCACCGTTCTGGCCACCGTCGTCGCCGCCAAGCAGCCGCGCGAAGGCGTCGACTTCCTGCCGCTCACCGTCGACTACCAGGAGAAGTTCTACGCAGCCGGCCGTATTCCCGGCGGCTATTTCAAGCGCGAAGGCCGTCCGACCGAGAAGGAGACGCTGGTCTCCCGTCTGATCGACCGTCCGGTCCGCCCGCTCTTCGCCGACGGCTGGCGCTGCGAGACGCAGATCATCATCACCACGCTGTCGCACGACCTCGAGAACGATCCCGACATCCTCGCCATGGTCGCCTCCTCGGCGGCGCTGACCCTCTCGGGCGCACCGTTCATGGGCCCGATCGGCGCCGCGCGCGTCGGCTTCGTCAACGGCGAATACGTGCTCAACCCGCAGCTCGACGAGATGCCCGAGAGCCAGCTCGACCTCGTCGTGGCCGGCACCAGCGAAGCCGTGCTGATGGTCGAATCGGAAGCCAAGGAATTGTCCGAAGACATCATGCTCGGCGCGGTGATGTTCGGTCACCGCCACTTCCAGCCGGTCATCGAGGCGATCATCAAGCTCGCCGAGAAGG
>DASTGR010000274.1:0-2445 GCA_035718885.1 Pseudolabrys sp. | reverse complement strand
CCGGCATCGCCGCAGAAGACACGATCGCGCCCGAGTCTGGCAAGCGCCGCGTCGCCGCGCAGCAGCGATCGCGGGCGGGCGCAGCGGTTTGCGAGAGCAAACCGCGAGAGCCCGCATTGGGCAGAAAAGGACGCGAACGCGCACCTCTCACATCCCCTCTCCCCGGTGGGGAGAGGGGGTAACGCCACCGTCCTGTCGGTAGCGCGTAAAGATGTCCGCCTTTCATAGCACATCATATGTCCGCTTCTGTGGTTGCTGCGGCTGTGGGGTTGTGGGCAACGCGACAGCGTTGTCCACAACCCCACAGGCGGGGCGCGCCGAGCGGAGTTAAGCGGCCTGCGAAGCATGGATCGGCTTTCCCTTGCGGTCGAAGCGGGCGAGACAGCTCGGCCCGTCGAAGATGGCGAGCCGGCCATCGGGATACTCGTGCACGCGCACCATGGCCTTGACGTAGTGGTGGCGATGGGGCTGCGGCGGGATCTGCCAGGCGCGGCCGTTCCATTGGACGCAGTTGTCGCGGCCGACCTGGCGGTCCGCCTGGAGGCAGAGCACGTCGTCGAGCGGGCGCCCGGCATAGGGGATGAAGGCCGATCCCGTCTCGGCGGCGGGCACGGCGAAGCGGGCATTGTACTCGGGCACGAAGCGCTCTTTGAGGTAGCGGTTGGCGGCCTCGATGGTGGTGATCCCCTCCAGGCGCAGCTCCGGCGGCAGCCGGCTCTGCATGGTGCCGAAGACACGCTCCATGCGGCCGCGCGCTTCGGGCGAGTAGGCGGGGATGTGGGTGATGCCGAGCTGCTGGAGGGCGCGGCCGACCTGGGTGAGCTTGGCCTTGTCGACCCGGCCGCCGGCCTTGGGCGTGTGGAAGTAATGCGAGCCTCGATCGGTGTAGAAGGCGCGAAACAGGCCCTTCTTCGCGATCGTCTCGCGCAGCCCCAAAAAGCTCGAGGCCGTGCCCTCCTGCTCGACCATGATGGCCGAGTAGAGCTCGCCGGTGGCGTCGTCCATGGTGACGACGACGTCGAGATCGTGGTCGAGCGCCGCAATCCAGCGGTGCGTCGAGCCATCCTGGAACAGCAGCATGCCCGGTAGCGGCCGGCGCTCGCGCCGCTGGCGATGCGGCGCGCCGCGCTTGGTCTTGGTCACCAAACCCGCCGCCTGCAGCGAGAGCCGCGTCACGGTGTAGCCGAGCTTGTAGCCGTGCCGCTTCTCGAGCTGCTCGTGGAAATGCTTCACCGTGAAATCGCGATAACGCTCCTGGTAGAGCCGCTGCATGCGCGTCAGCTCCGCCGCCTTGGCCCGCCGCGGCGACGGCTTGCCGAGCCGGCGATCGCGCAATCCCTCCGCCCCGTCCTCGTCGTAGCGCACCACCATGCGCCGGAAATGTCGCCCCGACAGGCCGAGCAGCTCGCCGGCTTCTTCCGCTGTCAGCCGCCGCTGGCGATAGCGCTCCAGCGCTTCCTCGAATCGCACCACGAAAACCTCCCATAACACGCTTGCCCGCCGCATCGCCCCCTCCAGAACAGGAGGCGAACTTGGCGGACAACTCACGCGCTACGAAAGCGGACAACTGACGCGTCACCGACAGACGCGTGGTGCGACGCTTGACCGAGCCCTCGCGCTGCACGACACTCGGCATATAAGCGTGTGCGCCGACGGCTCGGGCCGGCGCGCGCCATAATTGAATAATGATCAACGGGAGTGGATCCATGACCACCGTAAATCTGACGGTGAACGGCAAGCCGGCGACCGCGCAAGTGGAGCCGCGCACGCTGCTCGTCCAGTTGCTGCGCGAGCAGCTCGGCCTCACCGGCACGCATGTCGGCTGCGACACCAGCCAGTGCGGCGCGTGCGTCGTTCACATCAACGGGGCGGCGACCAAGAGCTGCACCATCCTCGCGGTCCAGTGCCAGGGCGCCCAGGTCACGACGATCGAAGGCCTCGCCAAGGACGGCAAGCTGCACCCGATGCAGGAGGCGTTCCGCGAGAATCACGGGCTCCAGTGCGGGTTCTGCACGCCCGGCATGATCATGGCCGCGGCGGACCTGATGGCCCACAACCCGGACCCCACCGACACCGAGATCCGCCACGCGATCGCGGGCAACATCTGCCGCTGCACGGGCTACCACAACATCGTGGCGGCGGTCCGCGAGGCCGCAAGCGTCATGCGCGAGGGCGCCACCGCCCCCGCGGCGACGGCATGACGGGAGGACGACGATGACCACTGACGTCCTCGGCGCACCGGTGCGGCGGGTCGAGGACCCGCGCTTCATCACCGGCAACGGCCGCTACCTCGACGACATCAAGCTGCCCGCGATGACCCACATGGCCATCCTGCGCAGCCCCTACGCGCACGCGAACATCCGGTCGATCGACACGAGCGCGGCGAAGGACGCGCCCGGCGTCATCGCGGTCTTCACCGGGGCGGACATCCCCTACAACCCGCTC
>DASTGR010000273.1:0-4649 GCA_035718885.1 Pseudolabrys sp. | reverse complement strand
GAGCGACGAGTTGCGCCATTGCAGCATGCGCACCGGCTCGAACACGTGGCTCTCGAGGGCCTGCACCAATTCCGGCTCGAACGGGTCGCAGCGGCCGGTGGTGCCGAAAGTGCCGTCGCGCGTGGCGCGCCCGGCGCGGCCAGCGATCTGGCCAAGCTCCGCCGGCGTCAGCTTGCGGAACTGGTAGCCGTCGAACTTGCGGTCCGACGCGAAGGCAACATGATCGACGTCGAGATTGAGGCCCATCCCGATGGCGTCGGTGGCAACCAGGTAATCCACGTCGCCCGACTGGTAGAGCGCGACCTGCGCGTTCCGGGTGCGCGGCGACAGCGCGCCGAGCACGACAGCGGCGCCGCCGCGCTGGCGGCGGATCAACTCGGCAATGGCGTAGACTTCGTCGGCCGAGAAGGCGACGACCGCGGAGCGGCGCGGCAATCGCGTGAGCTTCTTCTCGCCGGCGTAGGTGAGATTGGACAGCCGCGGCCGGCTGATGATGTGCGCGCCGGGCAACAGCTTCTCGACCATCGGCCGCATGGTGGCGGCGCCCAAGACCAAGGTCTCTTCGCGCGCGCGGCGATTGAGGATGCGGTCAGTAAATACATGGCCGCGCTCGAAATCGACGCCCAGCTGGATTTCGTCGACGGCGAGAAACGCGACGTCGAGGTCGCGCGGCATCGCCTCGACGGTGGAGACCCAATAGCGCGCGGTCGGCGGCTTGATCTTCTCCTCGCCCGTGATCAGCGCCACCAGCGGCGCACCGACCCGGTCGACCACCTTGTTGTAGACCTCGCGCGCCAGGAGGCGCAGCGGCAGGCCGATTACGCCGGATGAGTGCGCGAGCATCCGCTCGATGGCGAGATGCGTCTTGCCGGTGTTGGTGGGGCCGAGGACCGCGGTGACGCCGGCGCCGCGGGCACGCGCGGCCCGTGCCGGCTGCGGAGAGAAACTGAGGGTCATTACCGATCCAGACTGGCGGCGAGGCCCGGATAAGGGCCCCGCCGCGAGTGCTCCTGTATCACAATGCGACGGCTCGCGCGTCCGCCGTTAAAGTTTGGAACGAGGGTCGAACGAACCGCGCCCGAATCGCTCGAAACCGGCCAATGCGACTTCGTTCACTACGACATCTAGGCAGCCCAAGGCGGGATACCACCACCGAGCCGGTTCGCGGCCCCAGGGCGGCGCCGATTTGCCGCGGATTTCGTTAAAATCGCAGCCGGCGAGGTGAGGATCCCTACGCCCTCGCGTCATCGTCATTTCGCGACCGGGTCGCAGCGGGAATGTCCCACAATGCAACGGCGAATGATCGTCCAGTTAAAGTTTTGGAACGAGTCTGGAACGAAACACGCCCGAATCGCTGACTCGGACCCTGTATGAGTTCGTTCCCGGCAAGATGTAGGAAGAGACCGCGCGAGGCCCACTAGATGGGGTGTGGAAAGCCCGAATTTTCGGCGTTTTGGCGCGGCAAAGGTTAACGGCAGCCCGAGTCGGTGTGAGTTCAAAGAGTCAAGCGCGCCGCGCGCTATTTGGCGGAGGCGCGAGTCGGCGCCGGGTTGGAGACGAACTGGGTCGCCTTCATCACCACCGAGCCCACGGGCGTCGGCCCTTCGGCGCGGATGGGCACCAGAACGCGTGTGCCCGAGATGGGCGCGAACCAGACCTCGATGTCCTTGAGCTTGGCGATGTACTTCATCGCGTAGCGCGACGGGATATAGCCGGCGATCGGTGCGAACACGACCGAGCACACCAAAACCGGGCCCGCATAGCCCTTCTGGGCCTTGAACTGCTCGATGCGCTTGTAAGCGAGCTTGAGATCGTAGCGCAGACGGCCGTCAAAAATCGCGAGCGTGCGCTGGCACGTTTCCGGCACCATCATGTCGCCGCCCGGCGGCGCGCGCAGCAGGCTGGCGGACATCGGGTCGATGACGCCCCGCTCGTGCAGCGGCGTGATCGGGATGCGTTCGGGATCGTCGTCGCGCGGCGGGTCGACACGCGCATCCTTGACGTCGCCGTGGTTGATGGTGAGGCGCACTTCGTCGGATTTGTCCCGGGTCGAGATGGTCGCCGCGTAGATCGTCGAGAGGGGCACGCCGCTGCCGTTAAGCGTGCCGCGCGCCGCAGTGGTGCCGTGGCCGCCGGTGAAGACGCGCATCAGACCGGCGGTCTGGCCGCTGGCGGCGGCGAGATAGTGCGTGTCCGAGATATCGACCATCCAGGAGCCGGTGCCGATCTCGAGGCCGGCAAGCGTGACCTCGTAGCGAGCCTCGAGCTTGCCCTGCGCGGCGGCCGCGCCGGGCGCCAGGATCGCCAACGCGAACAGCCCGCCCGCCGCGCACTGCCAGGCTCGTCGCACGTCACGCATTCGTCGTCCCGGCTTTCCTTCACGCTTCGGCGCAGCGCCGAAGGCCTGGTACCTTTGTCCGCTGGCGCTGCCCCTTGCAAGGAACGGCGCCGTAAAAGCATCTGGCGGCGGGGATTTGGTCAGATGTTTGTTCGCCGGCAGAAGCGGGTATATAGGCCGCCCGAGGCCCTAAAGAAGGCCGGTTCCTGCTGAAATCGCTGGCAAATCCGGCTGGGCCGGCGGGCTTGACCCTGCCCGCCCGTGCCTCTATACGTCCGCCTTCTTGAAAAGTCGGCCGGACGGGCGAACGAGAGCGCGACTGCCGGTTTTTGCGAGGATTTTCCGATGTCGTTCCGTTGCGATCTGACCGGCAAGGGGCCGCTGGTCGGCCACAAGGTCAGCCACTCGAACATCAAGACCAAGCGCCGGTTCCTGCCGAACCTGCAAAACGTCACGCTGACGTCCGACACGCTCGGCCGCTCGGTGCGTGTGCGCGTTTCGACCAACGCACTCAAGACCGTCGATCACCGCGGCGGGCTCGATGCCTTCCTTCTCAAGGCGAAGGACGCCGAGCTCGCGCCGAAGATGGTCGAGCTCAAGCGTCAGATCGTGAAGAAGCAGGGCGAGGCGAAGGCGAGCTGATCGCTTACGCGCAGCAACACGGTTTCGAACGCCGCCCTCGGGCGGCGTTTTTTGTTTCGGGGGAACCGGCGGGGTCTTTGCGATGACGCTGTACCGCCTCTCCCCGTCACCCTGAGGTGGCCGCGCGGAACGCGCGGCCCTCGAAGGGCGACGGCCCGTGATTCAGTCGTCGGGGAGCGGCCTCCCAGCACGCCGGCGCGACAAATTTTTCACCGAAGTCCAATCGCCTCGCGCCAAGGCCGCTTTCTTCGCGCGGCTCCAACCTTTCAGTCTGCGCTCCGCAGTGATCGCGTCCGTGATGCGCTCGAAATGCTCCGACCAGATCAGTGCGACCGGTAGCCGTTTCGACGTGTATCCTTCATAAGCGCCCGTCTGGTGCTCTGCGACACGGCGCGTGAGGTCGTCGCCAGTCGCGCTGCCAATATAGAAGGAGCCGTCCGCGCATCGGAGCATGTAAACGAAGGCGCCCATGGATTCAGTGCCCGTCATCCTTCGAGGGCCGCTACGCGGCCACCTCAGGATGACGGATAGAAGCTGCGTCGCAAGTACAATTTATCCCTTCATCGACGCCGCTCACTCCCCCACCAGCGTGAACTGCAAAAGCAGCGTGCGCTGGATCGGCGAGAAGTTATCGTCGGAGACGAGCGTCAGCACCGTTTCGCCGCCAGGTGTGCGGTGCACACCGATGCCTTCCATGTTGTCGATCTGGTAGCCCATGTCGGCGGTGGCGAGCACGGGCCCGTCGACCAGCGCGCCATCCTTGAGGCTGGCGAGCGGAATACGCCGCAGCCGCATGCCGACGCCAGCGGTCAGCGAGAAGCTGCGCTCCAGCAGCAGCAGATCACCCGGCGCCAGAACGGCGCAATCGCTGATGTCAAAGTCGTTGCTGCGCTTGACCGAGAAGCGCTCGACGCGGTCGCCGTTCAGGATGAAGGCGCGGTGATTGCCCTGAGAGTCGAGGCTGCGTTCGGTGACGGTGATGAGATCGCCGCCATGCGGGCTGCCTTCCGGCGGCACGGCGAGGCACTCGAGGCTCTTGTTGTATTTGAACGTCCTGAAATCCGGCGGCACCTTGATCGGCGCGCCGCGCGCCTCGAGGCCGCCTTTGCGCAAGTCGAAGCGCACAATGCGCTCCACCCGTTCGATGCCGACGTAGAATTTGCCGTCACCTGCGGCGGCGAGCGATTCCAGATCGTGCCAGCCGTGCGCAGCCAGCGGCGTACCGTCCGAGCCGAGTGCCGGCGCCATCTCGGCGTCCGCGATCGAAACGGGCTTGCCACTGGCGTCGTAGACGATGCGCGCCTTGAGCCACGAACCGTTGTCGGTGACGGCGAGGAAATGCGCGCCGTCGGCCTCCATGTGCAGGGCGGAGACGCCGCCGAACGCATTGTAGTCCGAGGTGAGGACGAGGCCGCCGCGGAACTCGAGCGCACCGAAGCGCACGCGCGTCGGGTCGCGGTTGTCGAAAGAAGCGATCGGCGTGGCGTCGATGGATATGCGCGTCGGCGCGGCGCTGGTGTGCAGACCTTCCGCGGCCCACGCAATCGCCGCCGCCAGCAGCAGGGCGCCGAGCCCGGCGCCACTCCAGACAAGTCGCCGGCGCAGCCGGATCACGCGACGCGGCGGCGCGGGCGGCGGGCCGCTTGCGCGTCGGCAGCGGCGTGCTCCG
>DASTGR010000272.1:0-3027 GCA_035718885.1 Pseudolabrys sp. | reverse complement strand
CGTGGGGGGGGGGGGTGTGGGGGCATCATTGCAACTCGATGCACCCGGCTAAGCCCCCTCACCCCGCAAGCGGGGAGAGGGAGTACGCGCCCAATCGAGCGCCGCTTCGAGCCTGTCATTGCCCCAGAACAATTCGCCATCGGCGGTGACGAAGCTCGGAGCCCCGAAGATGCCGAGCGCCTGCGCCTCCTCGGTGTTCTTGCGCAGCGCGAGTTTGTTTGCGTCCGCCTGCGCCAGTTCGATTACCGACGCGGCGTCCCTCCCCACTGCCGAAAGCACGGCAGCAACGGTGTCGGTCAGCCCGATGTCGCGGCCCTCGCCGAACTCTGCCGCGTAAGCGGCGCGGCAGAATTCCTCGCCCCAGCCCTCGGCCAGCGCCACGAGGGCTACGCGCGACGCCAGGATCGTGTTCTGCGGAAACACCGCCGGCCGGACGAAGGGAATCCGGAGACCGTCGCAGACGCGCTCGAGATCGCGCCACATGTAACGGCCCTTGGCCGGATAGATATTGAAGGGCGAATTGTCCCATCCCTGTGCCTTGAACACCGGTCCGAGGAGGAACGGCCGCCAGCGCGGCAAAACACCCCTGTCCCGCGCCAGAGCACCGATCCGGAACCCAGCCGGATAGGAGTAGGTCGATGCGAATTCGAACCAGAAATCGAGGGTGGGCGTGCCGGGCATGACCGCGACTATAGCGCGGCGGCAGCCGCCTTCCCATTTGCACGCGCCTCGGCTAGATCGCCCGGCGAAGGACGCCGCAATGTACCGCACCGGGTTAATCGTCGCGCTCTTGATCGCCGTTTTCGCCGGCCTGGCGTTCGGCGTGTTTCCGTCGCTCGACCTCGGCGTTTCGGCGCTCTTCTATCCGGTGAAGGACGGCGCCGGAAACATGTTTGCCTGGCGCATCTCGCCGGTACTGCTGATCATTCACAACATCGCGCTGAACGCTGGCTTCGTGCTGGTCGCGCCGGCGCTGATCGCGCTGGTCGCCAAGCTTATCCTGCCGCGGACGCGCATGCTGATCTCGGGCCGCGCCATCGTCTTTCTCGTCTCGACCATGCTGCTCGCACCGGGCCTCCTGACGAACGTGATCCTCAAGGAACACTGGGGCCGGCCGCGCCCGATCGACGTGACGCAGTTCGGCGGCGACCAGCATTTCGTCGCGTGGTGGGACCCGCGCGGCGACTGTCCGGGCAACTGCTCGTTCGTCTCCGGCGACGTATCCACCACGGCCTGGACCTTCGCGCCGGCGGCACTCGCGCCGCCGCAGTATCGCGCGCTCGCTTACGGCGCGGCGCTGGCGCTCACGGCGTTCATGGCCGCGATCCGGATCATGGCCGGCGGCCATTTTCCTTCTGACACCATCTTCGCCGGCCTGTTCACCTTCCTCATTGTCTGGCTCGCCTATGCGCTGATCTACCGCTGGCGCACGCGCCTCGACGACAAGCAGATCGAGCGCTGGCTCGAGCGCATCTCCATCGTGCGCCGGCTGACCGCTCGCTGAGGCCATTGCGGCCGAAGCGGCGCATGGACGCGAGGCGGCAATCGCGCCATGCTGGACGCGAAACGGTTCGCGAATGAGGTTTTCATGGCCGACGCCCCCGAAAAGGTGAAGCGTGTGCTCCACGTCAAGATGCGGGCCCTCGGCGAGCCCAGCCAGATGCTGGTGCTGATGCGGTCGGCGACCCCGTTTTACCGCGCTTTCGGCGCGGCCGGCTTCCGCATCCTGCAAAACGTCGACGATCCGGCCCAGCTCCTGATCGAGATCGAATACGAGGCCGACACCGCGCTGGAGCTAAACCGGCAGAAGGTTGCCTCCGATCCGATGCTGCGCAATTTCCTCACCGGCTGGAAACAGATGCTGGCCGGCAGCGCCGATATGGACGTCTACGAGGACGTGTCGGGCTAGCGCTTATCCCTCCCCCGCTTGCGGGGGAGGGTGGCGCCCGCAGGGCGCCGGGTGGGGGCTGTTCGAACTGCAAGAAGACCCCACCCCCGGCGCTTGCGCGCCGGACCCTCCCCTTTCAGCGGAGGGATAAGCTCAGCCTTGACCTGCCGCGCCTCCTTGGTTTCAACAGCTTCAAGAATACCCATTCCCGGGCGGCCCGCCCGGCGCGAGAAAGAGCCCCGATGCCCAGCGGCGACAAGAAGTCCATCAAGAAGGTCGTGCTCGCCTACTCCGGCGGCCTCGACACATCGATCATCCTCAAGTGGTTGCAGACCACCTACGGCGCCGAGGTGGTGACGTTCACCGCCGACCTCGGCCAGGGCGAGGAGCTCGGCCCCGCGCGCGAGAAGGCGCTCCGCGCCGGCATCAAGCCCGAGAACATCTTCATCGAGGATCTGCGCGAGGAATTCGTCCGCGACTTCGTCAACCCGATGTTCCGCGCCAACACCGTCTATGAAGGCCAGTACCTGCTCGGCACGTCGATCGCCCGGCCGCTGATCGCCAAGAAGCAGATCGAAATCGCCCGCAGGGTCGGCGCCGACGCCGTCTGTCATGGCGCGACCGGCAAGGGCAACGACCAGGTGCGCTTCGAGCTCTCCTATTTTGCGCTCGAGCCCAGCATCAAGATCATCGCGCCTTGGCGCGAGTGGACGTTCAAGGGCCGCGAGGAGCTCTTGAAGTTCGCGCGCGACCACCAGATCACCATCACCAAGGACAAGGAGGGCGAGGCGCCGTTCTCGGTCGACGCAAACCTCTTGCACTCCTCCTCCGAGGGCAAGGTGCTGGAAGACCCGGGCGTCGAAGCACCAGGCATCGTCTATCAACGCACCATCTCCCCGATGGATGCGCCGGACAAGGCGACCGAGGTGCGCATCGGTTTCGAAAAGGGCGACGCCGTCTCGATCGACGGCGAGAAGCTGTCGCCGGCCACGCTGCTCGCGCGGCTCAACAAGCTCGGCCACGACAACGGCATCGGCCGCATCGATCTCGTCGAGAACCGCTTCGTCGGCATGAAGTCGCGCGGCGTCTACGAGACTCCCGGCGGCACCATCCTGTTGCAGGCGCATCGCGCCATCGAG
>DASTGR010000271.1:0-4346 GCA_035718885.1 Pseudolabrys sp. | reverse complement strand
ATCGCTCTCTCGAGCGGCTGCCGAAACAATACGTGGCGCGTGAACAGGGCGGCCTGGCTTTGCGGCTGGCCGTCGCCGCCCATCGTGCCGTAGGCGATGACGCGCCCGTCCTTCAATGTCGCCAGCGCCGGATTGAGCGTGTGGAACGGACGGCGGCCGGGCTCGAGCGCGTTCACGGCCTTCGGGTCGAGCGAGAAGCTGGCGCCGCGGTTCTGCATCAGCACGCCGGTCGCCGGCAGCACGCAGCCGGAGCCGAACTCCCAGTAGATCGACTGGATGTAGGAAACGACGAGGCCGGAGGCGTCCGCCGCGCCCATCCAGATCGTGTCGCCCTCGCCTTGAGGCGCCGGCCACTTCGCCGCCCGCCGGCGATCGATCTTGTCGGCCTGCCCGTCGAGAAAGGCCGGCGACAGGAAGCGGTCGAGCGGCGTCGTGATGCGGTCCGGATCGGTGACGACGCGGTCGCGCACACGGAAGGCGCGCTTGGTCGCCTCGACGATGCCGTGCACGTGCTCGAACGTCTCGGCCTTGTCGACGCGCAGCCGCTCGAACAACGCGAGGATGATGAGCGAGGCGAGCCCCTGCGTCGGCGGCGGCGCGTTGTAGAGCATGCCCCATTGCGTCTGGACCGAGAGCGGGGCCTCCACCGTCGCGCGGAAGCGCTCGAAGTCTTCGCGCGTCACGGGCGAGCCGATGCGGGTGAGATCGCCGGCGATCTCGCGGCCGATGTCGCCACGGTAGAAGTCATCTAGCCCCGCATGGGCGAGTTGATCGAGCGTCGCGGCGAGCGCGCTCTGTTTCAGCTTCGCGCCCACTTCCGGCGCCTTGCCGGCATCGAGAAAGGCCTGGATGAAGCCCGGCGCCGTCTCGAGCTCAGCGTATTTCTCCTTCGTCAGCGCAGCCTGGCTGCGCGTGACGACATAGCCCTCGCGCGCATGCCTGATCGCGCCGGCTAGCAGCAGGTCGAGCGGCATCTTGCCGCCATGGGCCTTCGCCGCATCCAAAGCCAGTGCCCAGGCGGCCACCGCGCCCGGCACGGTCAGCGCGGCGAACGGCCCGCGCGACGGGATCTCGTCGAAGCCGGCGTCGCGATAGAAGCGCACATTTGCCTTCGAGCCGGCGCGCCCCGCCCCCATCAGCGCGCGCACGCGGCCGTTCGGTTCGCGGATGAGCCAGAAGCCGTCGCCGCCAATATGATTCATGTGCGGATAGACGGCGGCGATCGACGCCGCCATGGCCAGCATCGCCTCGATGGCGTTGCCGCCCTCGGCGAGAATGACCCGGCCGTCCTCGGCGGCCAAAGCGTGCGGCGCGCAGACGACACCCTTGCGGTGGCCCGATGTGTGCAGGTCCATGCTTCTCAACCCCTGTCCGCCGCGTGATAGCATGAACACCGCACTGGTCGAGGCTCATTCATGCGCATGATCGATGCGGCGGAGGTCCGCCGCCTGCTCACCTTCCCGCTGCTTGTGGACGCGCTGGAGGCCGCCCACCGCCGCCCGCGCATGGAGGCGCAGGACACGTTCATGGGGTCGGACAGCGCGCTCTACTTCATCCGCAATGCAGTCGACACCGGCCGTTACATGGCGAGCAAGCTGATTACCAGCTTTCCCGACAATCCAGCACGCGGCCCCCTGCCCGCCGTGCAGGCCGTCGTGGCGCTGTTCGACGGCACCGACGGCCGGCCGCTCTGCGTGATCGACGGCACCGAGTTGACCTACTGGCGGACTGCTGCCGACTCCGCGCTTGGCGCGAAGCTTCTGTCACGGTCCGATCCGACGACGATGCTGGTCGTCGGCGCTGGCGAGATGGCGCCGCGGCTCGTCGCCGCGCACCGCGCGGTGCGGCCGTCGCTCAAGAAAGTGCTCATCTGGAATCGCACGGCGACGCGCGCCGGACGGCTCGCCGCGTCCCTGCGCGGGCAAGGCATCGCCGCCGAGACTGTCAACGATCTCGACGCGGCGACGCGCGAAGCCGACCTGATCTCGTGCTGCACGCGCTCGCACGCGCCGCTGATCAAGGGCGCGAACCTGAAAGCCGGCGCGCATCTCGATCTCGTCGGCGGCTACACGCCGCAGACCCGCGAGGCGGACGACAACTGCGCGCAGCGTTCGCTGGTGTTCGTGGACCGGCGCGAGTCGGCCTTCCACGGCGTCGGCGACATCCTGTCGCCGATCGCGAGCGGCGCGATCAAGGAGAGCGACGTGCGCGGTGACCTCTATGATCTCGCTCCGGGCAGGATCGCGGGCCGCGCGGCAGCCGACGACATTACCTTCTTCAAGAACGCCGGCGGCGGCCATCTTGATCTGATGACGGCGGAAGTGGTGTTCACGCGCGCAAGCGCCTGACTACGCCGCCTGATCAATGCCGCGCTTCTTCAGGAGCGCGTCGACGGTCGGCAGGCGTCCGCGGAAGGCTTTGTAGGCTTCGCCCGGGTCGCGCAGATTGCCGGCGGAATAGATGTAGTCGCGCAACCGCTGCGCCGTCTTCGGATCGAAGACGTTGCCGGTCTCCTCGAACGCGGCGAAGGCGTCGGCGTCGAGCACCTCCGACCACATGTAGGAGTAATAGGCCGCGGCATAGCCGCCGCCCGAGAACAGATGCTGGAAGTGCGGCAGCCGGTGCCGCATGACGAGCTCGGCCGGCATGTGGATGCGCTCGAGCGCAGCCTTCTCGAAGTCGTCGACATCGAGCCTGCCGGATTGCGGCAGCGCGTGCACGTCGAGATCGAGGATGGCGCAGGACGTGTATTCGACCAGCGCGAAGCCCTGGTTGAAGGTGCGGGTCGCCAGCACGCGATCGAGCAGATCCTGCGGCATCGCCTCGCCGGTGCGGGCGTGGCGCGCGTATTTCTGCAATATCTCCGGCACTTCGAGCCAATGCTCGTAAAGCTGCGACGGCAGCTCGACGAAGTCGCTCGGTACCGATGTGCCGGCCAGCAGCGGATAGGTGACGTTCGACAGGAGCCCATGCAGCGCGTGGCCGAACTCGTGGAACAAGGTGCGCGCATCGTCGAACGACAGCAGCGCCGGCTCGCCGGCCGCGGGCTTCGAGAAATTGCAGACGTTGATGATGATCGGCGTGATGTTGCCGGTCAGCTTCTCCTGGTCGCGCAGCGAGGTCATCCAGGCGCCGGAGTGCTTGGAGGCGCGGGCGAAGTAGTCGCCGATGAACAGGCCGACATGCGCGCCGGACTTGTCCTTCACCTCCCAGGCGCGGGCGTCAGGGTGATAGAGCGGCACGTCGACCGGCGTGAAGGAGAGCCCAAACAGCCGCCCGGCCGTGTCGAAGGCGGCGGCGATCATGCGATCGAGCTCGAAATACGGCTTGATCTCGGACTCGTCGAGATCGTACCGCGCCTTGCGCAGCTTCTCGGCGTAGTAACGCCAGTCCCACGGCGCCAGCGCGAAGTTGCCGCCCTCCTCGGCGATGATCTTCTGGAGGTCGTCGCGGTCGGCGAGCGCGCGGGCCCGCGCCCGCGTCCACACCTCTTCCAGGAGCTTGCGCGCGGCGGCCGGAGTCCTGGCCATCTGGTCGTCGAGGCGGTAATCGGCGAACGACTTGAAGCCGAGCAACGCGGCGCGCTCGGCGCGCAAGCGCACGGTCTCGGCGATCGTGACGCGATTGTCGGTCGCGCCGCCGTTCTCGCCGCGCTTGATGAAGGCGCTGAACAGCTTCTCACGCAGGTCGCGGCGCGAGGAAAACTGGAGGAAGGTTTCCGCCGATGAGCGGGCCAGCGTGATCGCGTATTTGCCGGGATGGCCGCGGTCCTCGGCCGCGGCTCGCGCAGCGTCGCGGGCGAAATCCGGCAGGCCGGCAAGGTCGGCCTCCTCCAGAATGAGCGCATAGGATTTCTCGTCGGCGAGCACGTTCTGTCCGAACTGTGTGCCGAGGCTGGCCAGCCGCTCGTTGATGACGGCGAGGCGATCCTGCTGCGCCTGATCCAGCGCGGCGCCGGCGCGCACGAACCGGGTGTGATAGCGGTCGAGCACGCGCGCCTGCTCGGCGTCGAGGCCGAGCGTGTCGCGGCGGGCGTAGAGATCGGCGATGCGGGCGTAGAGCGCGCGGTTGAGATAGAGCGCGTTGGAATGCCGCGCCAGCAGCGGCGACACGTCGCGCTCGACCGCCTCGAGCGCGTCGCCGGTGTCGGCGCCGGCCAGCACGAAGAACACGTTGGCGACGCGCTCCAGCGCGCGGCCGCTCTTCTCCAGCGCCTCGATCGTGTTGGCGAAGGTCGGCTCGTCCTTGCCTCCGGCGATCGCGTCGATCTCCGCGCGATGCGCGGCCAGCGCCGCGTCGAAGGCCGGGCGAAAGTGCTCCGGCCTGACGGCGCCGAAGGCCGGCAG
>DASTGR010000270.1:0-10227 GCA_035718885.1 Pseudolabrys sp. | reverse complement strand
ACGAAAGCTTACAGCGTGAGAAATCTGGTCTGGTTCGAGGAGCACAGCACACGCGCGTCGGCATTCTCCCGTGAGCGGCAGATGAAGAAGTGGAACAGAAATTGGAAGCTGCGAGAGATCGAAAGCAGCAACCCGGAATGGTGGGACCTGTGGGAAGAGATCGCGATCTGAACACCATTGAGCCTCAGTGCTGGATTCCCGCCTTCGCGGGAATGAGCGGAGCATGAGCACCATCCACGCCTCGGCCGTGCTGATCGGCGCGCATGCTGTGCTGATCCGCGGCGCATCGGGCGCGGGCAAATCGCAGCTCGCCTGGCAACTGATCAATGCCGCACCGGCGCAAATCCCCTTCGCGCGCCTTGTCGCCGACGACCGCGCCTTCGTCGAAGCGCGTCACGGCCGCATTGTCGTCCGTCCCGCCCCGGAACTCGCCGGGATGCTGGAGATCCGCAGCCTCGGCATTCGCCGCCTGCCACATGAGTCCTGCGCCGTCGTGGGTCTCGTCGTCGATCTCGACGCGTCCGACGCCGACCGCCTGCCGCCCCGCGAGGCTCTCAAGACCGAAATCCTTGGGGTCACTTTGCCGCGACTGGCGGTCGCGCCCTCTCACCCCGCCCTCCCCGCGCTCCTAGCTATGATCCACACGGCGGCGGCCGGCGATTGACCTCGCCCCCGGACCTGGGCTACCCCGGTCGCCCGCGAAGTTAAGAATAATTAACCATACCGGGCGTAGAGCTAAGCCTCGCCGAAACGGACCTTCGAGCCTCCCTTTGGCCCCGACTTTCCGCAGCGCAGCACAGCGCCTACATAGCGAGGACGGCCCTTGCATTGGGGCTCCGAATGAGCCTGAATGTGCGGCCTTTCGTGCGGCGCAACAACGCGCCCACGGGGAGTTCGGAATGATCGGCCTCGTATTAGTGACCCACGGGCGGCTCGCCACCGAGTTTCGCTCGGCCTTGGAACATGTGGTCGGCCCGCAGCAGCAGATCGAAGCCATCACCATCGGCCCCGACGACGATGTCGAGCAGTGCCGCAAGAGCATCCTCGAGGCGGTCAAGCGCGTCGACAGCGGCTCCGGCGTCGCCATCCTGACCGACATGTTTGGCGGCACCCCGTCGAATCTCGCCATTTCGGTGATGAGCCAGCCCAAAGTCGAGGTGTTGGCGGGCATCAACCTGCCCATGCTGATCAAGCTCGCCAAAGTGCGCGAGACTTGCCCCCTCGAAGCCGCGGTCGCAGCCGCGCAGGAAGCCGGCCGCAAGTACTGCACGATCGCGAGCCGCGTCCTGACCGGCAAATGAGCGACGGCGCCGACGCAGCCGCTAGCCCGGACGGCGCGATTGTCCGTGACGTCCAGATCGTCAACAAAAAGGGCCTGCACGCCCGCGCCTCGGCGAAATTCGTGCAAATGGCCGAGCAGTTCGACGCCCAGATCACGGTCACCCGCCACGGCGAGACCGTCGGCGGAACCTCGATCATGGGCCTGATGATGCTCGCGGCCAGCCCCGGCACGACGATCCGCATCGTCTGTTCCGGCAACGACGCCGCCGCCGCCATGGAAGCTTTGGCCGGCTTGGTTTCGAACCGCTTCGGCGAAGAGGAATAGCGGCGTCTACAACAGCCGCTCGATATCCGGCCTGATCGATTCCGGTGTCGCGTTCGGAGCGAAGCGGCGAACGACACGGCCATCCCGGTCGATCAGGAACTTCGTGAAATTCCATTTGATCCGCTGGCTGCCGAGCAGGCCCTTGGCCTCGCGCTTCAGCCATTGGAAAAACGGATGCGCGCCCGGCCCGTTCACCTCCACCTTTGCAAACACGGGGAAGCGGACACCGAACGTCGTCTCGCAGAACTGAGCGATTTCGGCGGCCTCGCCAGGCTCCTGCGCTCCGAACTGGTTGCAGGGAAAGCCGAGCACCTCGAAGCCGCGCGGGGACAGGTCTTCGTGCAGGCGCTCCAGCCCCGCATATTGCGGCGTGAAGCCGCATCGGCTCGCCGTATTCACGACCAGCAGCACCCGACCGCGGAACTGTGCCAGCGGGACGTCTATCCCGCTCAAGTCACGGGCGGAAAAATCCTGGACGGCGGTCATAGGGCCAAACTAGCGTCCAAAATCCATATAAAGAAATCCTTATATATGCATTGCGGGCCCCGGCAGGGGCTGTTATAGGCACCCCCGACCCAAGAACCCCAAGCCTGTCGGAAGGACCGCTATGCCCGTCGCCAAGGAATACATCGTCAAGGACATCGGCCTCGCCGATTTCGGCCGCAAGGAGCTGTCGCTCGCCGAGACCGAGATGCCCGGCCTGATGGCGACCCGCGAAGAGTACGGCCCGAAGCAGCCGCTCAAGGGCGCGCGCATCGCCGGCTCGCTGCACATGACCATCCAGACGGGCGTTCTGATCGAGACGCTGACTGCGCTCGGCGCCGACGTGCGCTGGGTGTCTTGCAACATCTATTCGACGCAGGACCATGCCGCCGCGGCGATCGCCGCCGCCGGCGTGCCGGTGTTCGCGGTGAAGGGCGAGACGCTCAAGGATTACTGGGACTACACCGCCAAGCTGTTCGACTGGCACGGCGGCGGCTACCCGAACATGATCCTCGATGACGGCGGCGACGCCACCATGTACGTGCACCTCGGCGTGCGCGCCGAGAACGGCGACACCGCCTTCCTCGACAAGCCGGGCTCGGAAGAGGAAGAGGTGTTCTTCGCGCTGCTCAAGAAGCAGCTCAAGGAAAAGCCGAAGGGCTACTTCGGCGAGATCGCCAAGAGCATCAAGGGCGTCTCGGAAGAGACCACCACCGGCGTGCACCGGCTCTACGACATGCAGAAGGCCGGCAAGCTCCTGTGGCCGGCGATCAACGTCAACGACTCGGTCACCAAGTCGAAGTTCGACAACCTCTACGGCTGCCGTGAATCGCTGGTCGACGGCATCCGCCGCGGCACCGACGTGATGATGTCGGGCAAGGTGGCGATGGTCGCGGGCTTCGGCGACGTCGGCAAGGGCTCGGCCGCCTCGCTGCGCCAGGCCGGCTGCCGCGTCATGGTGTCCGAGATCGATCCGATCTGCGCGCTCCAGGCGGCGATGGAAGGCTACGAGGTCGTGACCATGGAAGACGCCGCGCCCCGCGCCGACATATTCGTCACCGCCACCGGCAACAAGGACATCATCACGATCGAGCACATGCGCAAGATGAAGGACCGCGCGATCGTGTGCAACATCGGCCACTTCGACAACGAGATTCAGATCGCCTCGCTGCGGAATCTGAAGTGGACCAACATCAAGCCGCAGGTCGACGAGATCACCTTCCCCGACGGCCACCGCATCATCATGCTCTCCGAAGGCCGCCTGGTGAACCTCGGCAACGCCATGGGACATCCGTCGTTCGTCATGTCGGCGTCGTTCACCAACCAGACGCTGGCGCAGATCGAGCTCTACGCCAACAACAAGGACGGCAGGTACAAGAAGGAAGTCTACGTGCTGCCGAAGTCGCTCGACGAGAAGGTGGCGCGCCTGCACCTAGCCAAGATCGGCGTGAAGCTGACCGAACTGCGCAAGGACCAGGCCGACTACATCGGCGTCTCGCAGCAAGGCCCGTTCAAGAGCAACCACTACCGGTACTGAGCGGCGCGCAGCGCCGAACGCGAAAGGCCGGGCTCACGCCCGGCCTTTTGTTTTATTCTTTGCTGCCGTCAGCCGCCGGCCGTGATCAGATTGATGAGCGCCTGCCGGCCTTCGACCTGCACAGCGTGCAGCGCATCGTCGAGCGCCTTCGGCAGGTCGGCCGGATCCTCGACGCGCACGCCGTAGCCGCCATAGGTCTCGACGATCTTCTCGAACGGATTGTCGATCGTGAAATCGCTGAGCGGCTGCCGGTTGCTCTGAACTGTAAGGCCCTGCGGATACATCGAACGGTTGGCGCGGCGCACGGCTTCCCAGCCGCCATTGTTGAACACGATTGCGAGGATCGGCAGGTTCTCCGCCTGCGACACGTAGTGCGCCGCGACCGGATTGTTGAAGATGTAGGCGCCGTCGCCGAGCGGAGCCACCACGAGTCTGTCGCGACAGGCGAGCTTCGTGCCGAGTGCGGCGCCCAACCCCCAACCGAGACCGCCGGCCGGAGTCAGCCGGAAGAAGCTTCCCGGACGGTTGAGCCGCGCCTGGTCGGGCTCGAACGCACTCTCGCCGACGTAGATGGCATCGCCGCCGCAGCGTTCGGCGATGCACCGCGTCGCCCAGCCGACATCGATCGGCCGGCGCGCCTTTCCGGCCTCGAGCCTGGCGTCCAGCCCGCGCACGAACGCGGCGCGGCGTTCGGCAAGGCGTTCGCGTCGTGGCGCGATCGATGCCGGATCGATCTCCGCCTCCAAGGCCGCGGCGAGCCGCGGCAGGGCATGCTCTGCGGTGCCCGTGAGTACGGCGTCGGCGGCAAATCCGCGGATCGGCTCGCGGGCGAAAACCGGATCGAGCGCGAGCTGGATCACGTTCGCGCCGGCCTGCGGCTGCTCGAGGCTTGGCAGCCACGGCACGTCGCACTCGACAGCAAGAACAAGATCGGCCTCCTTGAGCAGCGCGCCCGGCAGCGCACCGAGATACATCGGGTGGTCGAAACCGATGTTGTGGAAACGCGGGTGATGCTGCACGACCGGAATGGCGAATCGCTCGGCGAAGGCTTCGAGCGCCGGCACCGATGCCGGATGCCGGCCGACATCCGCGGTGACGATCAGCGGAGTCTTCGCACGCGCGATCATGGCGGCGGCGCGGGCGATCTCGTCGGGATGCGGCAGCGACGCCGGTGCCGGCCGCAATCGGCTCGGCGCGCGATCGATCGCGCCGTCGAACGGCGCCGCAATCGCCTCGCGCGGCAGCGTCAGATAGACCGGCCCGCGCGGCTCGCTCATCGCCATCTGGAATGCGCGGTCGACCACAGTGCGCAGCTGCGCCGCCGAACGCAACTCGTAGTCCCATTTGACGTGCATGCGCAGCATGCCCGCCTGGTCGTACATCTCCTGCGCCCAGTGGATCACGCGGTTGCGTGCGCCGGCCGGCCCTTCCTCGTGCACGGGTGTGCGGCCAGCGGTGAACAGGATCGGCACCTTCTGGTCCGCGGCATTGATGATGTTGCAGATGGCGTTGGCGGTGCCGACGTGCACGTGCACCATGACGGCCTGCGCCCGCCCCGTCATCTGGTAGTAGCCGTGCGCCATGGCGACGGCGACGCTCTCGTGCGGCACCACGACGGGCGTCGGCACCTTGTGGCCATGCGCGGCGGCCTTGGCGAAGGCCTCGATGATCGGCGGAAAGTCGGTCCCGGCATTGCCGAAGAAATAGTCGACGCCGCGCGCCGACAGGAGCGCGAGATAGGCGTCGGCGACCGACGTGTCGGTGCTTTGTGCTACGTTCATGATCGAATTCCGAATTCTTCTTTTGGCTACTTGCCGGCCGCTTGCGCGCGTTTGGCGATGGAATCCCAGAACACGAGCTGCTGCTTCACGAGGTTCTGGTACTGCTCGGGCGTGCCGCCGATCGGCTCGACGCCGAGCTTCTTTTCACGCGCGACGACGTCCGGATCGGCGAGCGCCTTGTTTACCGCCGCGTTGATGCGGTCGACGACCGGACGCGGCATGCCGGCCGGCCCGCTGATTCCGTGCCAGACCACGACGTCGAAGTCCGGTACGCCCGCCTCGATCATGGTCGGCAGATCGGGCGCCGCCGGCGAACGCTTTGCGGACGTGACCGCGAGCCCGCGGAGCTGCCCCGCCGCCATGTGCGGCAGCGCCACGGGGCTGTTCGAGAACATGCCCTGCACGCGGCCAGCGATCACGTCGGCAATGGAGAAATTGTCGCCGCGATAACCGACGTCGACGACATTGATGCCGGTTTGCAGCCGCAACAGGCTGATTGCCAGCTTCGTCAGTGTCCCGGAGCCGTTATGCGCAAGGTTGATGCTTCCCGGCTTGGCTTTCGCGAGCGCGATCAGTTCCGCCACGCTCTTCGCCGGTACTTTCGGATTGACGACCAGGATGAACGGATTGGATGCGACCTCGGCGATATGGGTGAAATCGGTGGCCGGATTGAAAGAGAGATCATGCAAGGTCGCGGCCATCACCGGAAAGCCGACGGAGGTCCACGTCAGGGTATAACCATCGGGCGCGGAGCGTGCGACCTGCTCGAAGGCAAGCGAGCCGCCGGCACCGGGGTGATTGACGACGACGAAAGGCTGGCCGAGGTCCTGCGACATGGCCTGCGTCAGGATGCGCACCAGGACGTCGGCGGCGCCGCCGGCCGGAAAGGGCACGATCATCTTGATCGGCTTACTCGGGTACGCCTCCTCGGCATGACTTGCCTGCGGCGCCCACGCCGTCAGCGCCCACAGAATCGTCCATGCCAGTGTCACGATTCGCATCGTCGGCATCCTTGCTGCCACTCGTCGCGCCCGCAGACATGCTCCGAATTCGTCCGGACAAATGCAAGCCCCAATCCCCTGCGCCGGTTCGGGCGCAAAGCCCTCCGTATTCAACCGGAGGGCCGCTTTTGACCCCGATCAACAATTGGAACTTTGCGCCGCGTTCTATGTTTCCCATCCGAAATTTGGAGGGCGCGATGCGGAAGACAATTTCCCGCGCGGCCGCTCGTCCGGCCGCAGACAACACGCAAGACTTCGTGAGTTGGTGGGCGACCGCCATGTGGTGCGGCGCGGCGTTCTATCTGCTGGCGACGTTTCAGCCGTTCTGATCAGCGCACCGGCGGGATCAGCGTGATCGTATAGCCCTGCGGCCTGCCCAGGCTCCGGAAGAAGCCGCGCACGATCGTGCTTTCGACCACGCGGCTGCCGGGCGTCACGGCGGCGAGTTCAGCGGCCTTCGACTTGCAGCCTTTGTCCTCGGCAAAGCAGACGATCGCACGGCCCGCGCGCCGCAGCACGGTCGCTGGCGGCATCGGCATGTCGGTGAGCGCGCGCGGCCGATCGGCGCTCCAGGTGACGACGGCATAGGCCAGGTCCGCCTCGCCGCCCACGAATCGCAGCGGCTCCGGCGTGAGGTTCCTCCAGTCGCGGTCGACTTCCTGCGCCAGCAACCTGCCTTGCGCCTCGGCCGGCTGCGCCTTGTCGCGAGTGAACCAGGCAATGGCCGGCGATGCGACGAGCATGACGAGGGGCAGCGCGATGGCGAGACCGAGCAGCCGCCGGGTATCGACCGGGCGGAGATGGAGCGCAGATGGAGACAGCAGCACGACCGGAAGCAACGTCCACGCCGACATGGACCACAGCGAGGTAATCTCGGTCTTGCCGGCAAGAGCCGCGACGACGGGCAGCAGCAGCGGCGCCCAGAACGCGGCGGCGGCGAGGCGGCGATCGCCGTCCTGCGGCCACGCAGCGTCGGCGAGCACGGACGGAAGCCGGGCAATGGCCGCGACGATGATGAGCGGCAGCGCGACGTAGCCGAGCGAGCCGGCGAGATAGCCGAGCGCGCTGGTCGCGGCGATGGCGAGCGACTTCTCGCCGTGGACGGTCATCGCATAGTCGAAGGGCGCGAAGTGGCTTTCGAACAGCCATTTCAGATGCGGCGCGAGCACCAAAAGGCCGACGCCGACCGTGACCCACGGCGCCGGCGAGCGAAAATATTCGCGGCGGCGGCGGTCGATCAACGCAGCGACGACGAGCCCGACGAGCAGGAACACCGACCAATACTTGCCGTACATGGCCAGCGCGGCGGCCGCGCCGGCGAACGTCGCGTCGAGCATGTCGCGCGTGCGGTAGGACCGCAGGAACCAGAGCGTCGTGGCCGCCCAGAGCGGCAGCAGCACCGTGTTGACGTTGTATTTGAGCGCATGGAAGTTGAAGAACGGAATGAGCGTCAGCAGCGCGAGGCCCGCGACGCGCTTTTCGGCGTCGAGATAGTCGCCCATCAGCCGCCACGCGATCCACAGCGCCGCGACGGGCATCAGCATGGCCAGCGCGTAGTAGGACCACTCCGCCATCGGCATGAGCTCGAACCAGCCCGCGGCGAGCCAGGCCGCGAACGGCGGGTGCTTGAGGTAGCCGAGCGCAAGGTCGCGCGACCAGGCGACGATCTCGGTCATGTCCGGATGCAGGCCCTGCGGCGCCTTGGCCATCGTGCCGTACGCGGTCCACACCACGCAGTAGACCGCGAGTAGCACGAGAACCGTGCGGTCCGCCCGCGCCGGATCGGTCAGCGCGGCGTGCAGGCGGAAGAGGCGGTTGGCGCGAGCGGACATGGCAGGGCTTTTGGCATGGGGGAGCGGGGGTCGTCCAACCGAACTCGAAAGAAGTGAGGGGCCTGTCGCTGTGCCCTCTCCCCTCGTGGGAGAGGGCATTGAGAGACTCACCACCCATTCTGGCGGGAGAGGGGGCCTATCCCCCTCACCCGCTCTTTCTGGCGGACCTGCTGCGGCTGCCCTCTCCCACGAGGGAGAGGGCACAATGACGAGCGCCAAACCCGTTGCAGCAGAGACAAGTCAGCGCGGGAGGGACGCCTCCGGCCTGCTTGTGAACCCCCTGCCCCAGTGTTATCTCGCGCCCCATGACGTCCGTTCCGATCGAAAACATCCGCAATTTCTCCATCGTCGCGCACATCGACCACGGCAAGTCGACGCTGGCCGACCGGCTGATCCAGCTCACCGGCGGCCTCGACGCGCGCGAAATGGCCGGCAAGGAACAGGTGCTCGATTCGATGGACATCGAGCGCGAGCGCGGCATCACCATCAAGGCGCAGACGGTGCGCCTGAACTACCGCGCCCGGGACGGCAAGGATTACATCCTCAACCTGATCGACACCCCCGGCCACGTCGACTTTGCCTACGAGGTCAACCGCTCGCTCGCCGCCTGCGAGGGCTCGCTGCTGGTGGTCGACGCCTCGCAGGGCGTCGAGGCGCAGACGCTCGCCAACGTCTATCACGCGCTCGACGCCGGCCATGAGATCGTGCCCGTTCTGAACAAGGTCGACCTGCCCGCGGCCGAGCCGGAGAAGATCAAGCAGCAGATCGAGGACGTCATCGGACTCGACGCCTCCGACGCGATCGGCATCTCGGCCAAGACCGGGCTCAACGTCGATCAGGTGCTCGAAGCCATCGTCACGCGCCTGCCGCCGCCGAAGGGCGACAAGGATGCGACGCTGAAGGCGCTGCTGGTCGACTCTTGGTACGACGTCTATCTCGGCGTCGTCGTGCTCGTGCGCATCATCGACGGCACCCTGAAGAAGGGCCAGCGCATCCGCATGATGGGCACCAACGCGGCCTATGACGTCGACCGCACCGGCGTGTTCAAGCCGAAGCTGACGATGGTCGACGAACTCGGCCCCGGCGAGATCGGCATGCTCACCGCCTCGATCAAGGAAGTGGCGGACACGCGCGTCGGTGACACCATCACCGACGACAGGAAGCCGGTCGACACGCCGCTGCCGGGTTTCCAGCCGGCGATCCCGGTCGTGTTCTGCGGCCTGTTCCCCGTCGACGCCGCGCAGTTCGAGGATTTGCGCGCGGCGATGGGCAAGCTGCGCTTGAACGACGCCAGCTTTTCCTACGAGATGGAAACCTCGGCCGCGCTCGGCTTCGGCTTCCGCTGCGGCTTCCTCGGCCTCCTGCACCTCGAGATCATCCAGGAGCGGCTGGAGCGCGAATTCAACCTCGACCTGATCGCGACCGCGCCGTCGGTCATCTACAAGATGAACCTGCGCGACGGCTCGCAGATCGAAATTCACAATCCGGTCGACATGCCGGACGTGATGAAGATCCTCTCTATCGAGGAGCCCTGGATCGAGGCGACCATTCTGACGCCCGACGACTATCTCGGCGCAGTGCTCAAGCTCTGCCAGGACCGCCGCGGCTCGCAGAAGGAGCTGACCTACGTCGGCAACCGCGCGATGGTGAAATACGAGCTACCGCTGAACGAGGTGGTGTTCGACTTCTACGACCGGCTCAAGTCGGTGTCGAAAGGCTACGCCTCGTTCGATTATCACCTGACCGATTACCGCGAAGCCGACCTGGTCAAAATGTCGATCCTGGTCAATGACGAGCCGGTCGACGCGCTCGCCATGCTCGTGCACCGAACCCGTGCGGAAGCGCGCGGCCGCGGCATGGTGGAAAAATTGAAAGAACTGATCCCGCCGCACATGTTTCAGGTGCCGATCCAGGCCGCGATCGGCGGCAAGATCATTGCCCGCGAGACCGTGCGCGCGCTGCGCAAGGACGTGACCGCCAAGTGCTA
>DASTGR010000269.1:0-8464 GCA_035718885.1 Pseudolabrys sp. | reverse complement strand
TCAACGAGCTTGCCGATGCCTTTGCGGGCCAGGCCCAGCAGCGCGAGGAACTGGTCCTCGCTGAACGGCGTCTTTTCGGCGGTCGCCTGGATCTCGACGATATTGCCGTTGCCGCTCATGACGAAATTGGCGTCGGTCTCGGCTTCCGAATCCTCGGCGTAATCGAGGTCGAGCACGGCGGTGTTGTTGTAGACGCCGCACGACACCGCGGCGATGTGGTCGCGCAACGGGCTGGCGTTGCCTTGCGCCTTGAACATGTCGCGCGCCTTCATCCAGGCGAAGCAATCGGCCAGCGCGACCCAGGCGCCGGTGATCGAGGCGGTGCGGGTGCCGCCGTCGGCCTGGATGACGTCGCAGTCGATGGTGATCTGGCGCTCGCCCATGGCGACGAGGTCGACGACGGAGCGCAGCGAGCGGCCGATCAGCCGCTGGATCTCGACGGTGCGGCCGCCCTGCTTGCCGGCGGAAGCCTCGCGGCGGGTACGCTCGGAGGTGGCGCGCGGCAGCATGCCGTATTCGGCGGTGACCCAGCCGCGGCCCTGGCCCTTGAGCCAGGGCGGCAGGCGCTCCTCGAGGCTCGCCGTGACCAGCACATGGGTGTCGCCGAATTTCACGAAGCACGAGCCCTCGGCGTACTTCACGACGCCGCGCTCCAGCGACACCGGGCGCAGTTCGTCGACCTGTCGGCGGCTCGGCCGCATGCGGCACTCCTGTGTTCGGAGCCCGGCGCCGGCCGCCGGGGCTCGCGCCTTTTACGGAGCGCGCCCGGCCGCCGCAAGGCCGCTTATTTGGCCTTTTCGATCCTGGTGACGATGTACTGGCCGTTGGTGTGGTCGGCGTCGAACTTGATCTTGTCGCCGGCCTTCACCGACTTGAGCAGGGCCGGGTCTTTCACGGCGTAGACCATGGTCATGCCGTCCTCCATGTCGAACTTCTTCATGGGGCCGTGCTTGATCGTGATCTTGTTGGTCGCCGTGTCGACCTTGCGTACGACGCCGTCGGTCAAGGCCTGCGCGAAGGCGGCGCCGTTGAACAGCAGCGCGCCGCCGAGGGCGAGGATGGCAAGTTTCTTCATCGGTGTTCTCCTTCTTACTTGACGGTGACCGAGCCGTGCATGCCGGCTTCGCGGTGGCCGGGGATCAGGCAGGCGAACTCGAACGTGCCGGTCTTGGTGAAGCGCCAGACCATCTCCGCGGTCTTGCCCGGATCAACGCTCTTGGCGTTCGGATCGTCGTGCTCCATGTCGGGAAATTTCTTCATCATCTCGGCGTGCTTGTCGTTGTCCTTGACGCTCGCCAGCATGAATTCGTGCTTCAACGCCCCCTTGTTCTGGATGACGAAGCGCACCTGCTCGCCCTTTTTGACCTCGAGACGGTCGGGCGTGAACTTCATGGCCCCTTCGTCGTCGCTCATGACGACCGTGACGGTGCGCGCCGGCTTCTTGGCGTTGCCGGGGACGCCGGCGGAAAAATGCTCGCCCTCGTGCGCGGCCGCGAGACCAATGGTGGCAAGCAAGGCTGCTGCGGCGAAAGCCGAAATCAGTTTCTTCAAGTCCATACTCCTTGTTCAGTGTCCGCTGTGGTTGTTGCGTGGCTTGACCACGTTGACTTCGATCTCGTTCGGCCGCGACGGCGCGGTGCCTTCGCGGCGCGGCGCCTCGGGCCCGTCGCCGTCGATGAGATGCGCCACGGTGCCGGGCGGATGCTTGTAGGGGCCGGGGTCCTTGTAGTCGTCGCGGGCTAGCCCCTCGCGCACCTTCACCACCGAGAACATGCCGCCCATCTCGATCGGCCCGTACTGGCCGTAGCCGGTCATCATCGGCAGCGTGTTGTCCGGCATCGGCATTTCCATCTCGCCCATCTCGGCCATGCCGGCCGAACCCATCGGCATGTAGTCGGGCATCAGCTTGCGCAGCGACTTGGTGAGGTCTTTCTGCGGCACGCCGATGAAGGTCTTCACGTCATGGCCCATCGCGTTCATCGTGTGATGCGATTTGTGGCAATGAATGGCCCAGTCGCCGGGGTCGGTCGCATCGAATTCGAAGGCGCGCATGGCGCCGACGGGCACGTCGGTCGTGACCTCGGGGATACGCGCGCTCTCCTTGATCCAACCGCCGTCGGTGCACGTCACCTCGAAGTGCGGTCCGTGCATGTGGATCGGGTGGTTGGTCATGGTGAGGTTGCCGATGCGCACGCGCACGCGGTCGCCCTGCCGCACCACCAGCGGATCGATGCCGGGGAAGACGCGGCTGTTCCACGTCCACATGTTGAAGTCGGTCATGGTCATGACCTTCGGCAGATAGCTGCCGGGATCGATGTCGTAGGTGCTCATCAGGAAGACGAAATCGCGGTCGACGCGGAAGAGCTTCGGGTCGCGCGGGTGCACGACGAAGAAGCCCATCATGCCCATCGCCATCTGCACCATCTCGTCCGCGTGCGGGTGGTACATGAACGTGCCGCTTTTGCGGATCCCGAATTCATAGACGAAGGTCTGTCCCGGCTTGATGTGCGGCTGGGTCAGGCCGCCGACGCCGTCCATGCCGTTCGGCACCAGCATGCCGTGCCAGTGCACGGTGGTGTGCTCGGGCAGCTTGTTGGTGACGAAGATGCGCACCTTGTCGCCCTCGACGCATTCGAGCGTCGGCCCCGGCGACTGGCCGTTATAGCCCCACAGATGCGCCTTCATGCCGGGCGCGAATTCGCGCACGACCGGCTCGGCGACGAGATGAAACTCCTTCCAGTCGCCGTTCATGCGCCATGGCAGGGTCCAGCCATTGAGCGTGACGACCGGCTGGTAGTCGGGCCCGCCCGACGGCGCGAGCGGCGGCTGCATGGTGGGTGATGTCTGCGTCGCTGCTTCCGGGATCGCCGCGGCCTGAACGCGACCCGAGACCGCGCCGGCGCCGGCGAGAATGGCGGACCCGGCAATGAGATGTCGTCGTGAGATCATGGGTTGGTCCTCAATGGCCGCTTGCGCCTGACGCGGGCATGGCGACGCTTGCTGACTCGCTTCCGCCGCCCGCGCCGCCGCCGGTCACGACCGCCGAAAGGTCGGCACTCGCCAGCCAGAAATCGCGCAGCGCATCGGCAGCCGCGCCGTTGACGGCGATCTTCTGCCGCGCCTCGGCGAGAAGGGCGAAGACGTCGACCTGCATCGCGCCGTAGCGCAGCATCATCTCGTCGGAGATCGTGTTGCGCAGCGGCAGCACGTCTTTCTGGTAATGCCGCGCGATGTCGTAGGTCGCGCGGTAATTGCGATAGGCCTCGCGCGCCTCGGAGCGGACGTTGACCGCTTTTTCCGCGAGGCGATTGATCGCCTGCATATAGGTTGCTTCCGCTTCGCGCAGCTTGCCTTCGCCGAAATCGAACAGGGGCACTTCAAGCGAGACGGTGAAGCCGCGGTCGTGGGCGCGCTCGCCGGTGTCCTTGTTCCTGGTGATCTTGTCGGCATATCCGGCGTCGAGCACGTTGACGAAACGCGTCGCCTTGGTGAGGCCGTAGGACTTCGCCAAAGTCTCGGCGTCCATGCGCGCCATTTGCAAATCGACACGGCGGCTGACCGCGTCCTGCTCGACCTGCGGCAGCGCGCGCGGCTTGCCCGGCACAGCTGGAAGGCGGTCGGGCAGCTTGAAGGCGAGATCGCCGCCCCACAGGCCGAGCGCACGGATCAGGCGCTCGCGCTCGGCGTCGGCGCGCTGCCGCGCACTGGCAAGTTGCGTGGTGAGCTCGGCGTGGAAAGCGAGTTCGCGCGCTTGGTCGAGCTTGTTCATGGCGCCGGTCTCGCCGAGACGCTTCGTCAGCTCTGTCGTCGTCGCAGCCGCGCCGTTCGCCTGCTCGAGCAGGCCGACCTGCCGGCGCGCGGCGACGGCGCGGATGTAGCTGCGGCGCGCTTCGGCGGCGACGCGCAGGGTTTCGAGAGCGGCGGCGAGTTGCGCCTGGCGGAAACGGTCGGCGGCGATCTCGGTGCGTGCCGGCAGCGTCGCGAGCGAAACGATGCTGGCGACGATCTGCCGGTCGATCTCGGTCTCCGCCGGTCCGGCGAGGCGCGTGACCTGGATCGTCGGGTTCGGCGGCAGTGACTGCTGCACACGCACCGCTTCGGCGATGCCGAGCTCGTCGTAGGCGGCCTGGAGGCCGCGATTGTTCAAGAGCGCGATCTGCACCGCGGCGTCGGCCGTGAGCGGCTTCTTGATGAGGCGCGCGACATGCGCGCGGACGCGCGCGGTATCGTCTTCACTGCGGACGTGGACGACGTCGCCCCTCAATTCGTGCTTGGCGAGACGCGTCGGCACGTCCATGCCGCCGTCGGGCGAAAAGCTGACGCAGGCGGATGTCAGCAGCGCCGCGCCGAGCGAAGCGAGAAGGCGGGGGAACGTCATTGCGCTCCCTCCTTCTTCGGCCCGCCGCTCCATGGCGCCGGTTCGACCGGACGCGCACCGCTATAGGTGCCGAGCACCGGGCGATAGCCGGCGGCCGCGACGCGCACATTCGCATCGGCCGCGGCCGCGTCGATCGCGGGCTTTGTGGTCTCGGCGCAACCCGACGCAGAGAACGCTGCACCAAGGGCCACGATCATGACGGCGGTACGCAACGCGGCCGGCCGCACACTTACAGGTGTGGACATTCCAAATCCTCAGCAGTCGATGACGGGCGCGCGAGCGCCCTCAGACACCGCGTCAGCGGTGCGTCACAGCGACTGGAGAGTTCGTGGCGGACGGTCGATGCGGCCGCCGCTGCTGCCGAGCAGGCTCGTGACGCGGGGCATGGCCATGTCGGCGCTTTGCGTCCGCCCGACCGCGACGACCTGGAAGCCGGGCGCGAGCGCGGTGACGCCGAACAGGCCGCAGCATTTCTCGGGCCGGCCGTGATCGTGATCGGCCGGTTCGTCATGCGAGGCGACGCCATGGGCGTGAGGCGTCCGGTCGGCAGTGTGCTGATGTTCGGCGACGCTGTGGTGGTGCTCACCGAGACAATGTTCGGACACGGGCGCATGCGTTGAGGCCACGGCGGCGGTCGGCAGCATGACGCACGCGGCGTAGAGCGCGATAACGAGCGCTCCGAGGGCCCTGCGCCAGCCTTTGGTAAACAACGCCACCATTCCGTGATCTGTCCGCGACCGTACCGGTCAAACTGCCATCCCGGCCAGGAACCGGCAAGGCCGCTTGAATAAGACCGTAACAATGGTCAATTCTGTGGCAGGTTCGAGGAGTTACCCCTTGGCGTCCCACGACGTTCCGATCGGCACATCCCAGGTCACGCTCGCGGCGCTGAACGAGCGCTCGCGCGAGATCTTCCGTTCGATCGTCGAGAGCTACCTCACGACGGGCGAGCCGGTCGGCTCGCGCAACCTGTCGCGCATCCTGCCGATGACCTTGTCGCCGGCTTCGGTGCGGAACGTGATGTCGGACCTCGAGCATCTCGGCCTCGTCTTCGCGCCGCATACCTCCGCCGGCCGCCGGCCGACCGAGCTTGGCCTGCGCTTCTTCGTCGACGCGCTGATGCAGGTCGGCGACCTGTCGGAGCAGGACCGCCGCAACATCGATGCGCAGGTCGCCGCCATCGGCTCGGGCAAGACGGTCGAGGACGTCTTGACCGAGGCATCGCAGGCCCTGTCCGGGCTGACCCGCTCGGCCGGTATCGTCCTCACCGCCAAAGCGAACGTGCGCCTGAAGCACATCGAGTTCGTGCGGCTGGAACCGGAACGCGCGCTGGTCGTGATGGTGGCCGAGGACGGGCAGGTCGAAAACCGCGTCCTGCCGGTGCCGGCCGGCCTGCCGACATCGTCGCTGGTCGAAGCCGGCAATTTTCTGAACGCGCGGCTGCGCGGCAAGACGATTGCCGACCTCCGCACCGAGATCGAGAAGTCGGTCGCCGAGGGCCAGGCGGAAGTCGACCAGCTGACGCAGAAGATCATCTCGAACGGCCTGGCGAGCTGGTCGGGCGGCGAAGCCGAGGAGCGGAAGCTCATCGTCCGCGGCCACGCCAATTTGCTCGAAGACCTGCATGCGCTCGACGATCTGGAGCGGGTGCGGCAGTTGTTCGACGCGCTGGAGACCAAGCGCGGCGTCATCGACCTCCTGGGCCGCGCCGAGCGCGCAGAGGGCGTCCGAATCTTCATCGGCTCGGAGAACAACCTGTTCTCGTTGTCCGGCTCCTCGACCATCGCCGCGCCCTATCACGACAGCAAGGGGCGGGTGGTCGGGGTCATCGGCGTGATCGGGCCGACCCGGCTGAACTACACCCGCATCGTCCCCATGGTCGACTACACCGCTCGGGTGGTCAGCCGGCTCCTGTCCGGTGCTTGATTTTTGGCCCGCGAGGCCTGATATGCCGGGCATCCGACCAGTATTGAGGATGGATCGAGCACGATGACGGATTCGACCGCTCAGGCCGAGAATACCGAGGCAAAGACCGACGCACCGGAGGCGCAGGCCGCCGATCCGATCGCTGAGGCGAAGCGCGAGGCGTCCGAGTTCAAGGACAAGCTGCTGCGCACGCTCGCCGAGATGGAGAACCTGCGCCGGCGTACCGAGCGCGAGGTCGCCGATGCGCGCATGTACGGCGTCGCCACCTTTGCCCGCGACGTGCTGGCGGTCGCCGACAACATGCACCGCGCGCTCGAGGCGATCGGTCCCGAATTGCGCGCGCAGGCCGATGCCAAATCGCTGATCGAAGGCGTCGAGCTCACCGAGCGCGAATTGCTCAAATCGCTGGAGAAGAACGGCGTACGCAAGTTCTCGCCGCAGGGCGAGAAGTTCGATCCGAACGTGCACCAGGCTGTGTACGAAGTGCCGGATGCAGACGTGCCCCCCGGTCATGTCGCGCAGGTCGTTCAGGCCGGTTACATGATCGGCGAGCGGGTGCTGCGGCCGGCCATGGTCGGCGTCGCCAAGGCCGCGCCGAAGGCGCCGTCGAACGACAATCCGCCGAACTGATCGTTATTCGGTCCACCGTTTTGCTCAGCCGCCCGTTCGGGCGGCTGTTTGCGTTTCGGCGCGTGCCGGAAACGCGTCTCGCATTCGCATGCGCGCGCAACGCCTTGGATGCGATCCTCACATTGGACCAAGTCGAAACTGGCAGTTCTTCTTTACACCAATTCTAAGTTATTGATTTCATTGCGATTTTTGTTGACGCGCACGGTTCCACCGGGAATCCTCCGCCGCCATGAATTCAGGCACGGAGACACCGATGCAGTCATTCTTTCGATTCTCGCGCGGCGCGCTGATCGCAAGCGCCTTGGCCCTGACGGCCGGTGCGGCGCAGGCGGCGTCGATGGCCGAGGGCGTGAAATCGTACAAGCCGTTCGTGGTCGAGCACATTGGCAAGGCGATCGCCGGCGCGAAGGATATGCAGAGCGCGGTGAAGGCGGGAAACCTCGAGGCCGCGCAGAAGGCCTGGATTGCGTCGCGCAAGGGCTGGGAGGCGATGGAGCCGGTCACCGGCACCTATTTCGGCGACCTCGACAAGCTGATCGACGCATGGCCGGACGCCAAGAGCGGCTATCACGCGATCGAGGTCGTACTGTTCTCGGCCAAAAAGACCGAGGGCTTGGACCAGCAGATCGCCGATCTGCTCGTCAACATGGACACGTTCCAGAAGCGCGTCGGCGACAAGAAATTCGGCTTCGCGCCGCAGAAGCTGCTCGAGGGAACGGCCAACCTGGCCTACGAGGTTGGCGAGGAGAAGTCGGGCGGTGGGGAATCGCCGTTTGCCGCCACCTCGATCGTCGACATGCAGGAGAACGTCGAAGGCATCGAGGTCGCCTGGAAGGTTGTGTTCGCCGACACGCTGAAGAAGAAGGATCCCAAGCTCGCCGGTCTCATTCACGAGCGCATCGAGAACCTCGAGACGCTGGTGAAGGCTGCGGACATCAAGAGCATGGATGCCAGGAAGGTCCATGTCGCCGGCGAGGAACTGGCGGCGCTGATGCTCCAGGCAGCGCCGAAGCTCGGCCTCAAGCCGTTCAAGGTCGGCGACGAGGACGGCGAGAAGAAGGACGAGAAGAAGTGAGCGCGCGGCTCGCCGCAGCGGCGCTCGCGGCAATGCTTGCAGCCGCGGCCGCATCCGCCACGCCCGTCGTGAGCACCGACGTCGCGCTGCCGGCGGGCAGCGAGCTCAACGAGCAATTGCTCGATCGGCCGACCGAACGGTTCGCCTTCGAGGCGGCCGGCGGCAGGCGCTCATACCTTTTCAATCTCGGCGACATGCTGTTCTCGTCGAGCGCGATCTTCGGCGGCAAGGCGCGCGACGCAGGGCTCTCCTGCAACTCCTGCCATCAGCAGGGCGCCGCCAATCCGGCGCTCTACGTCCCGGGCCTGTCGAAGCGGCCGGGCACGTTCGATACGACCGGCGCGCTGTTCAACCCGAAGGCCGACAACGGCGTGTTCGACCCGGTGACCGTGCCGAGCCTGCGCGGCGCGAAGAACCTCGGTCCCTACGGCCATGACGGCCGCTTCGCCTCGCTG